>PWJZ01000012.1 GCA_003559855.1 Bacteroidales bacterium
AAATAAATTTAAATTTATTTAAATACACTTTTTTATAAAAAAATAAAACTGTATAAAATGCTTTATTATACTTTAATGCTTTTCATTAAATCATCAAAACCTTTAAATCATAATTACACGATGTCATATTTGTTGAAAACGAAAAATGATCTGTTTTGTAAAAGAAGAATTGATTAATTTTGCAAACAACCTAAAACGTTATGCCTGCATATGAAATGAAAAGTTTGAAGTTAATTTTGTTATTTATTATATTTATTTTATTTGCCGGTAATCAGGAAAAAGTATCAGCTGAAGCTGCCGGTTTTTCTTTTACACGCATTGAGGGATCTGTTCATTACGGGTTTGTTACTCCTCATAGTGATTACGTAGTGCATCTTTTCCGGGGTCATTTCCCTTTTTTTAGTGTTTCTTTTTCCGGCATTACTCAGGGTAATCGTGATTGGCATCATATTTATAACTATCCTGATATTGGATTTGACCTTATGTATGCCGACCTTGGCTATCCTGAGGTGTTAGGTCAAGCCTATGCTTTGATACCCCATATAAAATTTTCTTTGATAAATAATAAACACTACCGGTTAAATCTCAGAAACGGGCTTGGATTAGGGTATCTTACGAAAAAGTTTGACATGACAGACAATTATAAAAACTCGGCAATAAGTACACACCTTAACATGGCTTTTAATATTACTATGGAGAGTGAGTTAATATTCCGTGACAGATACCACATTACGGTTGGTGTTGGCATGACTCACTTTAGCAACGGGCGAATCCAAAGACCAAACAGGGGCATAAATATCCCTGCCTTAAAACTGGGAATGTCTTTTGGCAAGCCTAATACTACACCTGTGATCAGACATGAAAAAGTTCCGAATGATGAACGTTCACACGATCTTATAGTTGTTGTATCCGGTGGATATTCGGCCATATATCCTGTAGGCAGCCCCAGATGTCCCAGGGTAGGCTTGTCAGGTATGCTAAACCAGCCTGTAGGGCAAAAGTTTAGATTCGGTATAGGTTATGATATGTTTTACTATTATAATCGTAAGGATTTATTATCGCATCTGGATGAAGAAAAGCATATACCATGGCACTTCAATCACGGGGCATCTGTCGTATTTCAAATGGATTTTTCACGTACTGCATTCTTGATACAGAAAGGAATTTATTTTTATGACAAACATAATTATCAAAGCAATATTTTTTATCACAGGGCAGGATTCAGACATCTTGTTTATGAAAATATTCTGCTAAATCTAACACTGAAAACTCATTTTTTCAGGGCTCAATATATAGAAATGGGAGTTGGTTATAAAATATTTTGAAAATGCTATTAACAAAAATATGTTTCATGATCTTTGCATGGCAGCTAAAAAATATGATTTTTGGAAAAAAACATGCTGTTCCGGCATTAGTAATATCATGCTTTATTCTAACTTCCTGCAGTAAAGGTTTTCCCGGCGATTGTTTCAAATCTGCCGGATATTATATTAGTGAAGACCGGAAAATTGAAGGGTTTGATACTATTGTTTTGCGAGACAATATTGATCTTTTTTTATATCCCGACACCTTTGATTTGGTAGAGGTTTTTGCAGGCGAAAACCTGGTGGAAAAAATAATTACAAAAAAAACCTGCGACAATGTTTTGGAAATTCGCAACAACAATATATGCAACTGGATTCGCGATCCAAATAAGCCGATAGAGGTACATATACATACAAAATCATTAGTTACGTTAAAATATTATAATGGCTGCGGAAATATAAAAACGCTTTCACCCTTTGAGGGGCATGTTTTTGAGCTTAAGGTGCGAAAAGGGCATGGTGATATTACTATAGAAACCAACACACATCATGCTTATTTGCATTTCAGGTCAGGAACATCAGATATTTATTATGAGGGAAATGCAGATTATCTGGATGCTTATTTGTCGGCTTTCGGAAGATTTGACTCCAGAAAGCTGGAAACCCGGCATACCCATATTAACCAAATGAGCAGCAATGATGCATACGTTTACGCCCGCGAAAGGCTTGTCGTTGAAATACATTTGCAGGGTAATGTATATTATTCAGGAAACCCTGAAGTACATGTAAAGGGAAGATATGGGGATGGTGATGTTATTCCGCTTGAATAATAAAAAACCTCTATAAGCGATAACAAAAAAGGGAAACATGATGTTTCCCTTTTTTGTTATTTATTTACCGCTTAAGCTGTTACAAATTTCTGTTCAGATATCTGCCAAAGAGCCTGGCAGCGGTACCATATGCCGTATGAAGACGTGTTCCCGTGTCGGGTGTAGCCAATCCTTCCACAGTCGGTATATCAAACTCAACAACAGGGTTTTCGGGTTCAGCTCTTTTAAACAAGGTAATGTTCAGACGAATTTCTGCCGGCCTGCTCCTGTAATGATAAAACCCCGGTTCGGTATAATATGTGTTGACTACCATAATATACCTTGTATCGTCCCAGCCCTCTTCGAAAACCAAACCCTGATCTTCAGTATACCTGTTTAACAGTTCGATAAACCTCGGCTCAAACCTTTCGGTTCTGTCGTTCAACCAGTTTGCATGCCATTGTTCGGCACTCTCCTCATCTTCTGCTCTTTCTTTCCTGTCTTTTATATACTCCTCTTCCGTAAGATCCCCTACATACATGTTATCATATGTGAACCTGATCTCAATTGTTTCTTCACCCTTCATAACAGCCGGATCGCCCTGAACTACATGAACAGCAGGTCTGCAGCCGATCAACAATACACAGAATGCAACGCTGATTAATAATATTGCTTTTTTCATTTTAAGATAGATTTTAGTTTAACAATAAAAATTTTATTCAAAAATCAGAAACATTCATTAAAAAAAACGGTTAAAAAGAGTTTCATTATTCAATAGCAAGATATGCATTTAAAGTTGTGTAAAATTATAAATAAATATCAATTTATTGATACTTTTTATATAATTTTTATTGATTGTGTTGATTTCAGGAATTGATCAAAAACTAATATTGATTGTAGCCATAGGATAGAATCCCATAGACAATGTTCTAACTATATCTCCTGTTTCAAGGTCAAGCCGGTCATAGTAAATGCTTGTATAATCCGAGCGGTATTGCAGATCGACGGCTGTTTCGATACTTATGTTTTTCAGGTTTTGCCTCATACCTATTCTGAAGCTGAGTCTTTTATAGTTTTCACGTTGTACCTGGTATGCACTTTCCCATAGAAGTTTCACTTCCCGGTTTTGCATGGAGCTTTCGATGTCATAAGGCACATATGGTCTGCCTCCGGCATAGGTAAAATTAATTCCCAGGTTCAAATATCTTTTGTTGCTCAGCAGTTGAAATTCATACCCTGCGAGGAAATTCAGTGCAAATTTGCCGTTGAAAGCGGTATTACGTTCTATTCCATCTTTTCCGGTATATTTGGAATCGAAAAGTGAGCCTGTAATAAGAAAGTAATAGTCCTTGCTCCAGAATTTTTCCAGTGTAACCTCGATACCGTAATTTTTTCCCGTACCTTTATTTACAAGACTATCCATGCGTTCAAAATAAAACTCGGCTCCATAATTAAGCAATGAATATGCCGGCTCGGCAAGAGAAACAGGTGCATCGTAAATGTATTGATAATATATCTCCGTTTTAAATCGCATGTCATCATTGAGCAAATAATCATAGCCTATAACATTATGAAAACTCTTTGTAAACTTTAAGTTTTTATTTGTCAGCACTTTATTGCTATTATCATCACTGATTACAAAATAGATCATTTTTGGCTGCATCTGGCTGTGCAAACCCGAACCATAGCTTAAAGAATGAGAGCCGGAGATATCCCAGCGTATGCCAAAGCGCGGTTCAACAAGCTTCTCGCCGGTAAATTCAAAATATTGCATGTTTAAACCAAGATAGGTTCGCAGGTCATTTCTTATGCGATATGAAATATCCGAATAAATCCTGAACAGATAAAAGCTTTGGTTTTTTGAATTTATAAGGTGAACATAATTATTGTTAACGTATTGGCTGTCAACAAAGCTGGTAAAAAACCCATCGGCAATGATACCTGTTGTAATATCTGCCCTTTTAGAAATTCTGTGTTTTAGTGAAGATGAAAAAGAAGCCCTCACTTCATCTGATCTTTCATGCGCCCATAAAAAAGGTGTTGGGTCATCGACCGATAAGGTGTCAATTTTATTTTCCACGCTGCTTCCCGTTAAGGAGATTTTTGTGGTTATCAAACTGTTTGCTCCGGTAAGAAAAGAATGAGTCAGCCCTGTGACTCCCATTTTATAGCTATTGTCAACATCTTCACCTGTATTTTCAAACAACCATTTGTCTTGAGGTTTTTCGGAGTCACTCATGGTGATGTTGCTTGCACCACCCATTGCAAGGAGAGAAAAATTGCCCATAGAAGTGTTTGGAAAATTAAGCTTTACGGAGAAGTCCTGGTATCTGACGGCTTCCGGGAGGTTTGGAATAAACCTGGCTAAAATATCAACAAAAGAGTACCTGCAAGCCGCAGCATAGGTAATGTTATTTTCCCTGTGAAGCGGGCCTTCACTGCCGATTTCTATGCCGTTCCAGCCAAGTTGAGCCCAATTGTTGTTTTTATCGGGGTTTCCGGGCTTCATGTTCAGGTCAAAAACACCTGCTATTGCATTACTGTATTGTGCGGGAAACGCCCCGGTATAAAAATCAGAAGTGATCAAAAGATTGTTGTTAATTATTGTTATCGGTCCGCCGGCAGAACCCGTTGCACCAAAATGGTTCGGATTTGGTGCTTCTATACCGTCAATCTTCCACAATAAACCGTTGGATGTGTTGCCTCTTATTATTATGTCGTTTCTGTTGTCCCTTGCAGGCAGTACACCTGCATAATTGATAACCATTCGTGCCGGATCACCATAGCTGCCGGCATATTTATTGGCTTCTTCAAGGGTGAAAGAACGAGAGCTGACCATAGCACGGGGATTCACCGGACGGTCCTTCCTGGAAGAATAAACAATAGTTGCCTCTTCAAGCATCTCAATTGAAACATCCAACTCAGCTATAATATAAGACTCATGTGAACTTACAACCCTAATCCGCGGATATAATTTACTTTCGTAACCTACAGAAGAAAAATGAAGATCATAATAGCCCAATTGAACTTTCTCAAACAGGAAAGCACCTGATTTATCGGTTGTAGTACCTTTCCTGATAGTATCGTTCGTTAATATTACATTAACATTTTCAAGGCCAACACCTGTTATATTGTCTTTTACAATACCACGAACATTTTGCAGCATAGGCTGAGCCTGAAGCAATGATGCAAAACAAAATAATAGTATTGATATCAAATACTTCATGTAATTCCTATTTGCCCCTGAGCATTTCTTCAACTTTGTTCTTGCTGATCTCCGTCCATCCGGGTTCACTAAGTTGTCCGTCTTTTGTTTTAAAATCAACCAGTTCAAAAGATTCTGTGAAAAATTCGTATTTTGATCCCAGATCAGGACTATGATGGATAAAAACAAGCTTTTTGGGGTCTATATCTTTTTCTTTTATTATAATATTGGCCAACCGGGCACAAAATTCCGTTACTGAAGATCCGGGATTTTCATGATATAAATCAGTTACAATAACAATAACTTTATCTTTTTGTCTTTCAATCTTCAAACCACATTTGGACGGCATATCCCACAAACCTGTAAATTCGAATATTTCGTCGATGTAATTTTTTTTATAGTTATATATTTTGTGACCCATCTTGTTTACCTGTTTATTTTATTTCCGAAACTGACATTAGCCAAGTCTTCCCTTCGCGTTTTGAAAGTTCCGTCCTTTATTTCCTTTTCAATAACGTTCATTATTAGTTTAAACATTTTTTGTTCCTGCGATTCATGCTTGTAAAAAGTATCCCAGGCATAATGATACAGTTTCTGTAGTCTTTCAGGTTTCATGTGTTTTGGTTTGAATACTACTTTTCCGCTGTTATAATTATCCCAGTTTGTATCGAATATCCTGCCCTGACGCAGAAGGTCATCATAAGCTTTGGTATGTCTGAACGGTGTCATTACCGTAAATTCAGCCAGGTCAAGTTCAATTTCCATAAGGAAATCTATAAGTTTAAGAATGTCATCTTCCGTTTGATTGTCCATACCGAGCAATATGGTTCCTTCAACCATTATGCCATAGTCATGGTATTTTTTGATTCTTTCTTTAATATATTCGGATGTGTCGATAATAGCCTGGTACACATACCATGCACCTGCCTGTGCGGCTAGGTCGAGCACTTCGGGTTTGTCTTCAATGGTATGGCTGCACCATTTCTTTTTTAGCGGTATCATGGCTTTAAAAAGTTCTTTTTCCCATTTGATATCTTGCGCAAGGGAGTTATCGACAATAAAAAGCCTGTTATTGTCAATGGTTTCAAGTTCTTCAACAACTTTGTCAACAGGCCTTGGCCTGAAGAGTTTTCCGCCGAGAAAGTTAACACAACAAGGATAACATGTAAAACGACAACCTCTTGAAGCATGTATGAGGTCAACCATCTGTACTCCTTTATGAAAATAAAGCTCATGGGTAAGAATATCTCTTCTTGCCGGACCAATGGAACTCATATCAGGGTGCTTGAGCAGATAGTTATACACTTTTTTCAATCTGTTATTTTTAAAGTCGTTGATCACTTCATCCATGCGTCCTTCCGCCTCACCGAGGAAAACAGAATCTGCATGTTCGAGTGTTTCCTGTGCATGAAGCATCGTTGCTATGCCACCGAATATGACTTTCTTTCCTGCCTTCCTGAAACGAGCGGCAATTTGCCACCCTCTCTTTATCTGTGCGGTAAGCATTACCGATATGGCGATCAGATCGGCTTTATCATCAAAGATAATTTCCTGAACATTCTCATCTATAAATTCAACCTCCACGTAGTCAGGAAGCGCCGCGGCCATAACAACAGGTCCATGCGGCGGAAGATTGAATGTGGTTTGTTCCGCCAGCTTTTCCCATTTTGGATATATAAGGCGTAGTTTCATCTCTCTCTAATTTGTTTTTTAGTAAATTGACCAAATCATTTTTATTAATCTATCGAATTATGAATGCCATCGAATTACGAATATTTAATACCGATACTTGCCAACTGCCTACTGAAGTCATATCGGTTGCCGGTTACCGATCACCATTCGTCACTCGTCACCCGTAACTAATCATAATCATAATGATTTAAAAAATCACTGCAACTTTCTTTTATATGCTTTATTTCATCTCCGGTTAAAGTGAATCTGTTTTTCTTATAATTTTTAACCGAATTTAAAAACTCATCGATTTGATTGTCAAAGTCAGTTGAATAATCAAATCCAAAATGATCATATATCTTTCTTATATATTGTTTAGGATTTTGTTCAAAATCTTCATATTTAATTTCAATGTAATCTTTTTCAGACAGCTGGAATAACTGGTTTTTAACCGACATCCAAACATGGTTGAACAGGTCGGTTACAGTGTAAAGGTTTTCAGGTTTCCATCTGTTTTTCAATTTGTTTTGACGTCCTATAATATTGAACATATTTACTGTAGATGGTATTACTTTCAAGGGGCTGCGGCAGATATGTATAAAGCGGGCTTCAGGAAAGGTTTTTTTAAAAATGCTGATACGAAAAGAGTGGTATGGATTTTTAAGCAATATGTTTCCGGGATCTTTAAAATTCAATTTTTCAATGAACAGTTTTAGTTTTTGAACGTTATAGTGCGAAAAGCTGTTTTCTTCATTAAGTTGCATAAGTGTTTCGGAAAAAGGTTTATTTTCGGTTGGAAATATAAGATGTTGCAGGGTTGTATATTTTACTGTTTTCAACAATGCATATTCATCTTCCTGTGGTTCGTCAGGCCCCAGTTTTACATTGTCCATTGGTCTTGTATTTGATACTACCTTTTTCATTAGTGCGCGGAAATATTTTTCGGAAACAAGGAAGCTGTCCGGAACTGATACACGTACTACGACAGGAGTGGTAAAACGTTTGTCAAGTGCCAGTATTTGATGCAGGAAAGTTGAGCCGGTACGCCAGTTTCCCACAATAATTACCGGATCGGTTATCCCAGATTGCCGTTTAAGCTTTTTTTTGAATCTTACCTTTTCAACAAAAGCAAAAACAGATGACCAGATGCTGCCTTGCAGCAAAAACAAAAATCTGTTGAAATGAATCGGTGAAAATCCGCCGTTTCTTATTATCAAACGGATCAACCTTCCAAAAGTGATTCCGATAAGGAGATAGGAATGATTCATCAGGACGTAATGCGTTTATTCTTTTTTCAATTCCTTTTCGAGAAACCCGGTAATTGTGTTAACTGAAACTAAAATCTCCCTTGCAAGATTTTGGTCGGCCAGACGAACACCATATTTTTCTTTAAGGGCTAAAACAATCTCTATGGCATCAATAGAGTCCAAACCTATGGGATTGTCCTTTCCGAAAAGAGGTGCATCATTGTCAACTTCATCAGCCGTTATATGAGTAATCTTAAGCTTTTCAATAATAAGATTCTTTATTTCATAACTAAGCTGTTCTTTTTCAGTTACCGACATACTGTTTGAATTTGACACTATTTGTTATTTATTTTTGATCAATAAACACTTTCTAAGGTACTATTTAATTATGAATGTTAATGATTAACCGGAAATATTTATCATTGAAAATCAGTAAACTTTAATTTAACCGTTTTCGTTTATCAAACCGTTTTTCTTAAATCCTTGAAAAACTCTTTTTCTTCATCACCTCTTTCTTTTATCAACAAGCTTAACTCGTTCAATTTCTCTTTGCCAAGGTCACGGTTTTTTCCGATTTTTGCCGCAAAGTAAGAAATTTCTCTCCATTTGTCACCTATTTCCATCATTCTTTTCGACATATCATCCAGTTTTTCATTTTGTAAGATGCCTGCGGCTTGTTGCAGGAAAGTAGCATACATAAACCTGAACCCTGCACCTCCTGTGCCCTGATCTTCCAGCAGGATATTTATTTTCATTATTTCGTGTGATAAATGCTCAGTATCCCTGACAAGCGATGGCCATTCCTTTATTTTATCGGCAAATTTATAAATACCTTTTATTCCGATGAAGGGTACAGGTATACTGAGCATGTTCCGGCATGCTCTTTTTATTCCTTTAATTACAGGTTGTTTAAAATCAACATTTTCAGGTACATCAACAGGATAATACAAAAAACCTTTTGGTGCCATATAGCCACCTGCCCAACGCGCCTTACGCATTACATCCTTATCCAATTCACTTATCCTTGGATGATAGCTGTCGCTTATAATGTATTTGTTGTCTTTTTTCCCTATAATATTTATGAAATGTACATTAATATTAACACGTAACCATTCAGGCATATATGACATGTAAAAAAAATCAACCTGAATTGCCGCAGGTATACCTTTATTAATTAATTCGTCCAGCTTGGCTTCCCCTTTTTCCGGGTCTTTAAACCAGTATTTTTCAAGTTTAATGTTAAGTCTTTTCGAAATATTTTCTCTTATCTGACCGGGCCGGCTTCTGACTATAAAGGTCGGAAACGGAAAGTTTGACGATTCGAGATACCCGAAAAAGATCCCGTTTGCAATTCCAAAAACCAATGGCTCAGTTATTTCAAGCCCGTTATAATTTAAAAGTGCTGTAAGAGTGCCTGTCTCACAATGAGCAGCCATCCTGTGTTCAAAATCTATCACTTTTTTCATTCTTTCTAATACCTGTTTTTGTAATAATTAAACAATCATTTTTTGTTTTCATAAAATCAAATTCAATTCTTACCTGGTCTTCCTGTTTAACAATTACCAGCTGAAACATTGAAGCAAGCGGAATGTCAAATATGGCTGCGTACCTCTTTAATAGCGGGATCGAAAGCTTTTCAAAATATTTTGGCAGAAAGTGTTTTTTCAATTTTCTTTTAGAAACCCTCACCCTTGATGCAAGATCGCCAATGCCCATCTCATAAAGTGTCATGTAATAATAAACAGGACTGATTTTATTATCAGCCATTTGGTCGCGTAATTGCTTTTCAAGATTTTTTTTCTTGAAAAAATAATCTTCCAGGTAATCATGTGAAATTTGCGACCCGCTGACAATAGGACCGTAAGTGCTGTCATCTTTTTCAACATAGTAAACAGCTTGCTGGGGCTTGAAATCAACGTAAAGGTCTTTTTCTTTCATTTTAGCAGGTATATATATATAAAGACTAATTCTGATATTGCCAAAATTAATAATAAATTTAAAATGGTTTTAAATGTTGATATTAAAATCATTTTTTTAAGATCCTTTGAATGCAAAATTGTAATACAAGCAGCCCCCTGCAGTTAATCTGTGGCAGAGTTGCCAAAATAATGTGCAGCAAATACTATTTGAGATATCACAAAAGGGCAGGGGCGGGTATACCAGGATTGTAATATTGGGTTACGGCATGGGAGGTGCCGCCTGTCAGGACCAAAAAAAAAGAATTAACACGAAAAGCGTATTTAACAAAAAATATAATGTAGTTTTGATAGCTGATTCATTATGTCAAAAGTTTTGAAAAACCAGTCGGATGATTAAAGGAAAACACAATTTTTTTGATGTGGTTGTTATAGGGGCGGGGATCAGCGGATTAACTTCTGCTGCATTGTTGAGTAAAGCCGGTTTAAAAGTTTGTGTACTTGAATTGAATTCTCGGCCGGGAGGTTATCTTGCAAAGTTTGAGAAGAATGGCTTCGTTTTTGATGCCGCAATTCACTGGTTAAATAATTGCGGACCGGAAGGGTTTGCAACCAAAATTTTCAGGCTTATCGGTGCCGACCATCCCATTGCACAACCACAAAAACGTATAAAAAGATATGTTGGAGAAGACTTCGATTATCTGTTAACAAATAATCCTGATGAACTCAAAAAACAGATTATTAATGATTTTCCTTCTGAGAAAGAAAGCATTGAAAGGTTTTTTTCAGCCGCAAAAAAGATGCACCCTCATTTCAGTAAATTTAACAAGATACTTCGTTCGGCCGAAACTATGAGTTTCACCCAACAGATAAAATATAATTTTTACAGGCTGAAATTTGCCATTCCTTTTTTTAAGTATGCCAGATACATTGGAAAAAAAGGCAAGACAAGAGGTTTAAACAGGCTTTTCGGAGCACGGTTTCTTCATAAGATGTTTGCAAATGAACCAGACCTTCTTTCATGTCTTGTACCCGTGGGGTGGGCATATAATGACGATTTTCAAAAACCACCCCCGGGGGGATGTCATAAATATCCCGAATGGCTTGCACACGTTATAGGTTTTTTTGGAAACAAAATTATTTATAATGCAAGGGCGAAAAAGATCACTAAAGAAGACAAAAATCTTAAATCGGTAATATATGAACGCGAAAAACAGGATCATAGAATTTTTTGCAACCAGGTAATTGCTGCATGTGATGCGGGCCAATTGTATGAAACAATGATGCCCGAAAAATATGTGCCGTTAAAGCTTGTGGAAAAGCTTAAAAAAGCTGAGATATATGGTTCGGCTTTTATTGTTTATCTGTTATTGGATTGCCCGGCCGAAGAGCTGGAGTTTAAAGAGGAATTGGTTACATTTGTTAAAGACGTAGATTCTAAGGTGGATGATGAGAGCCCTGATATTGAAAAAAGTGAAATTTCGGTAATCTCCCAGTCTGCCAGGGATAAAACCCTTGCTCCCAAAGGTCGCGGAACACTCAAAATCATAATGCCGGCATTATTCAAAAGCTATGAATACTGGCAAACAACCCTTGATAACAAAGACAACATAATAAGAGGTGAAAAATATAAAGATCTTAAATCAGATTTTGCCATAAAACTCATCAGAAGGGTTGAAGGCAGGCTGGGGCTGGATCTGCAGAAACATATCATTGATTATGATGTTGCAACGCCTGTTACATTTTGGCGGTATACGGCAAACCGTGAAGGAAGCATGATGGGACCAAGACCGGGTAGGAAAAATATCACATCCGGAGTTGCCCGTTACAAAACACCTCTAAAAGGTTTATATCTGAGCGGGCACTGGGCAGAACTCGGAGGTGGAGTGCCAATAGTTGTAAAAGCTGCTATCAACTCAACATTATTGGTGCTCAAAGAAGGAAATCATAAAGCTTTTAAATTATTTGCCGATTATACTGACAATAAAAAGACCCTTGAAGAAGTGTTATCATCGGAAGCTCTTCTTAAATATGATAACTCATGGAAAAGTTAAAGAATTGGTATAATATCAGTGTGTTTCTTTACCCAAAATGTCCTGATCACCACACTGCATGATTGAACGATAAGTAATTAAATAATAAATAATAACGGTTTCAGCCCAAACGCCTGTTAATGTCATCTATAAAGTCGTTTATTGCTGATTGTGATATTTTCGATGTCGTTTCTGTTATACCCGTCAGCTCAGTTACAATATTTTTTTCAATATCATGCATTTTGTCAAAATTGAACTCTCCACCAACGTGAGTGATAATAGAATCTTTCGGCAGATTGTTTTTGAACAGTTTGTGCAGGTAATCTTTCCATTTTCCTGAATTCCAGCAGAGTATAAAAACAGCTTTTATTTTACCTGAAATATTATCAAGGTCTTTTTTCAGAAATTGTCGCATATCCATAGTTGTATTTCCTGCTAATACCGGCATTCCAAGGATGATATGAGAATATGGTCTGACATCGGTTTTTTTATCAGCCAAATTAATAATGTCGACGGGGAAATCAAGTTTTTCGGCAATTTCCCGGGCAACTTTTTCTGTGCTGCCGTATTTGGTTGAATATATAAGTGCGGTTTTCATTTTTCCTGTATAAATATATTCATCTCACATTCCAGAAGCGTAATTCCCGAGCTTTCGACTTTCCCCCTGATAATGTGAGCATTCATTATCCTGCTTATGGTTTCTGTTTCTGTATCAAGTATATTGCCGGGTTTTGGCAATTTGTAGGTTTTTAAATTTTTAACCGAACCTATAAATCCGGTATTTACCGGTTTGTTATTTGACGCTGATTCGTACCCCGAGCCGGCGGCGGCTGTTTGTGCAATGTTCTCTATCAATCCGCTTTCCTGTAAACAGCCGTTTTTGATCATTGGATTCTCACACGGAATCTTATACCTGGATTTAACCTTACCTTTATTAACAGCTATTAAATTGTCAATCATTACAAAAGGTGGCCGCTGGGGAAGATATTCCGTTATATTTTCCTTTGATACAAGCATTCTTAATATTATTTTTTCGGCTTACATACAAACAGGGTATGGCTTATACCGATATTGTCAATTATTTTATCAACATACATTTCTGCTTTATCAACAAGTTTTATCATATTTTCGGAGTGGTACATCTGGCTGCATCCATTTGCCATACATACAAAATATAAAGATGTTGCATGCAGGCTGTATATTGCAGCGGTGTGCTCCTGTTTATCCCAGTAGGTTTCGAGTATATAAAGCAGCCCGTTATCGTTGAGCGCCTTACGCCCGCGCGTCAATAAATGTAATATGTCTTTCGGTGAAAAACAGTCAAGGAATTGACTCATCCAAACAGCATCATATCCGTAAGGAAAAGGTTTTGATGAGTCCAGAAGATTTGCAGGGCGACTTTCAATACGCGATTCATATCCATGTTGCCTGATGTTTTCCTCAGCTTTTTTCAACTGGCCGGGAAGATCCAAAATAGTAACACGTACGTTAATATCATAATTACAGCAGTTAACTGCAAATTTGCCGGTATTGCCCCCTACATCGAGTATATTTGCAGGATTTTGCCCGAATACCACCGGTAAAACTTCGGGAAAAGCTATATCAGAATAATAGTGATCAAACTTAAACCAACTTTGTTGAACATTTTCCGGCAATTCGCTGAGGGCTTCATAAATAGTTTTCCATTGGCCGAAAATTTTCAATCCTTCGGGTTTTTCATTTATTATTGATTTTTCAAGCTCAAAAAATCCAAGATAGTTTACGTCATGCGTGAAATCCATATTAACCCTGGTAAGCTCATCTTTCAACAAGAACCAGCCTGTTTTGGTAAGATAAAACCTGTCATTTTTCACATAAACTATTTCAAGGCTAATACCTGCTTCCAACAACACTTTAGTGCCATGAACGGGTAAACTGCAATATTTTGCGGTTTCTTCAATGGTCATTCCCTTTTCTCTGTTAATTTCCAGTGCATTCAAAATGCCCAGGTTTCGCATAGCCCTGGCTGCCTGAAACATAATAGGGGCAAAGGCTATCTTTTGAGCATCAGACCTGGCTTGTTGTGCGCTTTTATTATCGGATCCGTAATCGTTCATTATAACATAATATTAATCTGCTAAAAAGTAATTAATGAAAACGTTTCGAATGTATATGAAGCAGACAGCATGCGGGTTTGGTCACTATCACCCGTGACAAAAGCCCAGGCTGACTGCAAAACATTCAGGAAATTCGTGCTAAGTTTTCCAAAATTGATAGAAATTAAACCATTGTAAGGGATATGCACGAACCATCTTTTCCATTTCCTGTACATAATCATCTACCATTGCTTTGAGTTCTGATTTCCTGGTTTTTACATTTGCAGGATATTTAAAGTATTTCGGCTTAGTGGCATAAAAATGATAATGCGTTGTTTTTTCTTTTATTGCCGATACATATACCACAGGCACTCCATATTTGCTTGCAAGATAAAAAGGCCCGGCAGGCAACTCTGTTTCATGACCCATAAATTTTGTTGTTACAGTATTTGTTTCGGGTAAAAACCTGTCGCCATGCATAGCAATAATCTCTTTTCTCTTAAGCGCATTTGCTATTTCATAAAGATACGAACTGTTATATTGGCTTATAAGAATAAAACCTATATTTTTTTTCCTGACAACATCATCTATAAGCTCTTTTATACTTTGTTGCATCCCATCATACATAATGATATGCGCTTTTGTGTTTATGCGTTCGAGCAACTGACCGGCTATTTCCCAGTTGCCAATGTGAGATCCTACCAAAACACCTCCTCTCTTTTCTTCTGCCAGATTGTGAAGATGTTCTTCCCCGTCAAATTCAAATGTGAATTTCTTTGAAAAACCCGCTAATATCGCTATTTTATCCAGTAATATCTGACCAAAGGTATAATAGTTTTTGTAAATGCTTATGATTGTCTTTAACTTTGAATACTTATGTATTTCTCTGAAGTAAAAACGGGTTGGCTTTTTATCAAGAACAATGAAAAACCAGAATGCAACAAAGTAAAGTACAAAATATGCTATGCGGATATTAGTATATTTTAAAATCCAAATAAATAATTTATATCCAACTTTTCCTCCCCTGGTTTTTCCATCCCATTGAGTCATTATTTTTGTGCGACTTTTTTATGAATATATTCATACAGGTTATCTAAAGTCCTTACATCAACCATCTCTTCTCCAACGACTTTGAATCCGAACTCTTTTTCAATTGCAACAGCTATATCAACAAAGTCGAGGCTTTCTATTTCAAGGTCATCTTTCAGCAAAGCTTCAGGCTTTACCTGGTGGTTTTCCAGTTCAAATTCATCAATTAAAAATTCATTTACTTTTTGAATTATTTCTTCTTTTTGCATATTGGCGTTTTTCTGGTATTTTTTATTAATGATGCCCTTTCATGATTTTTTATAAGCTATCAATTAAGAGTTTAATACAATAATTTTCAGTATTTTCTATCTGTAAAAAGTGTTTTTTTGTTTAAAAAATCAGTGATCAAATATAAAAAAAAACGTCAAATTTTCCTAATGATTAATGTTGAATTCGTGCCTCCGAAACCGAAACTATTTGAAATTACTGTATCAATTTTTGCATCAACGGTTTTTTTAGTAATATTGAGTTTTTCCGAATATTCATCTGGTGTTTCAAAGTTCAGGCTAGGTGCAACAAAATCATTTTTCATCATGAGTATTGAATAAATAATTTCGCTGGCGCCTCCCATCCACATTTCATGACCGGTCATCGATTTTGTTGCACTGATCATCAATTTTTTGTTATTTCCGAATATTTTGTGCAATGTTTGAGCTTCGTTGGCATCACCTACTGGAGTAGATGTAGCATGTGGGTTAATGTAATCAACTTCACTGGTGTTGATCTTTGCATTTTTAATAGCCATTTGCATGGCTCTTGTAGGACCTTCCTGGTTTGGCACCGAAATATGATTTCCATCGGAGGAAAATCCATAACCTATTACTTCAGCCAAAACTGGGGCACCGCGTTTTTTGGCTGATTCATATTCTTCGAGGATGACGGTAGCTGCGCCGCCACTTGGCACTAATCCGTCGCGGTCAGCATCGAACGGTCTTGATGCCTTTTCCGGCTCATCTTCACGTATTGAAAAAGCACTCAGCCCGTCAAAAGAACCCATCGAATATGCATTAACCTCCTGCGCCCCTCCGCATATAATCATTCTTTGCATGCCATAACGTATGAAATTATAACCAAGACCTATGGCATGAGCACCGCTGGCACAAGCAGCACTTATGGTCATATTTATGCCTCTCAGCTTAAATATTACGGAAAGATTCATTGTTACTGTTGAATTCATTGACTGAAATATTGAGCCGCTTCCCAGTAAAGTAGTATCCCTTTTTTCTCTCATTCCGTCAACAGCCTCAATGACCGGTATTGATGAACTGTCGTTTCCAAATAATATCCCTGCTTCATTTTTTAAAAAATATTCTTCGTCTATACCCGCATACTTCAAAGCTTCGATGGTCGAAACATAAGCATACTCACCCTGCTCAGCCAACCCCACACGCAATCGCCTCGGCAAAATGCCCTTTAAAATCGGACGCTCTATGATACCCGTCAATCCGCTCCTGAAACCAAGCTCCTTCCTGACAGGATCAAAACCAATCCCAGACTTGCCATAATATAACGAATTATTAACCGATTCAAAATTCTTGCCTAAAACTGAATATATTCCAATACCTGTTATAACTACCCGCTTCATATAATCGAATTTAATCTGTTTTCTATGTAACCGCAAAAATAATATTAAACAATAATAAATCGAATCGTTTATAAATTATTAAAAAATCAATCCCGATCAGATCAATGTCCGAAATAAGTATCTGCTTTACTGGATTTGAAAAGGACTAACAATTACCTGTTAAAGCATATTACTTTTCCCGTTACCGGCCAGACACATTTATCATGCAGAGGATTATTAAAGTTGTTTTGTTCGATATTTTATGTATAAAGGCCTCCGTTTACAGATATGACTTCACCTGTAATGTAAGAAGCCTGGTCTGAGACCAAAAATCCTGCAATATGTGCTACCTCTTCGGGTGTTCCAAATCTGCCCAGCGGAATTATTTTCTTATAATCCTTCTCATCGATATTCTTGGTCATGTCTGTTCTTATAAAACCCGGAGCAACACAATTAACCGTTACGTTCTTTTTCCCTACTTCCTGTGCCAGTGCTTTGGTTGCCCCTATAACTCCTGCCTTTGCCGCTGAATAATTTGCCTGACCAGGTAATCCTTTTATCCCTGAAAGAGAAACAATATTAACAATTCTTCCGTACTTATTAACCAGCATATCCTGAAGCAAATGCTTCGTTATGATATAAAAACTGTTAAGATTTGTATTTATAACATCGTACCACTCCCTGTCAGTCATCCACATCATCAGATTATCACTGCGTATTCCCGCATTATTAATCAATACGGATATGTGTTTGTCATTATTGTCCTTTTTCCAATTTTCCAAAGCTCTTTTAGTGTCTTTATCGTCGCTTATATCAAAAGGTATAAGTTGACCGTCTGAACCAGCCTGCTTAACATATTTAAGAGTATTTTCAGCACCTTCAATGTTTTTTTGGTAATTAACAAGTACAAAACACCCCATTTCAGCAAGTTTAATGCAGACCGCCTTCCCTATCCCCCTGGATCCCCCTGTTACCAATGCAATTTTCATAAATACCTGTTTTTGTGATTCAAAAAAATATCATAGAAGATTATAAAACAGTCAAACAATGTAACCAGATTCAACCTCAAATATTGCCAAAATAATTCATCCGGACCGATTTAACTCAAACATGCGGTTAGAATCCTTTCAGGTAAAAAACCATGAAACGCATAATAACCGTTTACAAGCTTGTTTCACTGTAATGATATTAAGTAATTTATTTATTAATTAAGGTTAAAAAACCCTTAAAATTATCAGTAAATGATATCCTTAAAAAAGGATCTCCTGATTTTAAAAAATCAGTCTGCAATGTTCATGTATTTATTTTTAATATCAATGTGCTCTTTAATTTTTTTAATATCTTCATACATAGAATAATCATTGACAAATTTCGGAAAAATCTCCCTCAACTCTTCATAAATATTTTTTGTAAAAGAGGATAATTTATTTTTAAGTTTAAGGTAATCAATAGCCTGCATCAATGTCATCAGCTCAATGGTTATTATCTGGTACCCATTGTCAATAACTCTTTTTGTTATCTGTGCAGAGTTTGTACCCATACTGACAATATCCTGATTATCATTATTGCTGGGTATGCTGTGAATATACATTGGGTTTGAAAGGGTTTGACATTCGGCGGTTGAGGAGGTTGCAGTAAATTGTGCACCCTGCATCCCGAAATTCAAGCCCAGCTTTCCAAGATTAACGAAGGGGGGTAATATTTGGTTGATTTTATGGTTAAGCAAAAAATTCAGCTGTCTTTCTGAAAGCATTGCCAGCTTTGTAACAGCTATTTTTAGCTTATCCATTTCAAGAGAAACATAGTCGCCATGAAAATTACCTCCGTGAATGACGTTTTTATTGTTATGATCAATAACAGGATTATCACTTACAGAATTTATTTCGTTAATAACTATATTTTCGGCAAAGGTTAAAGTATCGTAAACGGGTCCCAAAATTTGCGGAACACAGCGAAGAGAATAATATTCCTGCACTCTTTTTTCAATAAAAAATCCGTCTTTTGTATCGGTATGGTACAAAATGCTGTCATTTCGTGATATAAGATGACTGTCTTTAAGCAAACTGCTCATGATACGGGCTATTTGCTTTTGACCGTGATGGAGTTTGACGGAGTTAAGCTCCATGCTGTAATGGTCATTGTAAGATTCGACGAGTTCGTTGATTATTGCAGAGGCAATAACCATCCAGTTCAACAGGTTCCTGGCACGCAAAATATTAACAACAGCTATTCCCGTCATTACCGAGGTGCCGTTAATAAGGCTGAGACCTTCCCTGATATGTATTTCGGCCGGTGAAAGTTTTAACTCTTCGAAGACCTTTGCGGTTGCCTGCCATTTTTCGTTATATTTTATTTTTCCTTCGCCTATCAACACCAGGGCCAGATGTGCCAGCTGAACCAGGTCGCCACTGGCGCCAACACCTCCATGCTCAGGCATCAAAGGAATTGCATTATTGTTGATCAAATCCCTTAAAAGAATAATAACCTTATGGTTGATACCGGAATAACCCCTGGCAAAGCAATTCAGGCGACTTATCATTGAAGCTTTGACAGAATGCTCGTCAAGAGGCTCACCCATGCCGGTACAATGACTGCGAATCAGATTGTATTGAAGCTCCTGACGGTTGCTGTCATCTATCTTATATTGAGCCATAGGACCCAACCCCGTGTTTATACCATAAATGATTTTTCCCTTCAAATAATCACTCAGAAAAGTAAAATTGGCTCTTACTCTATTAATAGTTTTTTTATCTATTGATACCTTTTGATTCTTGTAAAGAACGGGATAAAAGTCAATTATATTTAATTGTTTATCGAAACTTATTACCATTTTATACTTAATTCCATAAATATATTCTACAAACAGATGTGTTGGCGCAAATATTTTTGCAAATATATATAATTTAAGATCAAACGAACACATAAAAAAAAGAGGTCAGCTCAAATTTTTAGCTTAACCTCTTTATAAAATGCCGATTATTAAACAGAATTATTTTTCTTTTCTGAAACACATAAACCAGTCGAGACAGTAAACGTCGTCCGATTTTGTTTCTACTCTTTCTTTAGCTGATCCGCACGACCCCGGTGGTGGCACAATAACGTCATCACCGGGTTGCCAGTTAGCCGGTGTGGCAACCTGTTCCTTATCAGATTTTTGCATTGCTATTATCATACGTTTTATCTCGTCCATATTGCGTCCTGTTGTCAGAGGATAATACAGAATAGCACGCACTTTTGAATCGGGGTCTATAATAAAGACGGCACGAACAGCCTGTGTTGTTGAAGCGTTGGGTTGGACCATCCCATATTTTTCAGATACTTCCATCTTTATATCTTCGATAAGAGGAAAAAGGACTTCTACGTTTTTCATTCCCCTAAATTCAATCTTCTCTTTTATAGTACGCAACCATGCTATGTGTGCATAAAGGCTGTCGATTGATAATCCGATAAGTTCAGTGTTTATCTTACGAAAATCTTCCTGCATAGATGCAAAGGTCATGAACTCCGTTGTACATACAGGTGTAAAATCTGCGGGATGACTAAATAATATGACCCATTTGCCTTTATAGTCGCCTGGAAAATCAATATCTCCCATAGTAGTTTTTGCTTTAAAGGCAGGTGCAGGATCACCAATAAGAGGCATTACCTGTGTTTCTTCAAAATTTTCCGTTTTGTTTTCCATAAAAATTGTGTTTTAAATGTTATTATTAGAATTAATTTAATTTAATTTAATATTGGTTGGTTATAAAGAGTAACAATAGTGCTGAAATAATTGTTCAAAAAGCCGGGTTTTCAGCTTAATGCCGGATAAAATGCATCTTCGATATGATGTATTGCATGGTCTTTACCCTTAAAAAGAACGGATATAATGTCAAACCTTACTTCATTTTCAAGTTTGTTTTTCAATACATAAGAATCGGCAGCTTTGACCAGCTGTTTTTGCTTGGCTTTTGTCACGAATTCTTCGGGTTCGCCAAAATAATCGGTACGACGGGTTTTTACTTCAATCACTATAATGAAATCATCTTTTTTGGCAATAATGTCTATTTCCGCACTCCCTGACCGCCAGTTTTTTTCCAATATGCTATATCCGTGCTGCTTCAGAAACGACACGGCAATCTCTTCGCCTTTTTTGCCTGTTTCATGAAATTCAGCCATGAAGCGAAAATTTAATTTTAATTATCATTATTCACTGTATATGCTAAATTCGTAATATTCCATAACCGGATTAGCCAATAATTTTTTACAGACGGTTTCAACTTTTTCTTTGGCTTCCTGCTCATTTTCAGCTTTCAAATGCATAGTTATGTGTTTTCCTATTCTTACGTCTTTTATTTGGCTGATTTCCAGATTCTTGAGGCTTTTGGCTACAGCTTTTCCTTGAGGATCAAGCAAAGCCTTCAACGGCATAACATTAATTTCGGCACGGTAATTCATATTGTCAATGTATTGTATTTGATATTTTCCTTAAAAAATGTATTAACTTTCTAAACCCCTTAATTTGCAAGGAATTGAAGACCCGGAATGTCACGGAAAAGTTTCAAAGCTCCACATCTTCATTAGTTTATAAAAGAGAAAATTCCTATGAATTTTAATATCTAAAGATCATATTTGTGATTGACAAAAGTATGTAAAAAATCATAATCAGGGGAATTGCCATAACACCATAAATTAACAGGGCAAAAACGGCAAAAAGAATCAGAAGATATCTCAAACGATTGGTTTTCAGCTTAAAAGACTCAAATTTCAAGGATAACATTTTCAATGGAATCACAAGCATTGCCGAGCTAATTATTGTGAATGCCATTAAAGCATTAAAGTTGTTGGCAAGATAATACACATAGCTGAACAAAAGATGGTTTTTTACACCGTATTCAATTATTAATGGCATTGAAGATATTAATATTGCATTTGCGGGTGTCGGCAACCCTGAAAAATAATCTTTCAGGTTGCTGCCTGCGTTGAATTTAGCCAGTCTTACTGCCGAAAAACAAGCTATAAGATAAGCGCTGTATATCAGCCATTCCAATGAGCCGTGGCATTCTCTGCAAAAGCTTTCAGACATAAAAAAGAAAATTATTGAAGCAGGCAATACTCCGAAGCTGATAATATCGGCCAAAGAATCAAGCTCTTTACCAAAATGGCTTTGAGCATTCAGCAATTTTGCAGTAAAACCGTCAAAAAAATCAAGTAAGGCACAAATCAATATGCTTATCGAAGCCAGGTGCAGGTTACCTGAAAAAACAAAGGTAATACCTATGCAACCGAGCAACAGGTTTAGGCCGGAGATAAAATTAGGGATCTGTTTGATGATCATACCTGTTAAATCATTTCTTTACTTTGCCGATTTTCTTTTCAACTGAGCTTACTTTTGCTTCGAGGCGATTGCCGGCACCTTTGCGTATATCTATTTTGATGGTAGTATATACCCTGTTGCAATCGGTTTCTAGAAGCTCATATGCTTTATTAACTATCGCAGTAATTTCTTTTATGTTATCAGCTTCTACGATAGTGCCCATAGGAGTTAGCCTGTAATTAAAACCTGATTCATCAATCATTTTGATGATACGGCTGACATAATGACTGACGCTTTCCCCCTTGTCGGTCGGAAACATAGCAAATTCTGCAAGTGCTGACATGTTTTGTTGTTTTTTGATTATATGGCAAAGATAATAAACTGATTTGCCTGTAACTATAGTTTTATGATTTTTGTTGATTGTTTCGTGTACAGATTTTTCAGTGTAAATAACCCTAAGGATATTTAAAATCCTAATATCTTCAGCATTGATCTGCAGCTTTGTTCTTTAGCAAACAGTTTGGTATTATAGTTTCCTTCATCGTCTTTGTCTATTATCACCATTTTTGGCGATGGTATAAGACAATGTTGCAGACCTCCTAATCCTCCGAGTGTTTCCTGGTATGCCCCTGTATGGAACATACCGATATATTGAATGACCCCTTCGCGTATCTTTGGAAGGAATACAGCATTGGAATGTGCTTCGGCATTGTAATAGTCCTGACTGTCACATGTAAGACCTCCCAGGTTTACCCTCTCATATTCTGATTCCCAGTTGTTGACGGCAAGCAATATAAATCTTTGCTTGGCTGCCCATATATCGGGTAGCGTTGTCATAAAACTACCGTCTATCATATTCCATAGCTCACGGTCGTTTTGCTGTTTCTGACCAAGAACCGAATAAAGAACAGCCCCGCTTTCACCCATGGTGAATAAGCCAAATTCAGTAAAAATATCTGGTTCGTCCGTGTTGTTTTCAGTACATATTTTTTTTACCTGGGCAATTATTTCTTCCGTAATATATTCATAATCATATTCAAACCCCAATGATCTTTTCACCGGGAAACCACCTCCAATATTCAGGCTGTCAAGATCAGGACAAACTTTTTTCAGTTCACAGTAAACATTAACACATTTGTGTAGCTCATTCCAATAATATGCATTATCCTTGATGCCCGTATTAATGAAAAAATGCAACATCTTCAGCCTGAACTTGCTGTTATTTTTTATGTTTTCCTTATAAAAAGGTAAAATATCTTTATATCTGATCCCAAGCCTTGAGGTGTAAAATTCAAACATAGGCTCTTCTTCTGAAGCAATGCGAATACCGAGTTTAACTTTTTTTTTCAGGTGTTTATCGTAATAACTCAGTTCATTTTTGTTATCCAGAACAGGAATAACATTTTCAAAACCATTATTTACAAGATCGCAGACCTTTTCCATATATTGTTGCTTCTTGAAACCGTTGCAAACTATATATTTTTTCTTGTCGATAAGCTCCATTTTAAGCAATTCTTCGATTATATGTATATCAAATGATGAAGATGTTTCAATATGTATATCATTTTTCAATGCTTCTTCAAAGACATATATAAAATGTGAGCTTTTGGTGCAGTAACAGTAGTGATAGTCGCCCCGGTAATCGACTTTGGCCATTGCCACATGAAACAATCTTTTGGCTTTTTGTATTTGCTGGCTGATCTTGGGTAAATATATTATCTTCAACGGAGTACCGTATTGTTTGATAACCTCCATCAACGAAATGTCATGGAAATCAAGCTCATTGTCCACGACTTTGAACTCCTCCTGCGGAAATTCAAAAGTTTGTTCAATTAAATCAATATATTTATTCTTCATTTTATACTGTTATGTTTTTGCCAGAAAGACACGGATCGGACAAAAATTACCGGCCAAAAAAACCAATATTGAAACCTGTTTACCTGATCGAAAAATGTAAAAACGATCAACTTGCATTTATCGTTAAAATTGCAAATATATACTTAAAAGGAGTTGGAAATCAATATGACAGGATAAAAAAATATTATTGTTTGATTACAGTCATTAATCTCTCGTTGCCAGTTTAAAAAACCTGTTCCACCTGATATTAGCCGGAAAGTTTTTATCTTTATCAAGAGACAACCAGGTAAGTATTGGTTTTCCTACGATGTGGTCTTCCGGAACAAATCCCCAGTGTCTGGAATCCGCTGATTTATGCCGGTTATCACCAAGCATAAAATAGTAATCCATTTCAAAAGTATATTTATTGGTTGGTTTACCATTAATCAATATGGTTTTATTTTTCATTTCGAGGGTATTACCTTCATAAGCTGTAATAATTCTTTCAAATAGCAAAATGTTTTCGGTGGTCAGTTCGACAGTTTCCCCGCTTTCAGGTATCCACAGCGGTCCGTAATTATCGCGGCTCCACGGATAATATTTGCTGAAAGGAAATACATACCGTGCTGAGCCGTCAGGTTTTTGTTCATCCATTTCAAGGGTTTTAACAAACCCGTATTCGCCAATATTTTCAGCCATATTCCTGGTAAGCGGCAACAAATAATGCGGACCTATCCCAGCTTCTCTCTTATCGGCATCAGAGATTTCGAATCTGTTGAAAAAACGTTGACTCAATAATGTGCCGTCGGTAATAAGGTGATAGTTGTATTGGATATTTTCCGGATCCTCGAGCGGGTTACCATTAATATATATTTGATTGCTTCGGATCTCAAAGGTGTCGCCCGGCAATGCCACGCAACGTTTCACATAGTTATCGCGCCTGTCAACAGGGCGGTCTGCCACTTTGCCAAACTCCCGGGGGTTGTTGTGAACTATCATTCTGCCAAGGCTGTTGACAAACATACGGTATTCATATTCCGTATCGAAAGTCCTGCCTTCAAGCAGTGATGGTTGCTGAGCCAGTTGCCGTTTGCCAAGTTCCAGTATTGTTGTGTAATAATCAGGATTAGGACGGTGCAAAGGCACAGTATCACCGGCAGGAAAATTAAAAACAACAATGTCATTCAGGTCTATGGTCCCTACCCCCCTCAGTCTTCTGTAATCCCACTTAGGCCAGTCTATGTATGACTTTGTATTGATTACCGGAAAAGTGTTTTGAACCAGCGGAAAAGACAGAGGAGTAATAGGCATCCTGGGTCCATAGCTAAGCTTGCTTACAAACAGGTGATCGCCCACAAGCAGGGTTTTTTCCATCGACGAGGTGGGGATCCTGTAATTTTGAAAAAGGAAAATGTTTATTATATAAACAGCAATCAGCGCAAAAATAAAAGCATCAACCCATTCGATCCATGCCGGCGGCTTTTTCCTGTCTTTGCGTTTTTTCCAAAAATTCCATGGTATTATTTTGGTAATATAAATATCGAAAATAACCGGCAACCCAAGCAACAACCAATAATTTCCGATCCAGATCACTGTAAGCAGATAAATAAATGAAACTGTACCGAATTTTATTTTTGCTTTTAATGGAATGTTTTTCATCTGTTTCTATTTTTGGTGACGGGTAACGAGTGACTGGTTTTCATTTTCCAAAATAACTATCCGTTACCCTTTATTATTTACCCGTTACTAATTATTTAAACGTTTTTCAGTCATTTTTTTTACATTATAATTAATTAAAACCTCAAAAGGTCTTTCATTGTTAAAAACCCTTTATTATTGACGGCAAACTCTGCAGCCATAACCGCTCCCATTGCAAATCCTTTACGTGATTTAGCCCTGTGCTTAACAGTTATTTCATCAAATTCCGATTCACAGATAATGCTATGGGTTCCGGGAACATCTCCCTGGCGTACTGCTTCTATTCCAATAATGTCTTTTTCAGATAGTTTGTCAAGCTTCCACTTTTTTTTACGATCAATTTTATTAATAATATCATTGGCCAGCGAAATTGCCGTTCCACTGGGAGCATCAAGTTTTTTTGCATGGTGTGTTTCGGTAATTCTTATATCATAACCGGGTTGAGAGTTCATTATCCTTGCAAGGATGTTGTTCAGCTCAAACAATATGTTTACGCCGATACTGAAATTTGAAGCATAAAATAGTGTTTGACCTTTTTCCTTGCAGATCTTTCTGACTTCATCCAGTCTGTCCAGCCATCCTGTTGTTCCTGAAACCACGGGGATGCTACGTTTGAAACATTCCAAAAAATTGTTCACCGCCGCAGTTGGTGTTGTAAACTCTAAAGCAACATCTGCGTCTGAAAGAGCCGTTGAGCTGAAATCTTCACCAGTAACCCCAGGGTCAATACGTGCCACTATTTTATGACCGCGTGAAATACTGATCCTTTCAATCTCCCTGCCCATTCTCCCGTAACCTATTAAAGCAATTGACAGCTTGTTTGCCATAGTTTTCCTGTTTTTAATACGAATCCTTGAGGGTTATTACCAAAAATTTATAAATTTATCAAATAATTAAAACCTGATGGTTAATTTTACCCCTGTACCAGGTTGTGATATATTACTGACATTTTCAATGAACGGTTTCATATTAAACGAAAGTTCATCAGTAATGTCAAAATCCATAAGGTGCGCATCAACGTTTGCATCAAGGATGTTGAGAATGTAGAGGGCTGCGGCTACAATATAGGTTATTTCAACGTTCCTTCGATAATAATTCATTCCCCTGCGCAACTGATCAGTAGAATATTCCGGCATATCATCAACAGTATGGGGGTTTCCGTCAAGCCTGTAATAAAATGCCCTGCGAAATTTCTGATAATAGCTGCTGTTCATATCAAGGAAATATGCTGCTGCTCCAAAGCCTGCATAAATTATTGGTACTTTCCAGTATTTCCTGTTATAAACCTGACCGAGGCCGGGCAAAGCAGCTGACAGCATGGCAGCTTTTGCAGGCAAAGGAATCCATTCCTCAGCTTCTTCCTCAAGAGAAGCTTCCTCTTCTGCCAGACCCGGCAGAAATTTTTCATCACCGGGAAGAATAACATTGAATCCGGATAAAATATATCTGTTTTCAGCATAATTATTAGCAGGCAATAGGCCATATGACAAACAAATCAGAAAAATAACAATTCCGGTTTTAATATTAACCGGAATCATTGTTTTACATTTTTCGGGAATAATATCGATATATATATGCGGCGCCTGCACTTATTTATTATTTTTTATTGACCAAACTAATAATTCTTTCAAATTCAGTTGAAGAGGTAAAATTGAAAATTATTTTTCCTTTTTCGCCGTTTTTAGTTTTAACCTGAACCTTGGTACCGAAAGTTTCCGTGAGTTGATTTTGTATCTCTTCAAATATTTTTGGCAAATTATATTGGGTTTGTTTTTTTGCGACAGTTTCCTTGTCCGGTTTTTCTTCCAGATTTTGTACTATTTCTTCTACTTGTCTTACCGAGAGATTTTGCTTGATAATGTCGTGGTATATATCCAGTTGCGTTTGCATGTTTTCAATTGCTATTAGTATTTTCGCGTGCCCCATTGATATTTTTTCCTGCTTCAGACCTATCTGTATTTCAGCAGGCAGTTTAAGAAGCCTTATATAATTTGCAATAACAGGGCGGCTTTTTCCGATTTTTTTGCTAAGCACTTCCTGGGTTATTTTTTGTTCATCCAACATTCTTTGATAACCGATGGCAATTTCAATAGGATTAAGATTTTCGCGCTGAATGTTTTCTACAATAGACATTTCAAGCATCGACATATCGCCTGCTGTCCTGATATATGCAGGGATGTCGGTCAGACCGGCCATTTTTGAGGCTTTTAATCGCCTTTCACCTGCAATAAGCTGATATTTTTCGCCTTCGAGCTTTCTGACAGTTATCGGCTGTATAACTCCCTGCTCTTTAATTGAGCCGGCCAGTTCCAATAATCCATCTTCGGTGAAGTTTTCTCTCGGCTGGAACGGATTTCTTTCAATATTATCCAAAGGTATATTTGCTATGGTACCTATTGGAAGCAATTCCTTTTCTATAGTGTAGTGTTTTTTTTCACCTGTCGAATCATCAAGCAACGCGCCCAGACCTTTTCCTAATGCTCTTTTTTTTACCATCTTAAATATTTATGTTTTTTTCTTTTTGCTCAATTTTGGTCATGTTGTTCTTCTGGAGTATTTCCCGTGCCAGATTCAAATGGTTAATAGCTCCTTTGCTTTGAGCATCATGCATAATGACTGTTTCACCAAAGCTTGGAGCTTCTCCAAGCTTTATATTTCTTTGAATAATAGTATCAAAAACCAACTCCTGAAAATGCATTCTAACATCCTCCACAACCTGGTTTGAAAGACGTAAACGGCTATCGTACATGGTCAAAAGTATTCCTTCTATTTCAAGCTTTGGGTTTAACCTTGTCTGAACTATTTTAATGGTATTTAATAATTTGCCCAAACCTTCCAGTGCAAAATATTCGCATTGTACGGGTATGATAACGGAATCTGCAGCCGTAAGAGCATTAACGGTTATTAAACCCAGGGAAGGTGAACAGTCAATGAAAACAAAATCATAATTGTCTTTGATCTGATCTACAACCTTTTTCATCATCTTCTCACGATTGGGAAGATTGATTATTTCTATCTCAGCACCAACAAGATCAATATGTGCAGGTATTAAATCCAGGTTGGGAGTGGATGTGTTTAACATTATGTTCTTCGGTTCAACATCATCAATAATACATTCGTAAATACTTGTTTTTATAACCTTAGGATCAAAACCCACCCCCGATGTGGCATTTGACTGTGGATCAGCATCAATGAGCAGTGTCTTGTAATCAAGTACAGCAAGACTGGCTGCAAGATTGATGGCAGTGGTTGTTTTACCTACACCGCCTTTTTGATTGGCTATAGTTATTACTTTACTCATACGTGATTTTTGGTATTGCTTAATTTATGTATTTCAAATTTTATTTTTCTATCAAAAATATCTGTTTTATTTCTGTTTTATTGATAACATTTTTTAACCATAAAAATTGTGGCTAAAAAAAATAAATGTTTATTAAACATGCCTGTAGCAGGGTTTTCATGAAGGCATAAAACATTTTACCCTAAGCTGCAAATTTACAATTTTAGGATGCTTTTAAAGTAGTTTTTTAAAAAAAGTTATTAATAATTGATAAATTATGGCTTATATGCCTGAATATCAAAGGTTGTAATATTTGTTAATAATGCCGTATGAAATATGCTGTCTGTGAAAAAGTGCAGATCCGGCTTTTCATCAGTGTCTTTCCTGTTTTAACCAGTTTGTGGTGTAGTTAATTATCCTCTTCCTTATTCTTTTTGTCTTTCTTGTCTTCTTTCTTTACATTTTCTTTCTTTTCTTCTTCTTCTTCTTCTTTACTTTCTGACTTTCCCTGATCATTGTCCTCTTGATTCCCTTCCTCATTATCTTCTTCTTGATCCTTATCCGTTGCTTTTACATCTTTTTCATCCTTTTCCGTGCTTTCTTCCGATGTTTTGTCTTCTTTCTGTTCGTCCGGTTCTTCTTTTGCCTTTTCTGTTTTTTCCTTATCCAAATCCTCAAATTTCACATCATCAAACCCCGGCTTTTCTGACTCATCAGTATAATCTTCAGGATTGCTTGTTTCAATGAAGGAAAAAGATTCTTTTAAAGCATCGGTGAATTTGTCAAAATCCTCAGGATAGAGAAACAATTTGTGTTTTTCATAATAGAACTTTCCGCTCTGCTGGTTAAAACGTTTTTTACTTTCTGTTATCGTCAGATAAAATTCATTTGAACGGGTGGTCTTGACATCAAAAAAATATGTACGCTTTCCCGCTCTGATCGTCTTTGTAAATACTTCCCCTCTCGGGCCTTTGCTACCTTGATCGTCCATAAATCCTCTTTTCGTTTTTTATTACATTTGCCAAATATACATGAAATTTTATATATTGTTTGGTTTACAAAAAAAAACCATCAATACAGTTTCAAATATTAATACAAATTTAATGAATAACTATCAATTATTTAAGGTTTTTTACCACTTTTTTTGAACGTATAATTAAAAAAAATTACTTTTGCCTGTCATTTATGTGAAATCTGATCATGATCAATCATTAACAACGGATTGAATCTGTAAATCTTTAACGTTATTTGCATTTTATGCTCAACAGAAGGCACTTGAGAGTAAAAGTATTACAAGTTCTGTATGCATTTTTTCAAACTGCTAACGATGATCTTGTAAGCGGTGAAAAGGAATTATTTCTCAATATAAGCAAAACATTTGAGCTTTATCTTCATCAGTTATTGCTTATCGGAGAAATTGGATATGTGGCAAAAAAATATTTTGACGAGCGTAATCTTAGCAACCTCTCTCAAAACAATGATATCCAATCAGCTTTAAAATTCCCTGAAAATTGTATAATCAAGCTTTTGCATGAAAGCAAATCGCTTAACCGGGCTTGTAAAGATAAAAGTATTAGCTGGTCAAACGAATATGACCTGGTCAGGAAGATTTTCTTTCATATTCGCAGATCTGAAATCTACAGGAATTATATTGAAAAAGGTGAACATACTTTTGAAGAAGAAAAAAAGTTTGTTCTGGATATCTACAAAACCCTTATCTGTAACTTTGAATTGCTTCATCATTATTACGAAGAAAAATCTATTTACTGGATCGATGACTGGGAGCTTGTTTACAGGATGTCCATAAGAACTATAAAGGATCTGAATGAAAAAAACGATGATATAAAACTGATGGATCTTTATAAAGATGACTCCGATAAGAAATTTGCCGGAGAATTATTCAATAAAACCGTTTTAAACCATAAGGAATTTGACCCAATGATCAATGAAAAAACAAAAAACTGGGATATTGAACGCATCGCCCTTATGGATATTATCCTGATGAAAATGGCATTGACAGAACTGTTGAAATTTCCTGAAATACCTGTAAAAGTTACGCTTAACGAGTACATAGAGCTTTCAAAAATGTACAGTACCCCAAAAAGTAAGGTGTTTATCAACGGTGTTCTCGACAAGCTTGTTGAAGACCTTGAAAAAGAAGGTAAAATCAAAAAAAGCGGAAAAGGACTTATAAGTAATACATATTCTTAAATTTATTAATTTTGATACCGTCTAAAAAATCAAGTAAATATTTATAATAATCAGTCAGTTCTATTTACCGATATATGTATCTTTAAAAATTACCATTAAACAAACTTTTTTAAATAAACAGTAAAACAAAAAATAATTATGAATTATCTTATGGTATTATTAATGCAGCAGCAGGAAAACGGCGGTGGTTTTCACACTTTGATCTTTTTATTATTGATCATAGTTGTATTTTACATGTTTTTTATAAGACCGCAGATGAAAAAGTCGAAGGATTTGCGCAGATATCGCGAAAATCTGAAAAAAGGAGACAAAATAATAACTATCGGGGGCATCCATGGCAAGATTGTAGAAATGCAGGAAAAAAATGTAACCATAGAGGTTGAAGGTCAAAACCGTCTTAAAATAGAAAAATCAGCCATTGCAATGGACGGACCTTCTGAAACACTGGATTCAAAAAGACAGTAATGCCGATATTGAGAAATATTGTTTTTGTATTTATAATTCCTGCAGTTTCGTGAAAAAAATATTTCAAACTACCAATGCCGGAAAAATTTTTCCTAAAGACCCCAAAAGAAGAAAAAAGATATATACGTTTTCTTCTTTTATTCTTTTAAGCATATTGTTTTGGTTGATCATAAAATTATCGCAGGATGGTGAAGCCCGTTTTAAGCTTAAGATAGACATGGAAAATACTCCTGCTGATATGGTCATTGAAGAAATGAGCCATAAAAAGATTACCGTCGATTTGCGAGCTCTCGGAGCGAGATTGCTTTACACAAAACTGGTAAGACGACCGCTTTTAATTGAATTGGACTTTGCCCGGTTGGATAAAATAGAAAAAAACGGAAAATATTATTATATCACCGGCCGGCAACTGGCATTGTACCTGCCAACTTTTCTGTACGAAGAATCAGAAATTATTTCTGTATACCCCGACACATTATTTGTGAAAATTAAAGAATAAGAATAGATCAAAAGTTATTTTTCCTACTATAAAGTAAATCAGGTATAATTAATTATTAAATATGATGACAAAAAGCAGAAGCAATAACCTTACACTATATTCCCCTGCCAATTTTACCGCAGCATATTGCGCAATAAAACCGTAATGTTTTTTCGAAAAATAAATTTTTTCTGTAATGATTAGAGTCGGAATAACCGGAAATATGGGAAGCGGAAAAACCACCGTTTGTAAAATATTTAAATTGCTTGATATTGACATCTATTATGCTGACGACAGAGCCAAGGAAATCCTTCACAGCGACAAATCAAAAAAAATAGTCAGGGAGCTTTTTGGAAATAAGGTTTTTGATGACCAGGGAAACCTTGTTAACCATAAACTTGCCCGGATAGTTTTCAATGACACTGATGCCCTTAAAAGGCTTAACAGCCTGATACATCCACTGGTTATTGAAGATTTTGATAATTGGGCTAATGTTCGCAAATCTCACCATTATGTTTTGAAGGAAGCAGCTTTATTATATGAAACAGGAAGCTATAAGAACCTCGATAAAATAATTGTGGTCGCATCACCGGTTAGTCTTATGATAGAAAGGGTGCAAAAGCATGATAATGTTTCAGCCGAATCGATAAAAAAACGCCTTGCAAATCAAACAGACCAGCAAACAAAAATAAATAAAGCCGATTATGTGATCCGTAACGATGAAAAAAAACTATTGATACCCCAGGTAATTGATGTGCACAGCAAGCTTTTAAAAACAGCACTTAATAAGCCGGAAAAAAAATGATTTTTTCGAAATCAATGTTATTGGATTATTTGTTAATATACGTAAGATTGTGCAATTAACAATAATTCAATTATTTTTTCCGTTAACCGATAAGTTTGATATAAGAACAAAATGACAAAAGATATTACACTATTTTGAAAAACACCATTATTTTAAGATCCATATTATTTCTGACATTTTGCTTTATTGTCAATCCTTTGATTTCACAGAGCGGCAGGGTTTATGAGTTTCTTAACCTTCCGGCTTCGGCACGGATGACAGCCATTGGCGGTTATGGAATTCCCGATACCGGCGATGATATCAATATGGCGTTATTTTACCCTTCACTTATCAGTAGTGCAATGCACCAGCACCTGACACTCAATTTTGTCAGTTATTTTGATGACATTCATTACGGTACTGCTGCTTATTCCCAAACCTTCGAAAAGCTCGGAAGTTTTACGGGCAGGGTACATTATATCAGTTATGGCAAATTTGATGAAAGAGATGAGGTCGGTGAAGATCTCGGCACATTCAGTGCTGGCGAATATGCATTTATTATTGGATGGGGGAGACAGTTAAGCGATCATTTTCATATTGGAAGTAACCTTAAGCTGATCGGTTCCGATTTTTACAGGTATAGTTCTTATGGTATTGCCGTTGACGTTTCGGGTAGCTATATTAATCATGAACGATTATTTGCAGCAAGCATATTGTTCAAAAATATAGGCAGGCAGATAACCTATTATCACGGCGGAAATAACGAACCGCTGCCTTTTGAGATCGTTGCGGGAGTATCAAAAAGACTTCTCAATGCACCAATCAGGCTGTTTGGTGTGGCGCATAATCTGCAGAAATGGGACCTTACCTACGACAGGCATGTAGAATCAGGATATATGCCTGCAGAAACCGAAGCCTCAAGAGAAGATAATATTGGCGATTTTGCCGATCGCCTTATGCATCATATCATTCTGGGCATAGAATTTCTTCCTACCGATAATCTGAGTTTTCATATTGGTTATAACTACAGGCGCCGCCAGGAAATGAAAGTTGAAAGCAGGTTGTCAACGGTAGGATTTTCATGGGGGCTAGGGTTGAAAATATCGAGGTTTCAATTCAGCTACGGCCGGTCTCATTATCATCTTGCCGGCTCTCCCAACCATATTACGGTATTATTCAATGTAGGAGATGTTCTTAAAGATTTCAGGGAATAAAGAGGCACAACAGGGCAATTGACAAAGGCGAAAGCAGGGAGTATAATCTTGTAATTATTTTTTTCTTATCATCATTAACCCGTCACGAAAGGGTAGCAGCAGATTTTCAGTACGCGGATCGGCAGCCACAAAGTTGTTGAATTCAATGATCGCCCGGGTTTCATTATCACCCTTTTCCGGTTCTTTTAGCACTTTCCCGCTCCATAAAACGTTATCGGCAATTATCACACCTCCTTTTGCCAGCTTTCCCATTGCCATCTCATAATATTCAGGATAATTCTCTTTATCAGCATCAATATAAACCAGTTCAAAAACCTCATCAAGAGAGGGTATTACATCAAGCGCTTCTCCAATATGCAATATGATTTTATCTTTCAAACCTGCCTTGGCAATATATTTTCTGATAATATCATCAAGTTCGGGATTTTTTTCTATTGTATGTAGTAATCCTTTACCTGTCAGTCCCTGCGCCAAACATATTGCCGAATAACCTGTATAAGTTCCCAGTTCAAGTATACGATCCGGCTTTATCATATGGCTGATGATCTGAAGCAATTTGCCCTGCAGTTTACCACACAACATCCTTGGCCGCAATACCTTGATATTGGTCTCACGCGCAAGCTGATACAAAAACCCGGTTTCATCGGTTGTAATTCTTTCAGCGTAATCTTCAAAATCTTTCAAACCTAACCCCATCTTTTTAATGTTTTGATTTATATACCAGCATGCTGAGCTTGTGCTGATCGAATATCTCATTAGCGGTTTCCATGAGCGACAACGAAGTTATTCGGTCAACCTTTTCACAAATGTCATCCAATGTGTATATTTTATCGTGTAAAAGAACATTTTTTCCCAACGATAACATCATGTTTATATTTGAATCGAAAAAAATCGCTGCCTGCCCCTTCAATTGCAGCTTGGCTCTTTTAAGTTGTAAGCTTCCGAGTTTGTATTTCATCAGCTTGTCCAGTTCTTTGTAAACAAGCTCAATAGTTTTTTCAAGATGGCCGTTGTCCGTGCCCATGTAGATTGTGAAAATACCCGTGTCGGAATAAGGCTGATAACTGCTTTCAATATTATAGCAGTAACCGTATTTTTCCCTGAGAGCCATGTTTAGCCGGGAGTTTAACCCCGGACCTCCCAGAAGATTGTTAAGTAAAATCATCGCTGTTTTACGCTCGTTCATGCTTGAATAGCCTATGTTTCCTATAACACAATGATCCTGATGATTATGCCTGTTCAATTCTTTTATGCCGGGTTTATACGATTTGAATGGCTTCCGGTGATTTTTCCCCGAACGTTCAGGGATCTGTCCGAAAAACCTTTCCGCCAAATGTACCAGTTCAGCAAATTCTATATTGCCTACCGAACTGATAACCATTCCATGTGTTGAATAGTTTCTGTTAAAAAAATCAATTATATTGTCACGACTGAATTTTTCAATGTTTTGGGGTATTCCGAGAATGTTTCTTCCAAGAGGATGATCCCTGAATAACAATTCGTCGAAATCATCAATTATCTGCTCTGCCGGCGTATCTTTATAAGAATTGATCTCATCAATTACAACATCTTTTTCCTTACAAATGGCTTTGTCAGGAAACGTTGAGTTAAAAATAATATCAGCCAGCAAGTCGAGGCATCTTGCATAATATTTGTTAAGAAAAGAAGCATGAATACATGTATCTTCCTTTGAAGTATATGCATTGATATCACCTCCCACATTATCCATGTGGCTGAGTATTTGATACATCTTGCGGTGCCTTGTACCCTTAAAAATAAGATGTTCGATGAAATGCGCCAATCCCTGTTCGTGGTTCCTTTCATCACGAGACCCTGCATTTATTATGATACCGCAATGAGCAACAGGCGACTGGCTGTCGCAGTGAATTATACGTATACCGTTCCGTAAAGTATGACGATGGTAATTCATAAGAGGGTTCTTTACAAACGCAGCATTAGATTTAACTTACAGACTTTTGCCTTTTGACCGGAAATATCATTTTATAATCAACATCAACCAGGCCTTTTTTTATTGAATTAAGCTTTCCTTTGATTATCCGACGCTTTAATGGTGTTATTCGATCAATGAAAACAATTCCCTGTATATGGTCATACTCATGTTGAATTATACGTGCTGCAATTCCATCATAAGTTTCTTCATAAGAAACAAAATTCTCATCATAATATTTTATGGTTATTACCGGTTTTCTCCAGATATCTTCACGAATTTTCGGAAAGCTGAGACAGCCTTCATTAAACAGCCATTCTTTACCTTTTTCTTCAACAATAACTGGGTTTATAAAAACTTTTTTAAACCCTTGCAGCTTATTATCATCTTTGCTGAAGGGTGTTGCATCAAGTACAAATATTTTCAGGCTCAATCCTATTTGTGGCACTGCAAGCCCGACACCCTCAGCCTTGTACATGGTTTCAAACATGTTTTCCGTCAACTGATTCAAACCGGCATAGTTTTTCTCAACATCTGATGCCTTTTTTCTCAATACCGGATTGCCATATGCTAATATTGGTAAAACCATAAACTACTTTTTTTCTGATGACTTTAATTCCATATATGATTGAAGAATAAGCGTGGCACTGATCTTGTCAACAAGATTTTTGTTTTGCCTTGCTTTTTTCCCTAAACCTGCATCCTGAATAGTTTTTAATGCTATAAGCGATGTAAATCTTTCATCTATACGTTTAACAATCATATCAGGAAATTGTTTTCTTAAATGTTTTACGAACGGATCAATATATCTTGATGCATCAGAAGGCCGGCTTCTCATATCTAAGGGTTCTCCTACAATAATACATTCAATATTATGTTTAGCAATATAATCCTTCAGATATTGCATAATATCCTTAACATGAACTGTGGCAAGCCCCGTAGCAATGATCCGGTCCTCATCGCTCACCGCAAGCCCGGCACGCTTTTGACCGTAATCTATAGCAAGTATACGACCCATACCTTAACCCTTTACCCGAATTAATTGTAATTAAACAAAAAGAAATTTTTGCTAAGTTAATAAAAAGGGTTGTAATCCTTATAATCCGCTAAAATATTCACAAAACCAGATTAATGCTTTGCCTGCAGGTAAAAAAAACCGATAATTTGATATTTCTCCGTATATAGGTACCGGAAAAGCCGTAATTTTTTCCGGGACGGCAGCGCCCGTAATAATATCACATCTTTACTGGTTCATAAACAATATAATCCTGGTTTTTTTTATTGGATAAATACCCGTGGCTGATCAATTAACGACCGGTAATTGATAATTGTTTTTATAATGGGATTTAAGGAATGATAAAAAAGCTCACCACTTATTCAAAGAACCTTAATATCAAGCTATAATAAACCAAACCGTCATACATTTAAACCATAAAAATTCAATTGCGGATTTTATTAACATTGAAAGGCCGTTATTGTTCATAATTTTATGTTGACCGATTAAAGTGGTTTCACTACTTTTGTTACTTAAAGGCATTTTATTTACAATCATAATAAATACCATTAATAACTAAAACAGTTCCGGGTTTGGCAAAGAGTCAGATTAAAGAAGTTTCAACGCCTTTAATGCGTCAGTATAATTCCATTAAGGCAAAATACCCTGATGCGCTTTTGTTATTCAGGGTCGGAGATTTCTATGAAACTTTCGGTCAAGATGCTATCAAGACTTCGGAGATATTGGGTATCGTACTGACCCGCCGAGCCAATGGGGCAGCATCATATGTCGAGTTAGCGGGTTTTCCTTACCATGCCCTTGAATCATATCTGCCTAAGCTTGTTAAAGCCGGTCAACGCGTAGCTATATGCGATCAGCTCGAAGATCCTAAGAAAGCCAAAAAAATAGTAAAAAGAGGTGTTACAGAACTTGTAACACCAGGTATAGCCTTTAGTGATAAAGTCCTTGACCATAAAGAAAACAACTTCCTGGCAGGTTTGCATATTCATGACAACAGCTATGGTGTTGCTTTCCTGGATATTTCAACAGGCGAATTTCTTGCCGACCAGGGAAATCAGGAATATGTTGACAAGCTGTTGCAGAGTTTTAAGCCAAGTGAAATTATCCTACAGAAAAACAAAGTCCTGAAATTCAACGAAAACTTTCCCGGCAAATACTATATTACCACGCTCGACGATTGGGCATTTACAAAAGAATTTGCCGATGATCTGCTGCTGAACCACTTTGGAACCGTATCTTTTAAAGGCTTTGGCCTGGAAGACCTGAATCTCGGCATATCGGCCGCCGGCGCTGTTCTGCACTATTTATCCGAAACGCATCATGATAAACTTGACCATATTACCAAAATATCACGTATTGATGAAAACCAATATGTCTGGCTGGATAAGTTTACAGTCAGAAACCTTGAGTTGCTCTACAGCCCCAATGAAGACGCTTCAACCCTTATAAATGTTATTGACCACACCATCTCGCCTATGGGAAGCCGTTTGCTGAAACGATGGGTCACCCTGCCGCTCAAAGAAAGAAGCCTGATAAAAGAGCGGCATGATGTTGTCGAATATTTGTATAAAAACAAAGACTTGTCGGAAAAACTTGCCGGATGGATCAAATCAATAGGTGACCTTGAAAGGCTGATATCAAGGGTGGCAGTCAGAAAGATTAATCCAAGGGAAGTTTTGCAAATCGAGAAAGCTTTGCAGGCAATAGAACCGATAAAAAAAACCTTGTCCGCCACAGACAGTCACCCGCTGCAAAAAATATCCGACCAGCTCAACCCCTGTAAACTCATAAGGGAAAGAATTGCCAGGGAGATCAAATCCGAACCTTCCGTTTTAATATCAAAAGGCGATGTTATAAATGACAATGTGTCGGAAGAACTCGACAAACTTCGTTCCATCCGCCATTCAGCAAAAGACTATTTAATCAACCTGAAACACCGTGAATTGAAACGTACCGGAATCCCTTCGTTGAAAATAGCACATAATAATATTTTTGGCTATTATATTGAAGTTACAAATACTCATAAGAGCAAAGTGCCTTCCGAATGGGAGCGGAAACAAACCCTGGTTAATGCCGAACGCTATATTACACCAGAACTTAAAGAGTATGAAGAAAAAATACTGGGAGCCGAGGAAAAGATAATTTGGCTTGAAGAACAGTTATATAACGAGCTTTTGGCAGCCCTGTCGGAATATATCGAGCCGATACAAACAAACGCCGGGATTATTGGCAAACTTGACTGCCTGCTGTGTTTTGCAAATATAGCCATGCAGTATAATTATGTAAGACCCGATATAAATGACAGCTATATTATAGATATTAAGGAAGGCCGTCATCCTGTTATCGAACAACGTATGCCAATAGGGGAGGAGTATGTTGAAAACGATGTTTATCTTGATAATGAAAATCAACAGATAATGATAATAACAGGCCCAAACATGTCGGGAAAATCGGCATTGTTGAGGCAAACAGCACTGATAGTCCTCATTGCCCAGACAGGTTGCTTTGTACCTGCAAGCGATGCATCCATAGGATTTGTAGATAAAATATTTACACGGGTAGGTGCTTCCGATAATATTTCCTCGGGCGAATCAACCTTTATGGTCGAAATGAATGAAACCGCTTCCATTATTAATAACATTTCCAATCGTAGCCTTATCCTGCTCGACGAGATTGGAAGAGGTACAAGTACATACGATGGGATCAGCATAGCATGGGCTATAGCTGAATATTTACACGAACATCCTCTTTTTAAAGCCAAAACACTTTTTGCCACACACTACCATGAACTCAACGAACTGGCAGCAATCTTTCCCAGAATCAAAAACTATAACGTTACTGTAAAAGAAATGCAAAACAAAATAATTTTCCTCAGAAAATTAGCCGAAGGCGGAAGTGAGCACTCTTTTGGCATTCACGTGGCACGTATGGCAGGCATACCCTCTATAATTATCCAAAGAGCTTACGCTTTGCTTGCAAATCTTGAAAAATCACACAGCAGCGACGAGCTTTCAAATGACCGGAGTAAAACAAAATCGAAAAGAAAAAATCAGGACGATTACCAGTTAAGTTTTATACAACTCGAAGACCCCCTTCTGCAGCAAATAAAAGAGGATATATTAAATACCGACATTAATACCCTGACACCTGTTGAAGCTCTAATGAAACTCAATGAAATAAAAAGGCTGCTGGATAAAAAAGGCTGATAAAATCAATTATCTCCTGTAACCCAGATGTTGTAAAACGTCATCGCTAAGGTCATAACGCACATCGGTATATATCATTGTCATGCCACCGGCTTTATCAAATATAACGGCATAATTTCCCCTTGAAGCTATCTCTTCAATGGCTTCATATATTTTATCCTGAATTGGCTCTATCAGCTCTTCCCTTTTCTTGAACAGATCACCCCCCTGGCCAAAACGTTTCATCTGAAGCTCTTTAGTCGCCTTTTCCTTTTCAATGATTTCTTCTTCACGTTCACGTTTTATATCGTCGGGCAAAAGGACCATTTCGGCTTCATATTTTTTGTACAACTCTTCCACCTCCTGAAATTTATCTTCGATCTCCTGCTGCCACTGGGTAGACAGTTGTTCGAGCTCCGTTTGCGCTGCCTGGTATTCAGGAATATTATCCATAATATATTTCGTATCAATGTAAGCAAAACGTTGTGCGTAAGATGAAGATATTATAAAAGCCAGAAATAATGACAGAATTATTGTTTTTTTCATTTTTCCCTCCATATTTTTTAATACTGTATAATTATTAACCACAGACAAGCTTTTGTTATTATCAAAGCATCGCATTTTTTTATCAGTCGATAGAATGTCCTATGGTAAAGTGGAACTGTCCTTTATTTGCTCCGGGCAGTCCTGGTATTTCGTCAAATCCATACCCCCAGTCAATTCCAAGCAATCCGAACATTGGCAGAAAGATTCTCAGACCAACACCTGCCGAACGTTTCACGTCGAAAGGACTGAACTGATCTGAATGCAGCCATGAATTACCTGCTTCAACAAAGCATAAAGCATAAATTGTTGCCATAGGGTTCAAAGAGATCGGATAGCGCAATTCAGCCGTATAACGATTAAAAACGGTTGCTCCCATAGGTTGCCTTTGGGCATCCATAGGGGTGAGCGAATAATCATCATAGCCCCTCAGGGCAATAATTTCACGCCCGTCTATTTCCCATCCCGATAAGCCGTCACCACCTAAATAAAACCTTTCAAAGGGAGGCTGACCGATATCAGAGTCATAGTAACCCAAAAAGCCGAACCTGAATCTTGCTGATAGCACCAAATCGCCTACCAGGGTGGTGTACCAGTTGGTCCTGAATTTCCACTTATGGTATTCAAGCCATTTGAATTTTTCGCGATCAGTAGCTTGTGTATAATCCATATCGGAAAAGATGCTGTATGGCGGTGTTAATTGTAATGACAGCGAAACTTCAGATCCTGATCTCGGAAACAGGGGTGCATCAATGGAATTTCTTCCGAAAGAAATTGTATAACTTAAATTGTTCGAAACGCCTTTTTCAAACATAAAAGGTATAGGGCTGTTCATAATATCATAATACTGGTAATTGACAGACTGCCTGAGAAAAAAGTAGTCGTCAGGAAAGCTGAGTCTTTTTGCCAGTCCTACTGAGGAGCCTATTATGCTGTAATATCCGTAGTTATCATGGTCTTTGGGCACATTTCTTCTGTGTGTTGTGCGGTAGAGAGAAAGGCTGAAAGCATTTGGCTTTTTGCCGCCCAGCCAGGGCTCCATAAAAGAAAGACTGTATGAAATATAACCCCTGCCGTAGGTCTGCGCCCTTAGTGATAATTGCTGACCATCGCCTGTTGGTAAAGGTCTCCATGCTTCCCTGTTGAATATGTTTCTTGTTGAAAAATTATTAAAAAGCAATCCTACTGTGCCTATTATTCTTCCACCACCCCAACCACCTGATAACTCAATCTGATCAGAAGATGTTTCTTCGACAATATATTCAAGGTCAACAGTACCATCCTGCGGATTGGGCTTAGGAATAACATCAATGGTCTCCTGATCAAAATAACCAAGCTGTGCTATTTCCCGATGGCTGCGAATAATATCCCGTCTGCTGAATAATTGACCCGGTCGCGTTCTTATTTCCCTCATTATCACATGATCATTAGTCCTTGTGTTGCCTCTGACCGAAACGCGGCTGATTTTAGCCTGTTTGCCCTCGTAAATCCTGATTTCAAGATCAATATAATCCTGTTCAACGGCTACCTCCACCGGCTCAATATTAAAGAATAAATATCCGTCATCAAGATATAATGAACTAACATCGATACCGTCAATGTTCATAAACAAATTCTTATCCAGCCTGGTTTGATTATAAACATCTCCTTTCTCCATCCCCAACACATCATTGAGTGTTTCTGATGAGTAAACAGTATTACCAACCCAGTTAACATCCCTGAGGTAATATGTAGGACCTTCTTCAATATGCAGATCCACCTCAATACGATTATCAGCAACAAAATATACCGAATCCTTTACTATTGTTGCATCTCTTTTACCCAGTTCATTATATCTGTTAATTACTTGCTGCTTATCTTCTTCAAAATCCTGCCTTATAAATTTGGAAGGAGTAAAAATATTCCATAAACTTCGCTCACGTGTGTTTCTCATCAATCTTTTGAGTTGCCTGTCATTTAGTTTCTCATTTCCGTAAACATTAACAGAGCGGATGCGTGTACGCTCGCCACGGTCTACTTCAAATCTGAGGTTGACAGCATTTGGAAGCACGGTATCTCTTTTCTTTGTGAAATTGACACTTGGCCTTAAATATCCTTTTTCGATATAATAATCTTCTATTATGCTTTCAGCTCTGACCAGAAGATTTTCGGTAACAACATCTCCACGTGTCAGGTTAAGTTTTTCTTCAAGCCTGTCTTTATCCGAACGCCTGACACCCTCAAATTCATAGTTTGCCAGGCTTGGCCTCTCCTCAAGCTCTATATCAAGATATACATTACCATTGTGTATTGAAGTTATTGAAATAATCACATTCTGAAATAATCCCTGCTTCCAAAGGTTGTTTATAGCATTGGATATTTCATCGCCTGGGATTAAAATCCGGTCACCTTCAATGAGTTGAGATATCATTATGATAATGCTTTCTTCAATATGGCGTGCACCCGATACGGAAATCCCGCCAATAGTATATTCACGCGGATTATCGTAATCGACTCTGATCTGACCGGCAAGAGTGCTGCCCTGAGAAACAACTTGCATCATTATCAGTGTTGAAAGAATGACCGTATATATAATCTTTTTAAACATTTTGTCACCTGATGATTTAGTTAAATTATTTAAACAATCAAAATGGTATTAATATCAGATGTTTACTTATTACATATTTAAAAATCGCCTGTTTTTCCAAACCTTCTTTCCCTTTTCTGGTATTCGGCAACAGCTTCGAAAAAATGCTCCCTGTTAAAATCCGGCCAAAGCACCGGTGTAAAATACAATTCGCTGTATGCTATTTGCCAAAGCAAAAAATTGCTAAGCCTTAACTCGCCGCTGGTCCTTATCAGCAGGTCAGGGTCCGGAAAATCACTTGTTGACAAATATTTCTTAAAAATCTTGTCATCAACATTTTCTATCGGTTTATTCCCATTTATAAAGTCGTTCAAAATATTTTTCACAGCATTAACAATTTCCCATCTTGCGCTATAGCTTAAAGCAATTATTAAATTTAGTTTATTATTATTTTCAGTTAATTTGACAGCTTCTTTAAGTTCTAAAAGGCATTTTTCGGGCAAAGATTTCAAGTTTCCTATTGCGTGCAGTCTAATACCTTTATCACAAAGCTCTTTGGTTTCATTTCGTATAGTGTTAACAAGCAACTCCATAAGCGTATCAACTTCCTTCTTTGGTCTGTTCCAGTTTTCAGTGGAGAAAGCATACATGGTTATATATGGAATTTTCAGTTCACCTGCTGCTTCAAGGGTTTCTCTGACTGCCTTGACGCCGTTTTCATGACCATATATGCGATCTTTTCCCCTTTGTTTTGCCCATCGTCCGTTTCCGTCCATAATCAAAGCAACATGTTGAGGGATAAGATTATGGTCAATTTGTTCTTTTATATCCATCTTTTTTGATTAAAATATTGCTACAGGTATATGCAAAATTCTCCAAAAGTATTGATAAATAATATTTTAAATTCAAATTTTAAGAACTTTTTATTCCATAGCCGGGCAATAAATTCTTGCCCAGCTTGGCAGCTTAAATGTCAAAATAAACCCTGCAAATGAATACCAGTCATTTCTGTTAGGATTTCCGCGCATCATATCGGTATTATCCTTACCGTTTAACGACCTGTCTGAAAGTTGTTGTGCCAACCCCGGCAAAGTTTCCGGATCAGGATATGTAGTGCTTACATCATCCAGATAATCCGTTGTGGTTCTTCTCATACCCCACTCGAGCCCGCCGCTCAAATGTCGTGAAATGTTGAATTTATAACCTATGCCAAACAAATAAGATAAGGCATACAGGTTATAGGGTTCTCTTTCAGGATAAAGATCACTTTTTTGACCCTCGGTGCCCAGCGGCTGAAGATCATGCCATTTACCGTCATCACACCTTGCCTGAGGATTAAACATAAATCCCCCTAAACCGGCAAAGATATAGGGTGTATGAAATGTATCGGGGTTTCCCGGCTGAAATCGTAAAAAATTGATTTCACCTTGGATTGAAATTTCAGCAATGGTTGACCTGAAATGTAGATTCCGGTTTTTATTATACCCGATAATTGCATCGTCGGCTTCAACGCTTCCGTAAAATCCGCCGAGTCTGACTGCTTTATGTTCATCAACATTGAAACGATACATTCCTCCAAAAGCAAGCTGAGCCATAGCAAATTGTCTTGACGGATTAAGATCACCCAGATAATAAGACCATCCGTAAAAAATACCCAGTTCGTTATGCCTGCCATATAAGGCTAACGGCAACAACAAGATCAGGGTTAAAATGACTTTTGATATCTTTTTCATTTATCCAACCAGAAATTGCAATATTTATTATTAAAGCAAAGATCCATTCATGTTATAGTTAACGCAACCAAAGGGTCTATATTTTTTATCAGAGGAAAAACTTTAATATTCAGAATCTTGGCACACCGTAGGCTGTTCTTAATTCAGGAAATTTATAATATATGGTGATAAAGGAAAACATATAGACGTCGTTGTCAGCCGGTCCGCCTCTTTGTTGCCCGGGTGCAGTTACATTCTCGCCAAGTCTGTTACTAGTGGGATTTGCAAAATGCTCGGCAAGTGCGATTTTTTGGGGGTCATCCCACATTTGACTGTAAATGGCAGGGTCCACATAAGTTGTGCTGACGTCATCAATATAATCTGTCCATGTTTTTCTGATTCCATATTCTATTCCAATAGCCAGCTCCCGGTTTATTTGAAAATAACCACCTATACCGAAAGGTACGGTTATTTGAAACCGGCTGTAAGTGTCGCGGGTAGGGAAAAAGCCTTGTCCTTCAGTGCTTAAGGGCCTGAGATCATACCACCCATCCTTTGGCAATTGATCATAAGGTATCGTTCCTTCATACCTGTCTTTTTCAAATTTTCCCTGAGGGTTAAAATAAAAACCTCCAACTCCCGCAAAAGCATACAAAGAAATGTTGTATCCTATCCAGCCACGTCTCCGGGTAATTCTTCGGTACCTGGCACCAACCCTTTCGTGGCTGAAAAAATAATATTCACCCTGAACAGACATCTCGACAATGGATGTACGAAACTGAATGTTACGGTTATTCCGGTATATCTCATCTGTGTAACTGTCATTGCCTGAAAGCCGGCCATAACCAAAATTAGCACGTAATGCAACATCCTCATACAAAAAATATTTGTACCCCAGCATTCCGCTAGGCCTGACAGCTTCAAAATCCAAATCACGAATCCCCAGTATTCCCTGGCTTCCAATATCATCAGCTCCTCCTAAATCACCGAGAAAACCGCTTCCTCCCAATCCCAAAAACAACTGGTGCCTGTCTCTTTTCCATCGCTGACCGTAACTGTCAGAAAGAAAAAAGAACAATAAAATCAAAAATATTGAAAAAATTTTCATGTTTAGTCGCATTTATACTATAACATCTAATGTCCACAGAAATAATATCGGTTTATAACTTTACAAAAATAAATATTTTTTTGACAGACAAATATTTTCACGTCTCGAATTAATTTCTTTTATCAATACCCCATGCCAATTTGTTTCGTATTGTTTTAAAAAAGTCTTTTTTGCCAAGACATACCAGGTTGATTTGAAAGTCGGTTCTGCTGATTATCATTTCAGCCGGTGAATGTAATGCCCTTGAACGCGAATCCAATACACACAAAAAGTCTTGCTGCCTTCCTTCAACCCTCAGTTTAATACGGCAATTGCCAGGTATCACAATCGGTCTTACAGTGAGGTTATGTATTGCTATGGGTGTTATAATCAAATTGTTTGATTCGGGTGAAATAATAGGGCCGCCGCAACTGAGCGAATAACCCGTAGAACCGGTGGGAGTGGCAATTATGAGGCCGTCAGCCCAGTAAGTGTTTAAAAACAGATCATCAACATAAGCACTTATGGTTATCATTGTTGAGGTATCCCGCTTTATTACAGAAAATTCATTCAACCCGTAATTCAAATCACCAAATAAATTGGAAGGTTCCTCAAGCTTTACCAGCGACCGTTTATCAAGCTCATACTCTTTGCGAAATATTGATTTGATAGCATCTTCCGATTCGTCTATTGAAATTGACGATAAAAATCCCAACTTTCCTATGTTTATCCCCAGTATAGGAACACCCGAATCCCTAATTACAGTAACGGCATCCAACAGCGTTCCGTCACCACCCAAACTTATCATCATATCAGTGTCCTTGTCAAGCTGTCCGTATTTGCTGAATAAAAAAGGTTTCTCCCTGAATTCAATATAAGGTTCAATTACATTGTAAAGATTCTCGTCAATGATTAAATCCGTATTCTTTTTATTAAGCAGATCTATCATATTTAAAACCTTTTTTAAGTAAATCGTATTGAACCGATGTCCAAAAAGTGCAATTTTCATCTTTATATTTTATTTTTTTATTATGTTTCAGATTGTTATACGAACTTCCTTATAAGTTTGATACCTGTACGAATTGATTTTTCAGAATCTCTCGAGCCTGTTTGTATCAAGTTTCAAAAACATGAACAACATAATCGTAAATGCGACCATTGAAGACCCTCCGTAACTTATAAATGGTAAAGGAATACCAATAACCGGCACCAACCCTATGGTCATACCTATATTTACCGCAAAATGAAAAAATATTAAGGATGCAACGCTGTAGCCCAATATACGACTGAAAGCCGATCTTTGTTTCTCTGCAAGTAAAACAATTCTTGTTATAAATATTATAAAGAGTAATATAAGTATCACACATCCCATAAATCCCCATTCTTCGCCAATTGTTGAAAAGATAAAATCTGTGCTTTGTTCGGGAACAAAGTTGAACTTGGTTTGAGTTCCTTTCAGATAACCCTGCCCGAAAATACCGCCGGATCCGATAGCTATTTTGGATTGATTCAGATTATATCCCGGTCCTTTCATATCAACTTCATCGCTGACAAGCACAGTGATCCTCTCTTTTTGATGATGTTGAAGAACATTCTCAAAGACATAATCAACAGAATAAACATAAAAAGCCAATACTATCCCTAACCCTATTATTTGTAAAACTTCGGGTTTTCTTTTGCGGATAATCAGGGATATTATTAATGTGATCGCGGCAATTCCTCCGATAATATAAAATTCATTAACCAGCAGGGTGAGTACAAAGAGGATCATAGCAATGGCAGCAAAAGCAAGAAATATCCCACTAATATAACCTTCGCGGTAAAGTGCAATTGCAAAGGCTGAAAAGACAAGAGCTGTTCCCGTATCATTTTGCAGCATTACTAAAAATGCGGGTATGGCAATAATAATAAAGGGCGTGATTTTGTTTTTGAATCCGATTGTCTTGCTTTTAACAGTACTCATGTATTTGGCAAGTGCCAGCGCTGTGGCAAACTTGGCGAATTCTGAAGGCTGAATGGCAAAGCTTCCTATATGAAACCAGGCTTTGGTCGCTTTTACTTCTGCACCAAATATAAGTACTGCAATTAATACAATTAGAAAAAATCCATAAATGACATACCCGAAAGATGCAAAAACCTTTTTGTCAATTGCAAGAATTACAGCTGCCGTAAGAAATGCTGCAGCTATAAACAATATTTGTTTGCCATAGCTTTGGGAAAAGTCGAAAATGCTTTTGGAAATATCATCAACTTCACTGGCGTAAATATTTGCCAGTCCGATAAAAACCAATGCCAGGTAAATAAAAAGTATGGGCTTATCAACGTTTTTAAATATGTTAAATTTTTGTGTTCTCATTGGTTTTCGGGATTTATGAAGTTTGCTTCAAGTATCCTTTGTTCAAACCATCTTCTGTTAACTTCACCATTGATATATTTTTCGATCATAAGGCTAGCAAGCGGGGCAGCCCATGTTGCACCATAACCTGAGTTTTCAATAATAACGGATATTGCTATCTGCGGATCATCTTTGGGAGCAAAAGCTATGAAAACAGAATGGTTTTCTCCGTGAGGATTCTGTACGGTACCGGTTTTTCCTGCCATTTCAACACCTTCAATACGGGAAAATCTGCCGGTTCCTTCCTCTACCACCTGAAACATTGCTTCAACCATAACTTCAATGTGCTCTTTATCAATGTCGACATTTATTTTCTCATTGAATTTTGTATTTTTATTTTCCGGGCTACCAATTGCTTTAACAACGTGAGGGGTAATATAATAACCCCTGTTGGCAATTGTTGCAGCAATATTAGCTAGATGCAGCGGTGTAGTACCGATTTCTCCCTGGCCTATGCCCAATGACAAAATTGTAGAAGAACGCCATCTATTGGCTCCGTATATGCGGTCGTAATAGTCAGACGTGGCTACCAAACCGCTTAATGCATATGGAAGATCATTGTTGAAAATGCTGCCTAACCCGAAACTTTCCAGGTAATTTCTCCAGTTAGTGAATGATTCCTGTATATTTTCAAACCTGGCCTGATCTATTGTATTACGAAAAAGAATAGTTGAATAAGTATTACAACTATACTTGATGCTGCCGGTCAGATCCAGCGGGCTGGGGTGATTGCGGCATCTGACCGTTATACCCCTGCTGTGATAAAAACCGGGGCATGAATACCTTGTTTCAGGCTGAACAACACCCTCCTGCAAGCCAATAAGGGTGTTCACAACCTTAAAAACCGATCCGGGAGGATATTGAGCCATAAGTGCACGGTTAAATATAGGCTTTAAGGTGTCCCTTTGTAGTTTGCGATAATTTTGTGTTCTGGCCCTGCCAACAAGAAGGTTGGGATTATAGCTCGGCGAAGATACCAATGTCAGTATTTCGCCTGTTGAAGGCTCTATAGCAACGATACTCCCAACTTTGTTTTGCATCAGCTGCTCTCCATATAGCTGCAGATCAATATCCAGGGTGGTATGCAGATTTTTCCCTGCTACCGAAGCAGTGTCAAACCTGCCACCCTGATAGGAACCTATCTCACGGCTCAATACATCCACAACTTTTATCCTGACCCCCTTTTCACCTCTCAAAGATTCCTCGTAATACTTCTCAATTCCGCTTATACCTACGTAATCGCCCGCCCTGTAATAAGGATCATTTTTAATAATGCCCGGGCCAACCTCACCTACATACCCGAAAGTATGAGCCGCCGACGGATGTACATAATTGCGTAAAGTACGAGGCTGAACATAAAATCCGGGAAATTTGTGCAATTGCTCCTGTATATATGCATATGATTTTTTTTGTATCTGGCGCATGAAAACAGAACCACGGTACATAGAAAACTCTCCCGCCTGGTCCATTCTGTCGTTAAAAAAATCACGTGTTATACCCAGTAAGCTGCAAAATTCAGTGGTATCTATGTCTCTCACCTGCCCGGGTATTACCATCAGATCATAAAAAGGCTCATTATAAACCAACAGCTTCCCGTTACGGTCATAAATCAACCCACGAGCAGGATAATCGGTAATGTATCGCAAAATGTTTTTGCTGGCAGATAACTTATAAGACGGATCAACAACCTGTAAAAAAAACAACCTAACAATAAAAATCAAGCCCGTTGCCATGAAAATGGCTATTACTATAAACTTACGGTTAAAATATGCGTTCGTTTGTTTTTTTATATACATACTGCAAAATTACTCATTAAGGCTGATTTTATACTCTGTTTTTTTCAAAAAAATCTTAATTATATTGCAATAAAATAAGTTGGATTTATCTATTGTGAATTTTTAAAATATAATAATAATGGAAAACTGTGATTTAAAAATTAATTTTGTCAGGATAATGAAGGCTATTATACCCTTTAATTTAACGAATCAAAACAGATAAAGTTATGACTGCAAAAATTATTGTTCTTGGCGCCGGCCTTGTCGGAAAAGCTATAGCAATAGATCTGTCAAAAAAATATCGTGTCACCACGGCCGATATAAACCAAAACTCACTTGATTACCTGTCGGAACGATATGATATCGATAAGATCAGGGTAAACCTACTTACAAAGGATAATGTAAAAGATCTTGTCAGGGATTATGATCTGGTAGTTTCGGCTGTTCCGGGGTTTATGGGTTACGATATATTGCAATATGTGATTGAATCCGGTAAAAATATTGTTGATATTTCATTTATGTACGAAGATTATATGGAGCTTCAAAGCCTGGCGGTTGAAAATGGGGTGACAGCAATCACCGATTGCGGGGTTGCTCCGGGGATGCCCAATCTTTTTGCCGGTTTTCATAATGAAATTATGGAAATTGAAACTTTCAGGTATTATGTAGGTGGACTGCCCAAAATAAGAGAATATCCTTTTTACTATAAAGCGCCTTTTTCCCCTATAGACGTAATTGAAGAATATACACGTCCTGCAAGACTAATAGAAAATGGGAGAGTGTTGACCAAACCTGCTATGAGCGACCCTGAGCTGATCTTCTTTGAAAATGTCGGTACGCTAGAAGCCTTTTATACCGACGGGCTGCGGTCGCTTCTGCAAAACCTCCAACATATACCTAACATGGAAGAAAAAACATTACGATACCCTGGTCATATTGAACTGGTAAAAGCTTTAATAGCCGCCGGGTTTTTCGACCATGACCCTGTTACTATCAACAATACCGGCATTAAACCAATAGATTTTACAAGCAAACTGCTGATCAAAAACTGGAAACTCATGCCCAACGAACCTGAATATACCATAATGCGCGTCATAATAGAAGGAAAACAATCTGAGAGGAAAAAAACTATAACATATGACATGTATGATGAGTATGATGATAAAGAAGAACTTGCTTCTATGGCTCGCACAACAGGCTTTACAGCTACAGCCAATGCAGAGTTGATCCTTGATGGCATTTTTAAAAAAAAAGGAGTATTCCCTCTTGAACTAATAGGTATGGATGAAAAGTGTTTCAACTATATTTTGGATTACCACAAAAGACGTAATATCAATTATTTAAAGACAGAAAAGGAAATAGAAACCCGATAATATTGCCAATTGTTAAGCACTGCGTTATATAGTTCATGACTCATGGTCAAAGCTGCCATCGTAAGTCTCTATTTCAATATTGCCGGCTATTATCTCCGGCCACCCATAAATATCATGACATAATAGAGTAAAGTAGCCAGAGATGCAAGAGCCGCTACAACATAAGTTCTTGCTGCCCATTTAAGTGCATCCTGGGCTTTTTTATGTTCCTGACCCGAAGTCAGCCCCGTCTGATCAAGCCAAACCAATGCACGTTTGGTAGCATTATACTCAACCGGCAAAGTGATGAAGCTGAAAAGAGTGGTTGCTGCAAACATTAATATGCCGGCCATTAAAATACCGGGAAATTGATTTATAGTGAATATTCCTATCAGCAAAATCCACTGCATATATTTTGAACTGATGCCGACTACAGGAACCAAAGCTGAACGCATCTGAAGGAATGCATATGCACGGGCATGCTGCACGGCATGACCACACTCATGGGCTGCAACCGCCGCAGATGCTATGCTGCGACCATTGTATACCTCCGGGCTGAGATTGACTGTCTTGGTTAAAGGATTATAATGATCTGAAAGCTTTCCGGGTGTTGAAATCACCTTAACATCGTAAATGCCATTCTCATGCAACATCTTCTCGGCAACCTCCCTGCCGGTCAAACCCGAACGTATGGGCATGCGACTGTATTTGTTGAACTTAGACCTTAACCGGCCGCTTACTATCATACCCAAAATCATAAAAAAACCGATTATTATAAGTATTTCAATTCCTATCATCATAATGTTAAAATTTAAAACGATTATATAACGTATAACCCCTTAGCAACGTATAAAAATATTTGTTTATTTGATAGCAGTCAAAAAACAGACCACATTTATCTAATCTGACATTTTGACTGACGTCAGAAATAGTCGGTATAAATAAACCATAACTCTACAAAAATATCAGTAAACACATAATACAACCTTATGGCAATATTAAAATCATTTTTTGTTACTTATTATTGCTTTATAAAGCAAATTGTTATTATATTTGCCAAATGCAAATAAAATCGCTATGAAACCCGGTTTTTTGCTAATATGTTTAAACAGCAGCTGTTAGTTATCAATTTTTATAATTGTTACAAAAAATATAACAATAAGATTAAAATACTGTAATAACCCTTAAGACAAAATGTTTTTAACCAAATTTCAGATATTTTGAAAAAGATCATACTTACAGCAGGATTTTTATTACTTTTTCTAACATTGCATTCCCAGCCAAGGATGTTTATTTATGATGATTTTTGCATAGGAGGAGGCTTTTCATACAGACTGGGTATAAAGGAAGAATTTAGCTCACCGGGATTGAATATGGAATTTCATTATTACGTGATAGATTACTTTCGAACCGGTATTGATCTGACATACTACGTGGCTAATATCAATTTTTCACCTGCTGCTTTTGAAACTAATGTAAGTGGCAGCTTTTTATACGCCCTGGACAGGGAATGGACATTATATGGTTTAACGGGATTTCAGTTTATATGGGCTCAATACGACTGGGATGAACCATTCGGAAAAGAAAGCCATATTGGTTTAGGCTTTAACCTTGGCGGAGGTATAGAATATTATCCCGGATATGTAAGCATTTTCACACAGCCAAAAATCACTCTTTATTGTATTGACAGATTCAGAATAACCCCGAATTTTACAATAGGCGTCAGATATTTTTTTTAATTTCAGGCTTTTTTCTTATCTTTATTACTTTATTTTCCGGTTAAATCATATTCTAATTATTAATTAAAGAAAAATTCGTATATCATTATTCTTTTATCTAATTTAAAAGCATCTTTATGTCTAAATCGGGCTTGCTGAGTCTAAAAACGGTTATTTTTTTTATTGTATTGCCGTTTACGATAACTGAAATTTCCGGACAGTATACAGTGGAAGGTCGTGTTACAGATTCAGAAACCGGCGAACCCCTTGCTTTTGTTAACATCATTATAGAAGGTACACGCTATGGTACATTGAGTAATGTTGACGGACTGTTTAAGATCAGCAGCAAAGAACCTGTTGAAAGAATGGTGTTATCATATGTCGGGTATAAATCGAAGCATTACCATGTAAGCTCAGCAATAAAATACCACCATATCAAAATGGTACGGCAACCAATCCAACTTGACGAAGTGGTAATATACCCGGGTGAAAACCCTGCCCACAGAATAATTAACAATGTTATCAACTATCGTGATCATAATAACCCGGAAAAGATGAGATCTTTCCGGTATAATTCCTACAGCAAATTCCTGGTTACAGCCGAAATTGACGATGATACATCTGAAAAAGCCGATACCATCAGACCCCAGATACCACCCGGCTTGTCGGATTATATACCCGGTGACGTTAGCCCGCCACCTGCTCAAGAAATACCTTTTGAAGAATTTGAGGAGTTGGATGATGATGTGCAAACAAGAGAAACAATGCGTTCGCATTTAAAAGATCATCACCTCTTTATTACCGAAACCTATAGTGAAAGAAAATTTCTTTTTCCTAACCATGACAATGAAAATGTAATTGCTTCGCGAGTAGCCGGTTTTAAAAGTCCTATATTTGTTATGCTGACATCACAGTTGCAATCTTTTTCATTTTATGATGATTATATCGAGATTCTCAGTGCCAAATATCTTAGTCCCATAGCACCTAACAGTCCAAACAGGTATTTTTTCAATCTTGAAGATACACTGTATTCGGGCAACGATTCAATATTTGTTATATCTTTTCGACCAGAAAGAAGGAGAAATTTTGAAGGTTTAAAAGGCTTACTTTATATAAATACTTTTAATTGGGCTATACAAAATGTAATCGCTGAACCAGCCATTGAAGATGAAGGTATATATTTGTGTATCAGACAAAAGTATGATTTGATTGATAACATACAATGGTTTCCTGCCGAACAGCATACTACTGTGGAATTAAATCTGTCAGAAAAAGAAAAGCTTATAGGCGAAGCACGTATGTACCTTGAAAACATTGAACTAAACCCCGAATACAGAAGACGCGATTTCAGTGCTTCTGAATTTTACTGGGATGAAAAGGTAGCAAAACCTGATGATGATTTTTGGGACCAATATCGCCGCGACAGCCTGACCACACGCGAATCCAAAACTTATCATTTTCTCGACAGCCTGGGGCAGGAACACGATTTTGACAGACTAGCCGAAGGAATGGTCACATTGTTTGATGGTAATGTACAGTGGGAAATTTTTGACATAGATATATCAAGAGTTATAAACTATAATAGGTATGAGGGATTACGCCTTGGTATACCTCTTAAAACAAACCACAGACTTTTTAATTGGTTAACGCTAAAAGGACATGCCGCCTATGGATTTAAGGATAAAAAGTTTAAATATGGATTTGGCAGTGAGGTGATGTTGCATCGCAAGTCTGATTTACGTGTTGGGCTCGACCATCATAATGATCTCACCGCCAGAGGATTATCAGACTTTTATCATCCGTTTAATTCATTGCTAAACCTGCAGGCAAACATATTTCAAACATTACCCGTAAAAAAAATGGATGAAAGTGTTGAAAATAAAGCCTGGTTTGGATTCAGAACGTTGAGAAACAACCTTAACCTGAAAATAAGCCTTTCTGATGAAAAGCTTACTATAACTGACAACTACCGTTTTGTTGATGAAAACAACCCGGATGATGAAAAACAAAAATTAAGGTTTACCGAAACCACGTTCCAAATGAGGTTTGCATTGGGAGAATTTTACGTCTATACACCTGCACGTATTATACCCTTTTTTTCAAGAAATATACGGCCTGTAGTATATCTTAATCTTACCAGAGGTTGGGATAACATGCTTTCTGGCGAGTATGACTACATTAAAGCAGAGATGCTCTTTCGTTATCACTACAATATCCGGATGCTCGGAACACAAAGATGGTCATTGCAAGCCGGTATTGTCAACAGGTCTTTACCATGGTCAAAACTTTTTTCAGCACCCGGAATGAGCCCGATACCACTGTCAGTCGGTGAATCCTTTATTACAATGGAGGGGCAGTCAATGGTAAGTGAACAATATGCTGCTTTGTTCTTTTGGCATAACTTTGGCAGCTTGCTTTTTAGAAAAGACAGATTCTCGCCGGAGTTTACAATATTTGCTAAAGGAATGTACGGAAATATCAGAAACCCCGAAAACCACCTTAATGCCGACTTTAATACACCATCCAGAGGATACTATGAAACCGGGCTTACCATAGGCAAAATACCATTCATTACAGAGAATAGCAATATCAATGTCAGCATTGCCTATAACTTTGGCTATTATTCATCACCCAAATTTTTTGATAACCTTGGTATCGGATTGTCGTATGTGTTTATGTTTGAATAAAAAAATTTGGACTAAAGCCCATCGGTTCATCATTGGTTTATTATCGTTTATTTATCCTATTGGTTAGATTATTATTTGGTATATGTTCAATCCACGGTTATATATTTGCATGCCGGAGATGTTTTCAACAGGTACAGGCTCATGATTACCTGTCAGCAGAAAACCATCCGGCTGAATACTCAATGTAATCAGGTTGAATACCTCAATTGCTCTTTCTTTGGCAAAATACATGCCGACAAGATTTTTGCAAAATACAAGGTCAAATTGCCCTTCAGGAATTTTATTACGTATATCCTGATGAAGAAAGGTGACTGTATTTTTGATGTTGTCATGCAGACAATACTCTCCATTTATTTTCTTAAACGAACTTTGTAGCCATTTTGCCGGAACTTCCTTTACATTACCTGCCGGATAACAAGCTTCGGCTGCACGCTGCAAAAGATGTGTGTTGGCATCTGTAGCTATCAGTTGAAAGTTCAATGACGGGAATGAATGTTTTAGTTTTTGATGGTATAAAATTGCCAGGCTGTAGGGTTCTTCTCCGGAAGCGCATCCTGCCGACCAGCAGCGCAGCGGGCGATTTTCATCAATGGCTTTGGCAGCAAGTTCCGGTAGCAGCTTCTCACTCAACATTTCCCACGACTTGTAATCCCTGAAAAAGCGGGATATACTGATGTGCATCATTCCATCCAGTATTTTCCACTCATCGGGATTCTTCGAGAAGTATTCCTTGTAGCAGCTGAAACTGCCTAACCGCAATGATGCTATTCGGGCATTTATTCGTTTGCAGACCTGGCGTTTTACCTTGCGATAGCCCTCCCAGCGAAGTCCAAGCTGAGGCAAAGCCCATTTGAGGAATTCGGTGCAGAGTATTTCTTTGTTCTTCATTTCAGATAATGGTCAGGCTGTTTTAGATATCCTGAAAATCATCAGACTCCAGGCTTTTATTATACTGCATCATAGCCTGCAAGCTCATACCCATACTTGAAAAGCCACCATCATGATAAAGGTTTTGCATGGTAACTTTTTTGGTAAAATCAGAAAACATAACCACACAATATTCCGCACAATCATCGGCATCGGCATTTCCCAGTGGCGACATCCGCTCTGAAAAATCAATCAAACCATCAACACCCTTTACGCCGCTACCGGCGGTTGTATATGTGGGAGATTGACTGATAGTGTTATCCGACAAATCGCCCATACGGCATGCTACCGGGGTGTTGCTAAGTGTAAATATTGCTCCTTCACGATGTACTGCCTCTGCAACTTTCCATGCAATGGATTTATCGTTAAGGGCACCGAAAATAATACTACGCTTGCCTTTTAAAAGATTATATGTCATTTTAATAAAAAAAAATTTATTAACTTCAAAGTTAGCAAAAAATTCAATAAGTTTTAGAGATCAGATATGCCTTTTCCAATCCGCGCTATACCCTCTTCAATTTCATTTTCATTGTTTTTTGCAATTGAAATTCTTATCTGGTTGTTTGATTTGGGGTTAAAATATAATGAATTGCCATTACTCACCATTACACCATATTTAAGAAAGTGATCCTCTAAGTTTATCTCATTATTTGTTTTAATGTTTAACCAGATAAGAAATCCTCCTAACGGATCAACCCATGAAGCTTTGTCATTTGGAATATGTTTTTTAAGTGAAGTAAGCGCTGTTTTCATCCTTTTACGAAAGACCCGCATCAGTTTTCGAATGTGCAATTCATAACTTCCGGAATTACAGTAATGGAACAAAATAGCTTGACTTAAAGAGTTAGACGATAAGTCCAACACTGTTTTCAGAGATGTGAGCCGGGCAATACATTCTTTGTGAGCTATTATCCAGCCGGTACGTAATCCCGGCGACATCACTTTTGAGAAAGAACTTAAGTAAATAACAATACCTTTTGAGTCCATACTTTTTATCGGCAAATGCGCTTTGCCAAAATACTTCATCTCCTCTTCAAAGCTGTCTTCAACAATTATGGTGCTATTTTGCTCACAAAGTTGCAATAGTTTTTCACGCTTTGCCTGGCTCATAGTTATACCTGTTGGGTTGTGAAAGGTGGGCATGGTGTATATCATGCTTATTCTTTGTTTTTTCATGATTTTTTCAAGAAACCCCACGTCCATTCCATCGTCACTAAACGGGACCTCTATAACCTTAATATCTAAAAACTTTATCAGGGGAATCAGCATTGAATAGGTTGGTGATTCAACAGCAACAACATCTTTTTTGTTAACAAATTCCTGAAATATAAGCTGTAGTGAGTTTTGTGAACCGTTAGTAATGAGAATATTTTCGTCAGCTGCACTAATACTATGAAGCTGCATGTGATTTAAAACCGCATTGCGAAGAGGTTTATAGCCGCGTGGATCACTATAGCCGAATATGTTTGAATTTTGATCGCTAATGGCTGCCCGATAGCAGGAATTTATTGTTTTAAGGTCAATCAAACGGTGATCGGGCTCAAGCCGCTTAAAATCGAAAGAGCTGTATCCTATTCAAAAATGGAGTTTTACGGAACTTATTATTTGGCTTTTCGTGACCTGCCAGACTTGTTTTCAAAGTATGCAGAAGGCGGAAAGGCCATAGATTTTGGTTGTGGTGCCGGACGTTCAACACGTTTTTTAAAATCTTTGGGTTTCAAAACTCTTGGTGTTGATATTTCTTTAGAGATGATAGACTTGGCTAAAGAGAAAGACCCTGAAGGCAATTATTTAATAATTGAGGATGGTGTGCTAAATGGCTTGGCAAACAAATCTTTTGATTTGGTTTTTTCGGCTTTTACTTTTGATAATGTTCCTGCTATGGCAAAAAAAATTGGGCTGTTCAGTGAGTTTCACAGAGTTCTTAAACCCGGCGGATGTGTTGTTAATCTTGTTTCTTCACCGGAGCTTTATGTAAATGATTGGGTTTCGTTTAAAACTACTTGCTTTCCCGAAAATATCACTGCAAAAAGTGGCGATATAGTGAGAACGATCATTCTTGATACCGACGATCATCGTCCGGTTGATGATGAACTATGCACTGATGTTGATTATAAGGAAATTTATGCAAAAACAGGCTTTGATATACTCGACGTTCATAAACCTTTGGCGCTCCATAGCGAGCCATATCCATGGGTAAACGAGACACGTATCGCGCCATGGACAATTTATGTTTTGAGATCTGATTAGGAGCTTATGCATTTTTATAAAAGCGGTTATTGGTTTTTGAGAGTTAAATGTCTTTGTATGTAAAAGCAGAATATTTTCTGAAGCATTTATTTTTGAAATATACATTTACCACAAGCGTGTACGAATCTGAACAATAGGTGTGCAATTATGAACAAGTTTCTTTTAAAACAATTAATTTAATGGAAGAATTAATTTTGTTAAACTATTGTTTAATAGATATGTATGTAAAAAGGCATATTATTTGTTAAATTATGTTAAAACAAAAAATTATGAAAACTGCAGGTAAAATAGTTTTGTACTCACTGTCAATAACTTTGATTGCAGGTATAATATTGGTTTTCTCTGATGTTATATCAGTGGAAGTTATTAAAATTCCATATTCATCTATAGCTCTTCAATTTGTTTTTACCATTATCGCTATATTTTTGTTAACAAAAGGAAAGCTTAGCAAGTATGGTTTCAAATTACCTCGAAAGACAGAATTTCGAAGTATTGCTTTTTGGGTGATTATTTTATTGGTTTTTGGATATTTTCTTAGTATGTTTTTTGAAGGGGAACAACATGGTGAACAACATCCTGTTATGGATAAAGGATTGTTTGCTAGGGTTATCTTAGGACTTGTTGTTGCGCCTGTACTCGAGGAAGTTGTTTTTAGGGGTTTAATACAGAGCTATTTGGCACGTTTTAGTCATATTGGGCTCAAAATAGCCAGGGGTTTTTTTAGTTATCCTGTAATTTTTGCGGCTTTACTTTTCTCATTTGCACATCTGCCAATGATAATTCGTGATATGAACGCTGGTTTGGCGTTTTTAATTATTTTTTCAACATACATTTTTTGTACAGGCATCCTAATGGGATATGCCAGGGAAAAAACGGATAGTTTAATTCCAGCAGTAATTATTCATTTTTCAATAAATCTTTTTGCTCTGTTGTCAGATTATTTTTTGAGTTGTAACTAAAAACAAATTAAATAAACAGTAAATGAAATGGATGTTATTATTTACCGGTATAGTTGCTGAGTTGCTGGGGTCAACATTTATGAAAATGTCAGACGGGTTTACAAAAACCTATCCTTCTGTTTTAACATTTGTTTTTTGGGCTATTGGCCTTACAATATTTGTGTTTGCATTGAAAAAATTTGATTTAAGTTTTGCATTTGCAATTTGGGCAGGTTTTGGCATTTTAGGAGTATCAATTATTGGAATAGTGTTTTTTAAAGAACCGTATAATGTTTTGAAAATCATTTCAATTTTAATAATTGTTGCCGGAGTAATAATGCTCAATATGAGCGATATACTTTTGAAAAAATAGTTTGGCGACACAACTAACAATTGATAATAATTAATGCGATTTTATAAAGAATACTTTGATATTAAAGATAATTCCAGAAAGGCCTTTTAAAGTTTCTTGATACTGAAGGCAAATTAATTCATATCATAAGTTGTAACAAATAAAAGAAATAACACATGCAAATTTATACAGTGGATTCTTTTACTGACATACCATTCACCGGCAACCCCGCCGGGGTTTGTATATTAGAGCATGATCACCCTGATGAACTTTGTCAAAAAATTGCTATGGAACTAAATTATTCAGAAACCGCTTTTTTGATTGAGAGAAATGGGAATTACAAAATAAGGTGGTTTACACCTATGACAGAAGTTAACTTTTGTGGCCATGCTACCCTTGCTGCTGCTTATATTCTTTATGAATATAATTACACGAATCCATCACGGGAAATTATATTTGAT
>PWJZ01000042.1 GCA_003559855.1 Bacteroidales bacterium
ATGGTTTCGGTGGTACTATTTATATTTCTTTTATGCCACCAAGACTCTAAGACACTAAGATGCACTAAGGGCTTTATAATCAGCACTATCAGCTTTGTGAGTCTTAGTGTTTTTGTGTCTTAGTGGCTATATTTAATTTTAATCGGACAGTAGTGATTTCACATATAAAAAAAAATAAATTATAAAATATTTATTAACAATTTTAAAAATTATAATAGCCGGATTTATGTGATATTTCACGCAACCTTTCACTGATATTTGCCGATTGAAGATTATGGGAATTCATTAATAGAATATATTTGATAAGCTGGCTTTTCAGGCTTTTCCCGGCAGGATACTTTTCATTTTAACAATACATTTTGAGAAAAATTGTCGTTAGTAATGCAGTGAATCGGAATGAAAAACCGGGTCAGCGATCCCGCCGAAGGCAATCTCTTTGAATCTGCTTTAAGCTGTTTTTATTATTAAAATAAAAAAATATTTTTTTTGACACAAAATAGTTGCATAATAAAAAAAATATTATATTTGCATCGTAAATTTTTTACATGGTACTTGGTTAATTGGTTATTAATCCGAACCGCCAGCCCACAAGGTCTGGCGGTTTTTGTTTTGCTGATTCGGTTATCTGAATTAATCCTTACCGGAAAAAAAGAAATTATCACTTCAAAGTATAAACCTCCATATGTATAAAAAATTTATTTCTTCTTTAAAGTTTTGGGCGGATCCGCAGTAATTTCCGAGCGGTTCGCTTAATCACAAAACAATTCATATGATCATTAATTAACAATAATGAATTCTTTGTTGGTAATTAATGAAAACACGGTATAGATAAAGCGTGATTTTTTATAAATTTGTGGCTTTTAAAGCTAATAATAATGTCTGAAATCATTGAATTGAAGCAAATCGCAACGCAGGTACGCAGGGATATACTTCGTATGGTTTTCGCGGCGCAATCGGGGCATCCGGGAGGTGCTTTGGGTTGTGCCGATATTTTTACCGCCCTGTATTTTAAAATTCTGAAACACAATCCGGCCGGATTTACTATAGACGGTACCGGTGAGGATTTGTTTTTTCTTTCCAACGGTCATTTATCGGGGGCATGGTTTAGTGTTTTGGCACGTTCCGGATATTTTCCTTTAGAGGAGCTTGCGACGTTTCGTCATATAGATACACGCCTTCAGGGTCATCCTTCGACAAAAGAGGGCTTGCCGGGTGTCAGGGTAGCTTCGGGTTCGCTGGGGCAGGGGTTGAGTGTTGCACTTGGTGCTGCACTGGCAAAAAAGCTGAACAATGATGACAGGCTCGTGTATTGCTTAATGGGTGATGGTGAGCAGCAGGAAGGACAGATATGGGAAGCTTCTATGTTTGCCGCAGGAAGAAATGTTGATAACATCATAGGCATAATCGACTATAACGGACAGCAAATAGACGGACCATGTGATGAGGTTATGCCTCTTGGCGACCTTAAAGCCAAATGGGAAGCTTTTGGATGGACAGTGCTGGAAATGAATGGCAACGATATGGAAGATATTCTGAAAACAATACCAAAAGCTATAGAAAAAACAGGAAAGCAAAAACCTGTTGTTGTACTTATGCATACCGAAATGGGCTACGGGGTAGACTTTATGGAAGGCACGCATGAGTGGCACGGAAAACCACCAAATGAAGAACAATTCAAAAAAGCCATAGCAAATTTTGAGGAAACGTTAGGGGATTATTGAAGCTTGCTTAAGGGTAAAATAATTTTGAAAAGCTATGAATCGATTATATTTTATGTTTACGGGTACTTTAGATTTGAAATTCGGGAATTTTAAAATAATTTTTAAATATTGGAACGTTTGCCTGTCAGTAAATCAATAAAATCCACTTGAAATGAAAAGTTTTGTAATTAAACGAATATTTTTGTTCCTGATTATTTTTTATGGAGTTTCCATTCATAATTATGCGAACATCCAGGACGATGATGAGCCGCCCTTAACGCGTATTTTATTTGTATTTGATGCATCGCAGAGCATGCTTGCCATGTGGCATACCGATACGCGAATTGCAATAGCGCAGGATCTTCTTGTAGATCTCGTTGATAGTCTCAGGCATATTCCTCATGTTCAGATGGCTTTGCGTGTATTTGGTCATCAGAGCCATTTTACCCCTCAAGACTGTGATGATACGAACCTGGAGGTAGGTTTTTGGGACGGAAACGCAGGCAGGATAAAACGGACCATCAGGCAGATAACCCCGAGAGGGACAACGCCAATAGCAGCTTCGCTCGAGGCTGCTAAAGATGACTTTCCTCCTTGTGATGACTGCAGAAATATTGTAATTCTGATCACTGATGGTCTTGAAAGATGCGGCGGAGACCCATGTGAAGTTTCTCAAAGGCTGCAAAAAAAAGGAATTTTTTTAAGACCGTTTATAATTGGTGTCGGCAGGGATTTTAGCAAGGAGTTTGAATGTGTTGGAGAATATTTTGATGCCCGTAATGAAGAGCAGTTCAGGGCAAGCCTTAATATAGCCATAAGCCAGGCGCTTGAAGCGACAACTACTCAGATCAATTTACTTGATATATACGGAAATCCGTCCGAATCCAATGTTCCTGTCACCTTTTACGATTCTGATACGGGCGAGATCAAAAACAGCATTATACACACAATGAATCACCGGGGGCTGCCCGATACTCTCTATTTTTTAAGTACGGCATATAATTACGATATGGTAGTACATACGATACCACCTGTAAAGGTCAATGATGTCAGGATAACACCCGGAAAACACAACGTTATTGCCGCCGAAACACCTTGCGGAAGCATTGATGTGGTAGTAGGAGGGAGGACTCCGGTTAATTATCCGGTTATCGTCAGAAAAGCAGGGTGTATGAAAACTCTCAATGTTCAAAATACCGGTGTACCTCAAAAATACCTTGTCGGAAATTATGATATTGAGGTGCATTCATTACCAAGACTTATAATTGAAGATGTTGAAGTTGAGCAAAACCATATTACAACTGTTGAGCTTCCACAACCGGGTGTTGCTTCAATAAGATTGCTGTCACGTGGTTATGGCTCCGTATTTAAGGAAACCGATGACGGACTTGAGCTTGTTTACAGGCTTAGAGAAAACGTCAAAAATGAAATACTTAACCTGATGCCGGGTAATTATCAGGTCATTTTTCGTTCGAGAGGCTCCTCAGCTACCTATTTTTCTGTTGTGAAGCCTTTTGTCGTTGAATCGGGAGTTGCAAAAACGGTTCATGTAAGATAAAATAATTATGGATAAGATATTAACATAAACTTTTCATAAAAAACAAAAATGCAAAATTTTATATGTACAGGGAAGAAGGATACCAGGTCGGGTTTTGGAGAAGGGTTATCAGAGCTGGGAAGGAAAAACCCCAGTGTTGTTGCTTTATGTGCTGATCTGACGGGTTCTTTGAAGATGGATGATTTCAAGAAACATTTTCCCGAAAGATTTTTTCAGACAGGTATTGCCGAGGCCAACATGATGGGCATTGCGGCGGGTTTGACCATTGGCGGCAAGATACCTTTTGCCGGGACTTTTGCCAACTTTGCCACGGGGCGTGTTTATGACCAGGTGCGTCAATGCATAGCATATTCGGAAAAAAACGTTAAGATATGTGCATCTCATGCCGGTATCACACTTGGGGAAGACGGCGCTACACACCAAATGATAGAAGATATAGGAATGATGAAGATGCTGCCCAATATGACCGTTATAAGCCCTTGCGATTTTAACCAGACAAAAGCCGCTACACTTGCACTTGCCGGTCATAAAGGACCGGTCTACCTGCGGTTCGGGAGACCCAAAGTGCCTAACTTTACCCCCGAAAACCAGGAATTTATAATAGGTAAGGCTGATATACTTATTGAAGGCAAAGATGTATCCGTTTTCGCTACCGGTCATTTGGTATGGCAAGCCCTGGAAGCAGCAAAAATACTTGGTGAAAAAGGAATAAGTGCTGAAGTAATAAATATTCACACAATTAAACCTCTCGATACAAAAGTTGTCATACAATCAGTGGAGAAAACCGGATGCGGCGTTACAGCCGAAGAACACCAGTTAAACGGAGGCATGGGGGAAAGTATTGCACGATTACTGACCGGCAAACTCCCAAAACGCCTCGAAATGGTTGGTATAAAAGATGTGTTTGGCGAAAGCGGTAAACCAGACGAGTTGTTGGTCAAATATGGGCTTCATGCTCAAAACATTGCTGATGCCGCAATGAAAGTAATTGCCGGAAAATAGAACTTGCAGAATTATTAAAATCTATGTGATCAAATTCAAAAGCGGAACCATATAAATTTTTAATGACAATTTGAAATAACAAATTTAAAAATACAAATCTTAACCGGGCAAAGCGAGTTCGTGAACAACCGTTAAATAATATTTATGTGAACAAATAATAATTAAATTTCAATTATACAGATGTCAAACTGCTAATCTGATCATTTGCATCGAATCAACAAAGTTTTGAAATTTGAGTTTTGATAATTGAGATTTATTCGATAACCGGTAATTGCTAATTGATGCTTAGCGTTTGACTTATTTTGTTTTTATGCTTTATTACCGTTTCATGTTTTAGAGAAAGTGTATGGATCACCTTGATGATAATGAGTTGCTGGAAATGTTCAATGCCGGCAACCCGGATTATGCTTTTAATCTGTTAATGCGCAAATATCAGAAAAGCATATACTGGCACGTGCGCAGGCTTCTTATTGATCATGAAGACTCAAATGACGTTGTTCAAAATGTCTTTTTGAAAGTTTGGCAAAATATCAGACATTTCAGGGGAGATTCAAAGATATACACATGGCTCTATAGAATTGCAACTAATGAAGCATTGTCATTTCTGAAAAAAAAACAAAGACGTTTTTTTGTTCCGCTTGTTGACGTTGAAGCCATGTTATCCGAAAAGCTTGAAACCGACCAATATTTTAAAGGCGATGAGGTACAAAAAAAATTGCAAAAGGCTATTCTCAAATTGCCTGAAAAACAAAGAATAATTTTTAATTTGCGTTATTACGATGAGATGAAATATGAGGATATGTCTGAAATACTTGGCACTTCTACCGGTGCTCTGAAAGCATCGTACCATATCGCGGTAAAAAAGGTAGAAGAATTTTTAATTAACGGTTAAACATTTTTGATTTTTTATAATCTAATATTAAAAAACAGGTTGCCGACATGGAAAAGGAAAAACCCGACATATTAAAGCGAGAGTTGCTGGATAAAGCACCCGGCATATCAAAAGCTTCAAAGGATAATCCTTTTGAAGTACCTGATGACTATTTTAGCCGGTTGCCTGATAAAATAGCGGAATTAAAAAACAGCAGTGTAAGGAAAAGCCATCATACTGTTTTTGGCTATTCTACGCAAAAAATAATGGCTTATGCTGCCGCACTGGCTGTAATGGTTGCCTTCGGCCTGACATTTTTATTTTTAATACAAAAGGATGATGTTAATGACTTGGCAGGGATCGATGAAGAATATTTGGAATCATATTTTTCTTATCTGGCAGACTATGATGAAGCACACTATTATGAAATTCTGATTTCGGAAGAAAGCAATATGTTGAAATATATTGATGGATATACGGATATCTCCATGTGGACGGAAGATGCGGATGATGACCCTTTTTTGGATTATATTTTGGAGTATATGGATACGTATCAATATTTACCTGAAGATCTGGAATATATAATAGATCTTGATTAAACGGTTTTTATAAAACAAAAGGTTAGTTATTTGTAATGTCAATTAAATAAAATAAATATATGAAAAACAAAGTTTTAGTACGGTTAATTATTTCAAGCATTTTGTTCGTAACCATCATTCCTTGCATGTCTCAGCCTGTGGGTGCCAGGCACCATGATGATGCCCAAAGGGAAAGGATAAAGTCAATGAAAATAGCTTTTATAACTGAGAGATTATCATTGACTCCCGGGGAAGCGGAAAAATTTTGGCCTGTTTACAATCAGTACCAGGAGGATTTAAAAGAGTTAAGAGCAAAGCATAAGAGTGAAATGTTGCATGGAAAAAGGGTTTCCGAACTTACCGAAGAAGAAGCGGAACAATATGCCGAATGTAATATAAGAAGGATAGAAGAAACCGCAGAACTCAAAAGGAATTATCATGAGAAATTTCTTGAAATATTACCCGTAAAAAAAGTAGCTTTGCTATACGAAGCCGAAAAAGACTTCAATCGCGGGTTATTTCGTGAAATGCGCCGCAGGCAAAGAGATGTGAGAGAATGACATATTTCAAGCTCATTGATGTTTATACCTGATAAGTCCACGGGTTTACCTATTTGTTTTTTGTTCATAGCTAATTGGTTTTGTTTATAACCAGTTGGTTTTTTTTATAACCAGTTGGTTTAAATTTTTATCAAGGATACAAATCTTGTATGTTAGTCAACTAATTAAAACAAGCTTTAAAAATAAAAGGAAGATGTGCGGATG
>PWJZ01000061.1 GCA_003559855.1 Bacteroidales bacterium
AGGGAGACCACGAAGTAGCAGCGAAGCTAAATCCCGATATAGAACAGAAGAAGGTTTTTCCCGGATTCTTTCTCCTACTTTTTCTCCCGCATGTGCGGGACAGCAATCAAGCCCAAACAATGCGGCCACCCGCTCTGCGATAAGGCAAGAATTGCAGCCAAAGATGGATAAACCACTTCGGCGCAATTCTAAGCCTTATCGCATTCATCCCGACAAAAAGTCGGGACAGCCCGCTGTTTGGGCGGGTCGGCGCGCACGTGCTGATCAAAATATGAGGAGATATTTAAAATAGGGGTTTTGAAAATGCTTCTTTATTGTCATTAATAATTGATGATTGTCTTTTGCGACAAATTGTCGGTAGCAAATTGCTACTTACTCTGTAAAGACGTGCCTTGCGGCACGTCTCCCTTGATTACCATGATTAATCTGTACAGACCGCGCCTTTTCGGCGCGTCTCTCCTAGTATTTAATGGCGTCTCTTAAAGCCTTTTGGCAAGCCTTTCCGGCGCGTCTCTCCGAACATTTCAGCAAGTATCCCAACGCCTCCCCCGCACATCTCATCTATCTCGCAATTTGACACTACACACTCTGCAATAATTGAATTTACAACAATGTTTTTCGAAGACAGGTGCTGCAACGCCGGCAAAAAGTGCTTACCAGGCGTGTTCGGATAGTACACTAAACGATACTACCTTTTACCGCCACCAAACCGGCAAATTGTCCCGCACAACTTATTAACAATTTGCCGTTTATTTCCGTTAACCCCGGCAGGGTATCGGTGGTTTGAAAACGCTGTTTTTACACAGGTTTAAAGCGAAACTCAAATTATTTGAAAAAAATGTGGTTTTTCATTTTTTTTAAATGAAAGTTTATTATAAATTTGTATGATAAAACCTGTAATTCAGGGAAAATCAAAACAGATTGCTGCATCAGATCTGCCGGAAGACAATGCCCGGCATCTTTTCAGGGTTTAATTACAGGCTTTTCGGAGCGGCTAAACATTCAAATATGACTTCATATACCAATACCAATAAAAAACTAAAATCATGAATAAAACACTCCTTTTAACCACGGTTTTCCTGGCAAGCATAACCTGTTTCAGCCAGAATGAGACCGGGAGCGGCTTCAGCATCGTTGACCCCGGAAATCAGACGGTCAACATACCTTTCGACCTGGAAATAGAAAATGCAAGATATAACGGCGATGCTTTGGACGGTTCGTCAGACGACTACCTTGTTACCGTTAACGACACGACCAACGACATCGAGCTCAAAAGATTGCCCCAAGCCCCGTTTGAAAACGGCGAACTTACCATCGAAGATATAATCCTTGAAAATGCAGGGCTGATAAATATCATGGTGGAAATCAGAGCAAGGTTCGGCGGTTTTAAAATGACGGAAAATATTGATGTAAATGTTGATGAAGATGATACATATGAGTGGACCGGAAAGGTTAGTAGTAATTGGCATGACCCTGATAATTGGGTTCCAAATTCAGTCCCGGGGGAAGATGATAATGTTAGGATTCCTGTTGTTGATAAAGGAAATTATTACCCTGTAATTTCTAATAGTAATGCAACAATTAATTCCCTGGCGATCGCTTCCGGCGCCCAATTAATCGTAGAAGATTCAATTTTGACCTTGAAAGGACCAGAAGATTCGCGAATTCGCGGGACTTTAAGAATCGAAGATGCAGAATTAACAATCACCCCATCCGGCAAAGTATCTTCCACAGGCACAATTATAAATTTAGCCACAGAAGGCTTGATCCTTGAATCGGATGACTCAGGTTCAGCATCTTTAATTCATAACAATGAAAATGTTGAAGCAACCGTACAACGTTATATTGCCGGTGACAAAACTTTTCATCTTATATCAACGCCCGTTGAGGGGCGAAGTATTCAGGATTTTCTTGATGGAAATGAAGGAATTATAGCCGAAGGAACGTTAAACGGTGAGGAAATTTATGCCATGCAACACTATATCGAAGCAGAGGACAAATGGTCACCCTTTTACATAAAAGGAGATCCAGAACTCAAAAATATTCTCATGGAGCCGGGCATTATGTATGCCGTAGGGCTTGCATCACCGGGCACCATTACATTTGAAGGCACTCTTACATATCAAAAAGTGATTCACCAAATCACCTATTCACACCCTAACGGCAATGGCTGGAACGGAATAGGCAACCCGTTTGCCTGTGCACTGAATGTTAACGATGGAGAAGGAAGCTTTTTACATGTTAATTCCGATTCTCTTCATGATGAGAATAAAGCAGTATATATATGGTGCCCTGAAAATGAACAATACATACCTATCAATTATACTCCGATCTCGTCGCAAAACTATGTGGCTTCCGGACAAGGCTTTATGGTCAGAGCCAAAGAGGGAGAAGAAGGAGAAATTGCAGAATTTGATATAACATTTGATACCGGCATGCGTGCACATGAAGATCCGCAATTCCGTAAAAAAATAAAAAATCCTTACGGCTGGCATAATATAATAGTAGAGATAGCGAACGGAAAGGGGCAATCACTGACCACCGCACTGGCATTCAACAAAAACATGACCGCAGGCCTTGATGTGGGCTATGATGCAGGGCTTTTCAGTGATAACCCCGGCTTTAAGTTTTACAGCAGGATGCCCGGCGGGATCAGCGACTTGAACCTTGCCATACAGGCATTGCCCAAATTGTGGAGCTATGATGCGGAAATATCCGTTGCAATACCCCTCGGCATCGTATATAATGAGGGCGGGCAGATAACCTTCTCGGCTTCCTCAATGACGCTGCCCGGAAACGTCACACCAATGCTCGAAGACAACGAAACAGGCATCTTTACAAACCTCTCGGCAGAAGACTATACGGCACACATACCTGCCAATGCTGACCCCCTCGGAAGATTCTACCTATACATGGAAACAAGCCCAAAACAGCATAAAACAGAAGGTAAAGGAAAAGAGCTGAGCGAAGAGCCCGGGATCAGACAATATGAACCCTCTATAACCGTTTACCCCAACCCCTGCGGCGGACAGTTCTTTGCCGATATCAGCCTCAGCAAACCCGCCGCAATGAAGTTTGAGATGTATGACATGCCGGGAAACAAAGTTATGAACATGCCCGTAAAACAATTCGGCGAAGGAAGCCACTCAGTTGCCTTTAACAAGCAACACCTGGTTCCGGGAATTTATATCATGAAAATAAAGGGTTACTGTACGAAAAACAGATCATTGACGTTTGAAATAAATAAGAGGATCCTGATAAAAAAATAATCAGGTAACCGAGATTTTTAAAAAAAAGTTTTATATTTGCATATATGAATAAAAAAGATAAAATAAAAGACGTTTCAAAATCCGTAAAAGAAGAAGGCATGTCGCGCAGGGATGCCCTTCGCAAGATCGGTTATGCGGCTTTTGCTTCCTCTACAATGTTGCTGCTGCTGAACAACTCTGCCAAAGCGCGACAAGATAGCCCCGGAGGTCCGGGAGGGGAGTTCCCATGGGATGATGAAGATAATGACTGGGACTAAGCTCTATTAACCAAACAACATGCACTTATATTTGTGGCGTACCTGGTAAAGAAAATAGAGCGATCCCATGTGGTATGGTTTAAGGCGAGCAACCAGTGGGTAAAATTCGATGAACCGCAATGGTTCATCTTTTGTTTGTATGAGAAGAACAAAAGCCCTGAAGAGGCGCAAAAGCAATTTTGCCGGCGTTACTCCCTGCCTGCCGAAACGGGAAGGAAAACGGTGGAAAACGTTTACTACTCCATAAACAAGCTCCTGAATCCCGATTTCCCCCTGCCCGACTTTGGGATTTACGGCATGGAAGCATCCCGGCATACGCTCACAAAAAAGAGAACAAAAAACTATCTGTACCGCGGCAAACCATTCAGCATAACCTACGGGTCGCCTCAGCTCCAAAGCTATGTCCACGTGCCTTTAGCCTGCCTTGAAACCGGCGATGCCATAGATGATGTTTTCGCCGTCGAGCTGTTCCCCTTCAAAGACCGTTATATTCTCAGGATAAACGGTCATGGCGGCAGGTGTGTCAGCACCGAGGAACCGGGGCAGATAAAGCACCGGCTTTACGTTGAGCTTGCCGGTTATTTTTATGACAAAAAAGAAGACGACTGGATGGCTTTCATCCACGCCTCTGCCGTACAAAAGCATGGTGAAACGCTTTTGCTTACCTCCACCACGGGCTCAGGGAAAAGCACAATGGCAGGTCTTCTGCAGCTTCATGGGTTCGATTTCGTATCGGACGACTTTGTGCCACTTGCAGCTGACGACAGAAAAGCATACCCGTTTCCGGCTGCACTGTGCGCCAAAAACAAAGCAATAAACATGCTCGGACAACAAGGACTGGAAATGTACCCCGAAAACAACGAAAAAATAGCATATGCAAAGCCTTCAGCCGGTCATGAACAAATCAAACCCGCTGCAGTGAAAAAAATGGTGTTCATAAAATATAACCCCGCTACGGGGTTGCTGATCCGGCCTGTTTCAACACTCGACGCCCTCGTTCACTTCCACCGCGAAGCATGGGTGGGAGATGATATGAATCGTGCCGAAATGTTCATGGACTGGTTTGAAAAACTGGAATTTTACAGACTGGAATACGGCGATAATGAAAAAGCCGTTGATTCGATCAACAACCTGATGAGCCGCGAATGAACAAAAAGCAGATATATTATCTTATATCACGTACCCTGTCGCTTGATTTCAGGCCCGGCAAAGCAGATGAAATAAAAGCGATGCTGCCCCGCAAAAAGGAAGACTGGCAAAAATGGGTGAAAACAGGCAGCGACCACCTTGTGCTGCAATCGTTGTACCTGACTCTCAAAAACCACCGGTTGCTCCCCTGCCTGCCCGATGAGCTATGCGAATACCTTGAATATATTTATAACCTCAACCTTCAGCGAAACCGCAAAATGATGATCCAGGCACGGCAAATAAGGGATTTGCTCAACAAGGCAGGTATAGATTGTATTTTCATGAAGGGAACGGGTAATATTTTCGACGGGTTATACCGCGATGAGGGAGAACGCATGGTATATGACCTCGACATACTCGTTGAAGACGGTAATATGGTCAGGGTGGCGGAAATGCTCCTTGACAACGGCTATCGCACCCATAAAAAGTTCGACCCCGGGGCATACAGCTCCACAATGCACTACCCCATACTGGTAAAAGAAGATTGCGTGGCAGGTGTTGAAATACACCGCCTGCCCGTGCACCACCAGTACCTGAAAGCCTTCACCACCGAAAAGGTCTTTGCAACAAAGAAACCCTCCGCAAAGGAAAAAGGCCTCCCGGTGATGGACGACCGCAACAAGATAATCCACAATTTTATCCATTCGCAACTGATGCACAACGGGCATTATCATGCGGATGTTTCGCTGCGCGACCTTTATGACTTGCTGCTGCTGAGCCAAAGAGAAAACATTTGCAAAACCTTCAGCGAATTTAAATATTACGGGAGGAAAAGCAAAGCATATATGCTGCTTATGTACAGGGTCTTTGACCTGCCCGCACCAAAAAACCTGACAAAAAAACCGTTCTTCTTTGCCAGACATAAAATGGCTGTCAGCATGGGTAAAAAACAAAAGATGGTTTATCATTTCGCCGTGCAGTCATTCAAAAAATATGTCGCTTTCCCCATACGCACAATATGGGACAAAAACACCAGAAATTACGTCTTTTCACGATTACGAAAGAAAGGATGGTACAGGGAGCATCTGAACGCTTACAGGAGAAGATATCTGAAAAAACGGGAATAGAGCACATTTTCCGCAATGCACTATTCTTTGTAATATGAGAATGTGGGAGGGGGAGAGGGTGAGAGCGTGAGATGGGGAGAGCGGGAGAGTGTGGGAGTGTGAGAAGATGTGACTTGCAACTCCGTGCAAAACTATGAGAAACTCTGTGGTTAACAAAAATATAAGGTTTGGAACAACCAACATCACAAATCATGCAACCTCTTATATAACTACTTTGCAAGTTGTTATTATTCAAGGGGCTATATTGCCCAATACCGAGGGACTTATTAACTTGTTTTTGAATAAAATAGCGATTTACATAATATTTAACTGTCCACATAATTTGTTTTAATATTTTTTAGTCCTTGCCCACACCAGACGTTACAGAACCTTATTTATATTGATATTCACCGGTTTTAAAATATTCTGATCTTACGGCAGTTCTGATAAATATTCAATAAAATTAATTGTCTTATAATGCTTTTATGGGTAATTTTGCATTCGTAAAAAAGCAAAAGCGGAAACCATGACCTTTGTTGAAGAGTTAAGATGGCGCGGCATGCTTCACGATATTACTTCCGGCGCCGCTGATCAGTTAAAAGAGGAGATGACCACGGGCTATGTGGGCATAGATCCTACGGCTGACTCCTTGCATATCGGGCATCTTGTTTCGATAATGATGCTTAAGCATTTTCAGATTGCAGGGCACAAGCCATTACCTTTGATAGGCGGGGCTACCGGCATGATTGGCGACCCCAGCGGAAAAACAGAAGAACGTGCATTGCTGTCGGAAGAAGTGCTGCAGCACAATGAAAAAGCGATCCATAAACAGTTGCTGAAGTTTCTCGACTTCGAAGCAGTCAAAAACAAAGCCGAGATAGTCAACAACTACGACTGGATGAAGGATTTCACCTTTCTTGATTTTTTGCGTAAGGTGGGCAAGCATCTTACACTGAATTACATGATCACCAAAGATGCTGTGAAAAGCCGTCTTGAGACGGGCATTTCTTTCACCGAGTTTTCATATCAGCTGGTACAGGCTTATGACTTTCTCCATCTTTACCGGACCAGAAGCTGCAAGTTGCAGATGGGCGGCTCCGACCAGTGGGGCAACATCACTTCGGGAACGGAGCTGATACGCAGAACCACCGGCGGCGAAGCATACGCCATCACATGCCCGCTGATAACAAAAGCCGACGGCACCAAGTTCGGCAAAACCGAACAGGGCAACGTATGGCTCGATGCACGCTATACATCACCATACCACTTCTACCAGTTCTGGCTCAACTGCAGCGATGCCGACATAGAAAAATACATTAAAATATTCACTCTCTTCTCAAGGGAAGAAACCGAACACATGATCGAAGAACACCGCAAAAGTCAGCATATGCGTAAGTTGCAAAAAACCCTTGCAAAGGATATGACAGTAAGAGTGCATGGCGAAAATGAGTATAATACAGCCGTCGGGGCATCAGAAATATTATTCGGCAAAGGCACTGCCGAAACGCTGCAAAAGCTGCCTGAAAATATTATGCTGACAGTGCTTGACGGTGTGCCGCAGCACAAAATCTCAAAAACAACAATTGAGCAGTCGCTGCCCGTAGTAGATTTTCTGTCGGAAAAAACCGGAATACTACATTCCAAAAGTGAAGCCCGCCGGGCTCTCAGGGAAGGCAGCATTAGCATAAACAAACAAAAAGTGAACGAAGAATACATCGTCTCGGATCAGGACCTGATAAACTCAAAATATATCGTGGTGCAAAGAGGAAAGAAAAAGTATTTTTTGGTCATTGCACACTAAGTGTTCGGGAGAATTACTTCTCCAGCCTCAAAAAACAGATAACTTTAATAAAAGAGCTATATTAGAGATAATACATACGCTAATTTATGAAAATTAGCATTATGTTATCTTCGAAATAAATAAGTTATGTGAAAATGGAAAATGGTAATGGAAAAAAAAGGAAAGTGGAAAGAAAAAGATTATTTGGCAAGCCATGAAATTTTCAATTTTCTATTTCAATACTATTTTCAATTTACATATAACCAAACATTTACGCAATTAGCAGTAAAAGTAAAAAAATGAGATAATAACAATAATAAGAACTCATTACCCCATATTTAAAGATAAGGTAAACTAACGAAATTGCCCGCAACTGAAAATGCGGGATTTTGCCGCATGCAATTTCACAACTTTGATGGGCAAACCTTATTTATACCTTATCAACTACAAAACATGAACCTTAATAGCAAGAATCCATAATATGATACCCCAACCTTATTACCTTATTTTGTGAAAGGTTTAGCCCACAACATAAGGTAATAAGGTTTATTTGGTATGTGGTTGCATTTTGCTATTAAGGTTATAGTTGGGAAATGAATAAGGTTGAATAAGGTTTTTGTACATTTGTTCCAAAAGTTTGAATGACCTCAAATCCCGTACTTTCAGTTACGAGAGGTCAGGAGTTCTGAATTTAAGCACATAAAAACTTAGAAAGAGTTATATAGGAGACCCGAAAATGAAAATTCGCCAAACACCGGTTTATAGCATAAACCGTGTAATTAAAGAATGGGCGTCAGGGATCAGGATATATCAATGATCTTGTTATAGCATGCATGCGTAAAGCATTTCACAAAACCCAGCGTTTTTTCTTTTTTTTCGAGGTAACCCATATGACCGCAGTTTTTCAGCAACAGCGAGTATGTTGTTTCCGGCAACAGCAGTTGATGCTGCAGGTCATTGACGGGGATGCGTGAATCCTGATGTCCGGAAATAAACATCACCGGATACTTAGCGTTAAGCAGGATCTCCCTTGAACCGGGTCTTTCTTTCATACCCATTTGTGCGGCGATAACAGCCTCTTTCGACATTTTCTTGGCTTGTTCAACCAGGATCTCTGTTTCTTTACGGAATATTTCTTTATTTTCTGGAGCAAACAGGCTTGGTATAAACGCTGTAAGAAATTCATGGTGGTTTTTCCTTATTGCTTCGATGGCACGCATACGTCCTTCCCTGGCCTGATTGCTGTCGGAAAGGGCACTGCTGTGAAACAACCCGAGCCCGCATACCGAACTGCCATACTTGCGTGCGAAAGCCAAAGCCACATAACCACCCATAGAATGACCGATTACAACACACCTGCCTGCGGATAACTTGTCAAGCACCGTCATTACAACATCTGCCATAAGCTCCATGCTGTGAACTTCACCGATACAATCGCTACCGCCATGACCAGGCAGATCAACGCAAATAACCCTGAAATAGCGCGACAAATCTCTGGCAAAATCATCCCATATCGACAAGGTCTCCGTAAAACCATGCAAAAGAACAAGCGTATCTCCGCTGCCGGCTTCACTGTAATTAATGGAGGCGTTTTTAAATAAGGTTTTCATCTGTATAAAATGTATTTAACGTTCTGATTATTATGACGAACTACTAATTATCGAATAACGAATATACTATGAATCAACAAATCAACGAACAAACAATTTGAGCTATTAAAACATTAACTCATTGGCATATTGGCACATTACCTGTTGAGCAATGGCGAAATCCCGACCCTTCGGTATTACCTGATTATTTTCTCACTTTCTCACCCTCTCACGCTCTAACCCTCTCGTAATTTGTGAACGTTCAGTGAATGAGGGTTTCATTTGCCTCTCTTTTTAGTAAAGTGTGATGAATAAATTTACAATGGTTTTTTTCGTTTTAAAATTATTGCTGTTGTCAAGATGAATTGTAACTTTATCAGTAAAATTTTGCATTAAAGCAAAAGTATTAAAAGGGAAGCAAAAAAAGAATGAAAGCATAAAATTTTATACGCTTTTCAAACAATAAGGCTGTCAATTTGTCTTGTTTTTCTCATGGCATAGTGATTGTAAAAGTCTGGTACAGCTTCAAAAAAGTTTTATAAACCAAAAATTTTTATAAAAATGCAGAAAGGTAAGATCAACGTTCAGACAAAGGACATTTTCCCTATCATAAAGAAGTTTTTGTATTCCGATCAGGAGATATTTTTACGCGAATTGATTTCTAATGCCGTTGATGCCACCCAAAAGGTCAGGACTTTGGTATCGGTTGGAGAATATAAGGGCAAGCTGGGTGATTTAAGTATAGAAGTTAAGCTTGATCCAAAATCAAAAACCCTTACGGTGAGTGATAAGGGAATAGGTATGACGGCGGAGGAGCTGGATAAGTATATAAATCGGATAGCATTTTCGAGTGCCGAGGAGTGGATAGCCAAATACAAGGATAAGGATGATAGCGGGGTTATAGGTCATTTCGGGCTTGGATTTTACTCCAGTTTTATGGTGGCAAAAAAGGTTGAGATACATACCTTGTCATATAAGAAAAATGCCAAACCGGTAAAATGGGAGTGTAAAGGCACTCCGGAATTTACTATTTCGGAATCGAGTAGAAAGGGGCGGGGCACGGATGTGGTAGTCCATATTGCCGACGATGCCGCCGAATTTCTTGAAGAGCAACGCATTCTGGATCTGTTGAAAAAATATTGCAAGTTTTTGCCTGTTGAAATAATTTTTGGTACGGAAAAGGAAACCAAAAAGGAGAAAGATAAGGATGGCAAGGAAAAGAATGTGACGGTTGAAAAGCCGAGGATAATAAACAACACCAAACCTGCATGGACACAAAAGCCTGCCGGCCTGAAAGACGAAGATTACAAGTCATTTTACAGGGAACTGTATCCTCTTTCTTTCGATGAGCCGCTGTTTCATATCCATCTGAACGTGGATTACCCCTTCAACCTCACAGGAATCTTGTATTTTCCAAAAGTAAAGCACAATCTCGAAATACAAAAAGATAAGATACAGCTTTATTGCAACCAGGTCTTTGTAACGGATTCGGTGGAAGGTATTGTGCCCGATTTCCTTACACTCCTGCATGGAGTTATTGATTCACCGGATATACCGCTGAATGTGTCGCGAAGCTTTTTGCAAAACGACAGTAATGTCAAAAAAATATCGGGGCACATCACTAAAAAGGTTGCCGACAAACTTGAGGAGCTTTTCAAAAACAACCGCAAAGATTTTGAAAAAAAATGGGACGACATAAAAATTTTCATCCAGTACGGAATGATAAGTGATGATAAATTCCGTGAACGGGCGAAAAAGTTTTGCCTGCTTAAGAATGTTGACAACAAATACTTCACCATCGACGAATACAAAGATCATATAAGTGCAAATCAGACCGACAAAGACAAAAAGCTGGTTCATATTTACAGTACAGATCCGGAGGAACAGCACAGCTTTGTCGATGCGGCAAAAGAACGGGGCTATGACGTGCTATGGATGGATACACCTATTGACAGCCACTTTGTAAATATGCTGGAAAAGGAGCTTGAAAACACCTCTTTTGTCAGAGTAGATGCTGATGTGATTGACAAGCTGGTTAAAAAGGAAGAAGACATGCCATCGAAGCTGAGCGATAAGGAAAAAGAAAAGCTGAAAGAAGATTTTGAAAAACACGTTGACAAGCAAAAATTCAACATCGTTTTTGAAAATCTCGGCGAAGACGATATGCCGGCAACCATAACGCAACCGGAGTTTATGAGACGTATGAAGGATATGTCGGCCCTGGGAGGGATGAGTTACATGGGTAATTTACCCGAAAGCTATGCATTGGTAATAAACAGCAATCATCCTGTGATCTCAAAACTGGCCGGTGAAAAAGAAAAAAGCAAAAAAGATAATATCATAAATCAGCTTATTGATCTGGCAATGTTATCAAAAAACCTTCTGAAAGGTGAAAAGCTAACATCTTTCATTAAAAGAAGCGTTGAACTTTCAAATTACTGAAAATAATCTTTTCTTTTTTTTATTGTAATAAATAGTTATAACTTTGCAGCCTTTATTAAAATCTATTCCTGTTATTTTGGATCCATTAAAGAAATATAATATATCTTTTGCGGGCTTGTCCCTTGGCAATCACCATTATCATTTTGATATGGATGATTCGTTTTTTGAGTGTTTTGAAAAATCGGAGATAAGGGAAGCCAGGATCAGGTTCGAATTATTAATGGAAAAAACCGGTTCTATGCTGGTTTTGGATTTTAATATTTGCGGGAAGGTCAAATTGTTTTGCGATCGTTGTTCAGGGGTCTACTGGCAGGATATAAATTCTTCCGACAGGCTTTTTATAAAATTTGGTGATTCTCATTACGAACAGACTGATAAGATCATAGTCATTTCTCAAAATGAGACACATTTTGATGTTTCGCAGTATGTATATGAATTTATACATTTGAATTTGCCTTCCAGGCGGTTACATCCGGGGGGCAAGCGTAAGGCTGACAACTGTGATCCTGAGGTTTTGAAAAAGCTCAACGAGCTATTGGTTACCACTGACAAACAGGGGAAGCCCGTGGGTGGTGTAAAGGATCACTGGGAAGTATTGCGGACTTTAAAGAAAAACTAAAGCAACTGTTCAATATATTGAAATTGCTGCCCTGAATGGCATAGGGTATGGAGTGTTGGAGTGTGAGAAGGGGGAATGATCGGTAGCTGCCGACAATTGACAGTTGACAAATTGAGTTGAATAATTACATATTAATTTTATTTTATTATGGCGCATCCAAAAAGTAAAATTTCAAAAACCCGTAGGGATAAAAGGAGAACTCATTATAAGGCTAAAGAGCCTGCACTTGGTACTTGTTCGAATTGCGGTGTAAGCAAGCTGATGCACCGTGTTTGCCCCGAATGTGGTTATTACAGGGGTAAAGCAGCAATCGAAAAGCCTGAAGTTTCTTAAACAACAACCATTATAATTAGCAAAATCAATATTCGTAACAATGAGAATTGGTTTGGATGTTATGGGGGGAGATTATGCCCCCGATACCGTTATTAAAGGTGCCATTCTGGCAATCGGTGAAATTGACACAAACGACCGTATTGTATTGGTCGGCAATGAATCAGTAATAAGGGATAAACTTGCCACAGAGAAGATTGATCCGGGCAGCTTTGAGATTGTTCATGCCCCCGACGTCATTCACATGGGTGAGCAACCGACCAGGGCATTCACTCAAAAATCCGCATCAAGCATTAATATAGGCTTTGGATTGCTCAAAAAGAAAAAGATCGATTCCTTTGCAAGCGCCGGCAATACCGGAGCGATGCTCGTCGGAGCCATATACAGTATTAATGCTATAAAAGGAATCATCAGACCCGCCACGACCTCCATCTTACCTAAAGAAAAAGGTGGTGTCGGTATTTTGATAGATGTGGGAACCAATCCCGATTCAAAATCGGATGTGTTATACCAGTTCGGATTGTTAGGCTCTATTTATGCCGAAAGCGTTTATAATATCCAAAACCCTAAAGTGGCACTGCTCAATATCGGCGAAGAAGAAGATAAAGGTAATCTGTTGTCGCAATCGGCATACAGGCTGATGAAAGGCACCAAAGATTTTAATTTCATCGGTAATATTGAAAGCCGCGATCTGTTTAACGATAAAGCCGATGTGATAGTTTGCGACGGATTTGCAGGTAATATCGTCCTCAAAGCTGCCGAAGCCTTTTACAAATTGCTGGTGAAAAGAAATATAAAAGACAAGTACTTTGACCGTTTCAATTACGAAAATTATGGAGGCACACCCATTTTAGGAGTTAACGGCTCGGTTATAGTCGGACACGGCATATCAAATGAAATTGCAATAAAAAATATGATATTGCTTTCAAAAGATGTACATGAGGCAAAAATCTCAACCAAAATAAAAACCGCAATAAACAAATATACACAGTCAGGGTACATGTGATATAAAAACATTCATTACTAATATCGGATTTCAAAAATAAAAAATGTCAAAGATAAGAGCGGCTATTACAGCTATTGAGAGTCATCTTCCCGATTATGTATTGACCAATGATATATTGGAGCAAATGGTTGATACTTCGGAGGAATGGATTACCACACGCACGGGCATAAAGACCCGTCATATTTTGAGGGGCGAAGGCAAGGGTACTTCCGACATGGGAGCTGAAGCTGTTAAAGGGTTGCTTGAAAAGCGTGGTATAAAGCCCGAAGAAGTTGATTTGTTCCTTTGCTCTACAGTTACGCCCGACATGAAATTTCCCGCTACGGCAAATATAATCAGTGATAAAACTGGCATAAAGAATGCTTTCAGTTATGATATAAATGCTGCCTGTTCGGGTTTTCTTTATACCCTGGTTACTGCAGCCATGTTTATAGAATCGGGCAAATACAGGAAAGTTGTAGTTGTAGGCGCCGACAAGATGTCTTCGATCATTGATTATACCGATCGTCAAACATGCGTGCTGTTTGGCGACGGCGCATCCGCTGTATTGCTCGAACCGACAACCGAAGATGTCGGAGTCATGGACCATATTTTTCAATCGGATGGGTCGGGCATGATACATCTTCACATGAAAGCAGGCGGATCGGTCAAGCCACCATCACATGAAACTGTTGACGCCCGCGAACATTATGTTTACCAGGAAGGGAAAGCCGTGTTTAAATTTGCTGTTGCAAATATGGCTGATGTATCTGTTGATATAATGAAAAGAAATAATCTTTCCTCCGACGATATATCGTTTCTGGTGCCTCACCAGGCTAATATGCGTATTATTGAAGCCGTAGGCAAAAGAATGTGTCTTGACAAAAGTCAGATCATGATAAATATTCAACGTTACGGAAATACCACCAATGCTACTATACCTCTTTGCCTGTGGGATTATGAGAATCAGCTTAAAAAGGGCGATAACCTGATCCTTTCTGCTTTTGGCGGAGGTTTTACATGGGGTGCTATCTGGCTCAAATGGGCATACGATCCGCCAGCATAACAGACGCTAATGATAGGGATAAATGTTGAGTTTACCGGCACTGCAAGAGCATGAAAATGCATCAGGGCAATATAAACCGCTATTCCCTGTTTTTGCTGTCTATCCAGATCGTCACAGGACCGTCATTTATCAGCTCAACTTTCATATATGCTCCGAACTCGCCGGAGCGAACAGTCAGCCCGGAAACTTCCGAAAGCCTGCCGACAAACCTTTCATACAATGGTATTGCGGTACCGGGTTTTGCAGCACGAATATACGACGGGCGGTTACCCTTTTTGGTGCTGGCATGCAGGGTAAACTGGCTTACAACAAGCATCTCGCCTTCTACATCCTGTACCGACAGGTTCATGACACCCTGCCGGTCATTAAAAACCCTCAACCTGGATACCTTCCCGGTAAGCCATTCAATATCATCGCTGCCGTCAGACTCTTCAATACCCAAAAATAACAGTAACCCCTTGCCAATGGATGCAACATTTTCGTTATTTATAATTACCGATGCTCTTTCAACTTTTTGAATTAAAGCTCTCATAGTTTATTATTTATTTATCTGCGGTTGTCATCCTCTTCAAGCATGCTCAGATAACTCAAATAGCGCGAATAACTGATCTTGCCTGCTTCGACTTCTTCCCTTACCATGCATCCCGGTTCATGAACATGAATGCAGTTGTCAAATTTACACTTATTAAGCAGAGCCCTCATCTCGGGAAAATAATGCGACAACTCCCACGCTTCAAAATCCAAAAGTCCAAATTCTTTTATCCCCGGTGTGTCTATGATCCTTCCACTGCTTTTAAGCTGAAACATCTCCGCAAAAGTCGTCGTGTGTTTCCCTTTTTTATGTGCCCTGGAAACAGGCCTGACTTTCAGATTCAATGAAGGGTCTATGGCATTTATCAGTGTTGATTTACCTGTTCCCGACAGCCCCGACAACAATGACGTCTTATTACGTAGAAGCTTCTGAAATTTGTCAAGGTTGGTACCTTCCACTGCAGATACAACATAACATTTATATCCGAGCGGTTCATAAGCAGATATCATTTCTTTAAGTGTTTTTTTCTGTTCCGGAGTACAGATATCATGCTTGTTGAATATTATGCATGCCGGAATGCTGTATGCTTCTATTGTTACGAGATACCTGTCGATAAATCCCGCAGATGTACGTGGTTGGGCGAGTGTAACTATAAGCAAAGCCTGATCTATGTTGGCAGCTATAATGTGCTTCTGCCGCGAAAGACGGGTAGCCTTCCTTATCACATAATTACGGCGATCTAAAAGCTCAATTATGATACCGGTACCATCACCCGGACGGGTATCAAATATTACCCTGTCGCCAACAACAACAGGGTTTGTCGATTTGCCATCGTCCATCCTGAACTTGCCCCGCAATTTGCAATGGATCAGCTTATCATCATCGTATAATACGGTGTACCAACTACCCGTCGATTTTTTTACTATACCTTCCATTGTCAATTATTTATTATCTGTCTGAACCTGTTTATTGTGCTTTGAATTTCACAAGCCGTTGTCAACTCTCAGGTGAGGGGGTTAATTGACAAACCCGAAATCCGGCAGCGAAACATTTTATCAAAAAAACCGCAAATGCTTACATTCACTTCACGTACAACCGGCTCATTTGACAACAGACCCGGATCATTAAAACATTTCAACAAAATAGAAACAATTTATGATCGTTTTTTAAAATATATTATTTTAGTGCAAAATACAAAAAAAATAAAATGTCGGTAAAAGTAGAAAACATTTACAAACTTTATGGCAGGCAGAAAGCCCTGAATGATGTTTCCTTTGACATTAAATCGGGTGAGATTGTTGGTTTGCTTGGTCCGAATGGTGCCGGCAAGACGACCATGATGAAGATACTGACCTGTTTCATTCCTCCGACGTCAGGCAGGGCAACGGTATGCGGTCATGATGTGATGGAGTCGCCATTGGCGGTAAGAAAGAAAGTAGGATATCTTCCCGAGACCAATCCGTTGTATCTCGACATGTATGTCAGGGAATACCTGAGATTCATGGCTGATATTCACAAGCTGGGCGCTAATTCCAAAAGGCGTGCAGAACAGATGGTTGACATCACCGGTCTTGGTCCTGAGCAACACAAGAAGCTCGGGGCATTGTCAAAAGGGTTCCGTCAAAGGGCCGGTTTGGCACAGGCTCTCATACATGACCCCGACGTGCTGATACTTGACGAACCCACCTCAGGCCTGGACCCGAACCAGCTCATGGAAATACGCGAGCTGATAGTGAAAGCAGGCCGGGAAAAGACAATCATTTTATCGACGCATATCATGCAGGAAGTAGAAGCCGTATGCGACCGTGTCATAATAGTCAATAACGGCAAAATTATTGCCGACGCCCCCACACCTGAACTGCAGATCATGAACCAGGCAAATAAGATCATCATCGTTGAATTTGACAGCGATATACCCCAGGAAGAACTTAAAAAAATCAAAGGCGTTAAAGAAGTGTCAAGAGATAAAAATAATGTTTACAGGATCTTTGCAAAAAGTGAAGAAGATCTGCGCCCGAAAATTTTCAACTTTGCCGTTGAAAAAAAACGTGTTATCATGTCAATAAAACTTGAAGAACAATCACTCGAAGAAATATTCAGAAAGCTTACTACGGTAGAGAATGAGGATAGTGTTATTAATTAAAACATTAAGGCCACTCTTTGCTACAAACAGAAAGCTCCCCTGGAACTGAATTGAGCCGTTAAGACAGCACAGTTTTAATATTGCAAAAAATTAGTTTATAAGACAACCCCCAATAACAGTAACGCAGAGCAACGCCATATGTGTAAAGCATACTGTTTCTTAAGCCATGAAAGGGTGAAAGCAGTTTATATTAATTATAGTCACCATGTTTTCGGGATGGTTAAGCTTCCAACCTCAAAACAGATAACTTTGCAAAGTGTTATATAGGAGCTACTAAGGCATTCACCTTTTCGGATAAACTTCTTTCATATTTATCCTGTTATATAACAAATTATCCTACAGGGCAGGGACACCACGAAACACAAAGCGTAAAGGGTTGCCTGCCAAATTCTTAGTGCATCTTTGAGTCTTTGAGTTTTCGTGGCATAATAAAATATCAATATTGCCTTCAAATTGATCAAGCTATAATGAATGCTTGTTAATATAAAGATTCGAAAAGTTTAAATGTTTTTATTCAGACAGTGGTGATACTTTTTAATGTTTTTAGAGGGGGCTCTGCATTTAATTGGTAAAAAATATTATTTACAATGGTTTCACAAAGCTTTATAATAAACTCTTCGTTTATAAGCTGCATGGGTTTATGATCACTGTAACGAACAGGGATCACCTGTAATACTCGCTCCGCATAATTTCATCATAAACTTTTCCGGGCAGCATGTATTGCGGGTCTTTACCTTCAGCTAAGGTTTTGCGGATAAAGGATGAAGATATTTCCATGACAGGCGCAGCCTTTAAACATACATTTGGGTGCCGGAGAAAAGGGCTGTCGGAGAAACCGGGACGCGGATATACATAAATATCAACCATTTCCAGAATCTCTTCATAATTTTTCCATTTGTCAAACTCATCAAGATTGTCTGAACCAATCACAAGCACAAAGTCTTTTTCAGGGTATTCAGAAATCAAAAATTTCAGGGTTTTATGAGTATAGGATGGTTGCTCCATATTAAACTCAACATCCGTAGCTTCAAAACGTGTGTCGTGATTCGTTGCCAGCTTTACTAGACCGAGCCTCTTTTTTTCATCAAGAAGGTTTTCATTGACCTTAAAGGGATTTTGCGGTGAAACCACAAACCATATTTTGTCTATGTTAGTAAACTGAACGAAAAAATCTGCAATAATAAGATGGCCGATATGCACCGGGTTGAATGACCCGAAAAACAAACCTGTTTTATTTTGCGAATGGTTGCTCATGATTGATTATATCTCTGCTTGTTTTTAATAAAATTTTCAACCCGTCTTGATGCTTCATTTATTGCACGGTCAATAATATCATTTATAATTACAACATCATACTCCTCTGCAAACGACATTTCATATTCTGCTTTTTCCATGCGTTTTTTCAGTGTATCGGCGGTTTCAGTACCCCTGTTTATTAACCTTTCCTTTAAAGTTTCCATGTCGGGCGGTTTTATAAAAATTGCCAGTGATAGTTGCGGGTATTGTTTTTTGATATTCAAACCTCCTTTCACATCCACATCGAAGATAATATGTTTTCCCATCGACCATATTCTTGTCAGTTCGCTTTTTAATGTTCCATAGTAGCTGCCGGGATAAACTTCCTCCCATTCAAGTAATTCATCATTATCAATTTTTGCTCTGAACTCATGGGGTGAGAGAAAATAGTAGTCTTTGCCGTCAATTTCGTTTATTCTTTTTGCTCTGCTGCAGGCTGACACGGAAAATTCCAACTGCGGAAACCTTTCAAGAATCCCTCTGACTATTGTTGTTTTCCCTGCCCCTGAAGGAGCCGAAACGATTATCATTTTGCCGGGCTTCATGATATTGGGTTATTATTAAATTACAGACAACAATCCGATTGAGCGATGCTAACCCTGCACAAAGCTAATAAATTAGATTTGAATTATGTTAGAAAAAAATATTTCAACGGATTCAACGCAGAGGATTAATATAGAATCACAAAACGTTTGACAGCTGCTCCCTTATTTTTTCGAGCTCATCTTTCATTTGAATCACTATCTTCTGAATGTTTGCATCATAGGCTTTTGCTCCGAGGGTGTTAATTTCCCTGCCAATTTCCTGTGCTATGAAACCAAGCTTTTTGCCTATGTCCGAATCGGAAAGACCTGTAGTTTCACTAAAGTAATCAATATGTTTCGACAACCTGACTTTTTCTTCATTTATGTCGATCTTTTCCAGATAATATATCATTTCCTGCTCAAAGCGATTTGTATCGTATTCAATGTTAAGTTGGGAGAGGCTTTCATATATTTTTTGTTTTATTTGCCCGGCACGTTGTTTTTCAAAAGGTTCTATCTGCTTCAGCAGTTCCGAAATATTGCTTATTCTTTCTTTAAGGTCTTCTTCCAGTTGCCTGCCTTCCGAAATGCGGTATTTATCAGTGTTTTGCAAAGCCTCCTTCAGGGCTTTTTCCAGTTCGTTCCATTCCGCTTCATCAAGCCCCTCGTATTGCACTATTAAGATGTCGGGCAGACGCAAAATAGCTGAAAGAAGATCCTTATTATCCTTGATACCAAACTCCTCCGAGATATCCTTAAGGTCACGGTAATATTTCTTAAAAAGCGGCTTGTTAAGTGAGTAATCAGTGTGTTTATCTGAAACATCTTCAGTGATAGCAACTTCAATCTTTCCGCGTTTCAAAACCTGCGAGACCAAAGCCCTGAAATCAGGCTCCATTTCCCTGTAACCCTGGGGTATCCGGAAATTAACATCAAGATATTTGCCGTTGAAAGACCTGACCTCTACTTGCAGGCTCCTGTTCTTCAGCCCGCACCGTGCCTTGCCGTATCCGGTCATTGACTTTATCATATGTCTTTTGTTTTTAACAATACAAAATACAAACCTACACATTTTTTTGGATTTCAGTTTCTTCGGTTAATATCCGTTGTGAGATTTTTTCGAAACCCATAGAAGAATATTCACTGATTTTTTGTTTGTATGTTACTTAATATTTGCTTGCACCGGCAAGAGATAAATTTGCCGGTCTTATTACTGTTTAAATGTTTTTGGATTTGTGGTCAGGGATAATACAAAAAAAATTATTTTTGTGTCAGTTCTCCAATTATAAAGAGGGTTTATGAATTCATCTTACATAAAGTTTTTTGTTTTATTTATTTTGGCAGTATTGCTTTTACCGTTAAACGGTCAGCGTTTTAATGCCGGTTTGGAGGCCGGTGCCACGGCTACAAGGATTTCGGGTGACATGGATCCCAGGGGTGGCAGGGCACGGCTTGGTTTTTATGGTTCTATTTTTACAAACTATCCGGTATCTGATTATTCACAATTGCAACTGGAAATGATGTATATACAGAAAGGCAGCCGTGCCTTTGTTCCCGTATCGGATGACGACCCCGAAGGTCGTGATTACAGGCTGGACCTGCACTATGTTGAAATACCGGTTGTTTATAAACTCGAATTGTCGGAAGTTACAGGAATTGTTTATGTCGAAAAGCTTACTTTCGAAGCAGGTCTGTCTTTTTCAAAAATTATAGGGCATTATGAAGAGAATTTTGGTAACGATATAACCGATAAAACAGCTGAAAAAAGACCATTTAACTGGGGTGAGCTTAACTTTTTAGCCGGATTATATTACCCCTTTCACGAAAATTTTAGCTTTCATTTCCGTTTTGCACAGGGAGTTACCCCTGTTCGCCCGCACCGGGAAGAAAAAATAAGTTTCAAAGGCACCGTGTGGAACTGGATAAACCAGTTCGGACAATATAACACTGCTCTTACATTCGGGTTTACCTATACTATTTTTGCACTTCCTGCAGTATCGGTAAACAATAATTAGTATTATGTCAATAAAATGAGGATTTTTCCTGTTTTCAGTGTCGAATCACATGTCTTCAAAAAAAATCTTATTTTGTGTTTTTACGGTTTATACTTATAATTGTATTGTATTTTTGTATTCTAACTTAAAACACATTTTATACGCATGAATATACCGGATAATGATGTAGGCGTTGTTGCATACGGAATAAAAACAGGAATGATCACCTTAGATGATGACATTATTGAAGTTGTGAAAAGAACGGTTGAAAAAAATCCGGACATCATCAGGGATAATGACATTCTATGCGTTACTGAAGCAGTTGTTGCAATAACGCAACACAATGTTGTAACCTTAAATGATGTTTCTGGTGAAATAAAATCGAGGTTAAAGCTAAATGAGGCTTCAACTATCGGGTTAATCCATCCGATTTTGTCAAGAAATCGTTTTTCAATGATATTAAAAGCAATTGCAAGAACCGTTCCCGAAGGAAAAGTCATTATTCAACTCAAATTTCCCGATGATGAACAGGGTAACCCGGTCATTGCAAAAGAAACATTGAAAAAGATCAATAAAAGTTTTGATGATGTAATCACGTTGAATCTTATCGGAAAAAACAGGTTGATTCATCCGGAAACAGGTATTGATTATATCAGTTTTTATGAATCGGTGGTAAAGGAAAACGGGTGTGATGTGGAGATATTTTTAGCCAACTCCGTTAAACATATTATTAATAATGAACCTGATGCGATAATTGTCAGTAATGTTCATGCAAGACAAGAATACCTGGAAGATATTTTAAGATCAGGTTATCAAAACGTAATTACCCTGCAGGATATTTGTTCTGACCCTGAAAAGGAAGTATATTCGGATTTCGGTCTTTTAGGCTCAAATGTTTTGGATCCTGTTAAAGAACAATTGAAATTATGCCCGAAAGATCCTGACCTGGTTTGCGAGGAAATAAAAAAGATGATCAATGTTGAATTCAATAAGAATATTGAAGTTATCATTTATGGAGACGGAGCATATAAAGACCCTCAAACAGGAATATATGAGCTTGCTGATCCGGTATCGTGTTTTGGCAGCACGGCAGGCATAAAAAATAAGAACAGGATCGGTGTAAAAACCAAATATATTATGCAAAAATTGTATAATGAAGGTAAGAGCAAGCAAGAAATTGAAAGAATTATCGAAGAAGAGAAAAAGAAGTTTATTGAAAAACAGGAAAAGCAGGGATTCAGTGCACAGGGGACAACACCGAGAAAGATAGAAAACCTTGTTTCTTCGCTTGCTGATCTGGTTTCGGGAAGCGGCGATTCAAACACCCCGTTAGTTGTGGTGCGGGGTTTTGTGTAAAAACC
>PWJZ01000038.1 GCA_003559855.1 Bacteroidales bacterium
ACACTGCCTTCAATACCTTTTGCACCCACAGGCTGAATTCGCATGCCTTTGGGTTCTTTGAAGGGGGAGTGGATTATTCCGATTGGAGTAAAAGTCATATTTTTCATAAAATATATTTTTAATCTTTTGTATTCAAGTTTATCATTTGATTGATTTCAATTATATGCATGCCGTCTGATATTTTTAGTTAATATTCTAAGCCTTATAAAATAAAGTTTTAACCACTCGTTACCCGTTGAGCGAAAGCGAAATCCCGACCCTTCGGGATTACTCGTCACACGTTACTTATTTATTCTTCCAGATGACCTTGCAAAAACTCTGCCACTGACCTGTCATTTTTCAGGTGTGGTGTTTTGTTTTGCCCGCCAAGCTTGCCTATTGATTTCATGTATTCCATAAAACCATTTTGCTTTACCGGTTTTATTAAAAGTGGTTGTAAAACATTTCCCTGTATGAATTCACGATAATAGATATTTTTTTTCTGCACAAGGTTATCGAGAATATTTCTGAATTCTTCCATGGAGGCGGGTTTTTTTGAAAACTCAATATACCATTCATGGCAGGGTCTGCCTTTGGGATTTGATAAAAGCGGGGCAACGGTAAATTCCTTGATTTTAGCACCTGTCTTCCGGCAAGCTTCATTAATTGATGATTCGACCTCTTCGGCGATAATGTGTTCGCCGAATGTTGATATATATTGTTTAATTCTTCCCGTAACTTTCAGCCTGTAGGGGTTTTTCGAAATGAACTTTACGGTGTCGCCCAGGTTATATCCCCAGATTCCGGCATTGTTATTGATAATTACAACATAATTGACTTCGGTTTCAACTTCCCTGAGAGATAAACGCGGTGCATCGGGTTTATCAAATTCGTCTGCAGGTATGAATTCAAAAAATATTCCTTCATCAGGTATAAGGATAGTCCCTTCGCCCGGGAATTCATCCTGTAATGCTATAAAGCCTTCGGAAGCCGGATATGTTTCAAGATAATCTATTTCTCCCCCTAAAAGTTGTTTGAAACGTGTTTCATAAGGCGTGAAGTTTATGCCGCCATGAACATACAATGATAAGTTTGGAAAAACTTCCTTAACGGTAGAATTACCCGTTCTTTTCAACAACCTGTCAAAATACATTTCCACCCATGAAGGTATTCCGCTGATGAATGTCAGGTTTTGATCATGGGTTTCTTTTATTATCTCGTCAATTTTTTTTTCCCAAAACTCAATACAATTGGTTTTATATGATGGTAATTGATTTTTTTTGAGGAATCCCGGAACATGATGGTTAGATATGCCCGAAAGGCGTCCTGACAGTATTTGCCCGGTTTTTTCCAGGTGCGGGCTGCCCGAAACAAACATAAGCTTGCCGTCCAGGAAACTTGTTTTTCCGGTTTTATATACATACATCAACAATCCCAGTCGCGCACAATTGACATGGTTATGAATGGAATCGGATGAGATAGGAAGGTATTTGGCTCCTGAGATGGTGCCCGATGTTTTTGCAAAATATATCGTCTTTTTTGGCCAGATGACATTTTCTTCCCCCTGAATTATACGTTCAATATATGGCTTGTAATCTTCATATTCACGAATTGGCACATGTTTTTTGAAATCATCATAGTTTTTTATGTTTTCAAATTTGTGCTCCTTGCCAAAAGCAGTTTTTTTACCTTTTTCAACGAGCATATTAAATACTTTGTGTTGAAGGTCTATAGCTTCTTTTTCCCATGAACGGAAACGACGGCTATAAAACTTAGCGGCTAAGCGTGCTCCGGATTTTAGTAATCTCATATTTTACTGTTTATTGGTTGTTTTGTAAAAAAATCCTTATAAGTTCGGCATATACCTCAATCCCCTCTTCCAGCCTTTTGATCGGCAATCTCTCGTCAATACTGTGTATTGTCTCTAAAAGTTCAAGATCCATAAATACGGGTAATAACCCGTATGCAGGTATTCCTTTTGCTCTGAAGTATTTATTATCGTTGGAAGCCGGAAACAGAATGGGTATCGTTTCAGCGTTTTTATAAACATGTTTCAGGGCATTGCTCATTTTATGATAATATTCGTCTATTTCTGTGGGTGGTGCATCCACCCCTTCCTGTAGTATTTCTATTTCAATATCGTCATTGTTAAGCCAGTACCTGACTTTCTTAATGAATTCATCGGTTTGCACACCGGGCAGCAGGCGGCAGTCGAGGATCGATTCGATTTTATGCGGTATCTGATTGGGCGCCCCGGGTTGGGTCGATATTCCTGTAATCGTAATCGTATTGCTTACGAGCGAATATAATATTTCATCGCTTTTCATAACCCGGGTTGCCAGGGGTTTGACAAGGCGGATGTTTCTGAGGATTGCTCCCGGGATCCCCGTTTCAAGTCTGCCAAGCTCTTTGAACATCCTGTAAGTAGTTTCTGAAAACTCCACCTCACGGTTTTTGTTATGCCATGTGAGCCTGCCGAGTGCATCAACTTTTTCCTGAACGGCATAGCTGACAGGTGGTACCGAACCATGCCCCGAAGTTTCCATTATTAAGGTGAGTTTAAGCCAAATAGTACGTTTTGTTGCAACGGATATTCCGAAAAGCTTTTTACCAAGTTCATCGGATAAAACACCCGGCAAGCCGGTGCCCCCTTCATTATATACAACTATAGGATTTAAACTGTCAAGGTACCTTTCAGTAATGATGCCGGCACCCGTAAAGCCCCCTGTTTCTTCACCTGATACGGAAAGCATAGTGATATTATAGGGAAGGTCATACTTTTGTGACTTTTCGATAAACCTTTCCATGGCCATCAACTGCATTATTGCCATGCCTTTCATGTCGATTGCTCCCCTTCCCCAAACATACCCGTCAGCAATAGCTCCCGAAAAGGGAGGATGTGTCCAGAAATAAGGTTTTTCGGCAGGTACAACATCTATATGGTTTAACAGTATTACATTTGGCTTTTGCATTTCCAAAGGGTAGAGAGAAGCTGCGAAATTAAAAGTATCTTTGTCATTTGTGAAAATCTCAACATGTAACCCCATATCACGGCATACTCCTGCTAAAAACATTCCCGCTTCTTTTTCATTACCGCTAACCGACTCTATGCTGAGATAATTGCTGAGAAGCTTTGCAGATTGCGGTATATGTGCAGTATCAGATATGTTCGTATAACCATATGAAGAGAAAAAGAAACTGGCAACAAAAAAAAGCGAAAATAAAACGTTCTTTATATTAATGTTTCGCATAAAATAGCGTTATTTTATGTTTGTTAATAATCATGCAAATATAATAATGAAAATTGCAAAAATTTGCAAATTTTTTGTTTGGATCAATTTTTCTTTTGTTTTATTTTCCTTTGGTTAAGTGGCGTTATAAAAGGCTTTTACAAATAGTTCAACACGTCAGTGGAATGTTGAAATACTTTTCTTCTGAAAATCAGTTCCACAACAGGTATGCCGGGGGTAAATTTTACCATTGTTGAACTTACAGGTTAAGAGAGTTTTTTACGTCAATAAGCTTGGCAACAATGCTGAAGGCAATTTCTCGCGGTGTCTCGGCTTTTAAAGGTATCCCTATGGGCATGTCAACGCGGTCAAGCTCTTCTTCGGTGTTTGCATTTTCTTCCAAAAGCCTTTTCCGTGCTTCGGCTACTTTACGCTTACTGCCAATCATGCCGACATAAGCCACATCTTTTTTTGCCATCCTTTGCATTATTGCTTCGTCGTAGGCATGCCTGGGAGTGGTTATCACGACAAAATCCCTGGTGTTAAAGTCAATCTTTCCGGTTGCATCAATATAGTCGTCTGTGATAAATCCGGCATAATCCAACGGGTGCTCTTTTGCTATTTCAGGCCGGTTATCGACAAAAATAATTTTAAAGCCTACATCAGCCGCATACCTGCCGACTTCCCTTCCCACATGTCCTGCACCGAATATGTAAAGGTTGGGGCTAATACTGACAGGCTCAAAATATATGGAAGCTTTACCGCCGCAATGCATATCCAGCTCATCTTCCAGCTCGTATTCCTTTATTTGAGGCTTGCCGGCTTTAAGAGCTTCGATAGCATCTTCGATGGCTTGTTGTTCAATGGAGCCACCACCTACCGTTCCTTCCGTTTTGCCATCTTCAAAAACAACCATTTTGGCTCCGGCTTTGCGCGGTGTGGAACCTTGTGTGTGTATAACAATGCAAAGTACAAAAGGTTTATTCTGTTGCTTGTATTCGGTAAGTTTGAAAAGGATGTCTTCCATAATGATATTAATTTGGTGACTTAAAGTATATTAAAACAAAAATAAGGAAAAATTCTTCTTTGGAGGGGAAAATGTTTTTATGGATGCGTCAATAAATATTATTGCACCCCTACGGGGCGCTAATATAATTTCGCGGATTTATTTTCTATCTGTATATGCCCTCTAAGAGGGCTGAATTTATTGATTCGCATTGTTTTTGGGAAAAGTTAAAGGGTTTTGTTGAAGGCTTTTTAAATAATTATAGATAATTCCACCACCGTAAATTAAATGCAAAATAATTATAGAATCAAAAACATCATATTGATTTCTCACTCCGGCAGAGTGTAATATCGATAAAGCATATATTCACTAACACCTCGTAGCGGTGAAATAACGGTAGCATTGTATTTGTTAATAGTTTTATGTCACCCCTCTGGGGTGATTATTTTTTCATGGATGTCTATTTTGTTCTAACGCTGTTTCACCTCTACGAGGTGGTTGTGAATTTAAATCTTGTCAATCAGCTAAATTTAACCCTAGCAGAAGACAAACCTTATATGTAAGAATTATCCGTAAAAAGCTGCAAGTGCCCGGAAAGCCATCTTAGAGGGCAAATATTGATAGAGCTAACACCTCGTAGAGGTGAAATAACGGTAGCAAAAAGGTAATCTATAAACATCAACTCACCCCAGCGGGGTGAAATAAAGATAGATTTGTTAGCATATAAAAAATCAATTAAACTCGGTTGTATACAACATATATCACATCAATCAAAAAAATCGAAAAGATATTTTGAATTATACTCAACACAAAATTTTTTCAAAAAAATTAAATATTCATCCCTGAAAGACACATGTTGATGATGCTTTTGTTGATTTTCGATATATTTTATCACATTAGGCCTATGCGACATGCTATATGAAAATAAGCCATATCCTTCCTGCCAATGAAATTTAAACTTTGATAATTTCCTTTCATTTATAAACCTGGAAGAATCAGATTTGATATCACGTACTAATGCCGGTATATCACAGGGATGCATTCCAAAAAATATATGTATGTGATCGGGCACCGAGTTAATTGCCAAGGGCTTATGCTTCTGTTTTAGAAGTATCCCTCCAATGTATTTATGAAGTTCATCCCTGAAACTATCTTTTATCAGCGCAGTACGATGTTTAACTGCAAAAATAAGCTGCATGGAAGTTTGGTAATATGGATTTAGCATAAGATTAATTTTTGGGTTTATATGCAAAATTAGTTATTTTCTTTTAAGTTTAATCTTAATACAGAAGCTTCCGGTTCATGTCAGAAGCTGGAAATGCTTTGAGGTTTAAGGAACTGAAAATCCCCAAGTATCTGGAGTTTCCAGCTTCTCCGGACTCTGGAGTTTCCATCTTCCGGCAGGAGATGGAAACCTCCGAAAACAAAACATTTCGTTTAAATTTGTACAAATGAATAATTCAAAAAACTAATTAGAGTGCCAGTATTCGATAAAACAGCTCCCGGTTATGACCAGTGGTACAAAACCAAGCTCGGCAGTTTTGCTGATAAAGTTGAAACCTGTCTCGCTTTTCGCTTGTTCACTCCCGAAAAGGGAATGAAAGTGCTTGATGTCGGATGTGGTACAGGCTTGTTCAGCATCCGGCTTGCTGAAGTGGGCTTTAAGCTTACAGGAATTGATGTTTCCCAGGAGATGCTTGAAATTGCTAAAGATAAAGCAAAACGGAAGAACCTTGAGATTGATTTCAGAGAGATGGGTGTTTATAAGCTGGATTTTGTGGATGAGAGCTTTGATGCTGTATTTTCAATGGCAACATTTGAGTTTGTGAAATCTCCGCAAAAAGCTTATGATGAAATGTTCAGGGTTTTGAAAAAAGGCGGGAAGATTTTAATAGGTATAATTAACAGGGATAGTAGGTGGGGTGTGTTATACATGTCAAAATCGGTAAGGGAAAACTCGGTCTTTAAATACGCTGATTTTAAAACTATTGAAGAAATTAAGGGTTTAGACCGTAAAAATGTTAAAGACTGGGGAGAATGTCTGTTCATTCCGCCTGATGCATTTGAACTGGATATAAATATGGAGAATGAAAAGAAGCTGTCTGAAACCGAAAGGGGAGGGTTTTTTTGTGTGTTGTTTGGGAAGGGTTGATAGTGTATGAGCCAGAGTCGTACTCCGACTGGACTCATAGTATGGCATTTTAATTTGCTCAGTTTGTTGAAGGCAGAATGAAGTCGGGGTACGACTGGTAAGAAATCACCTTCTCATAAACTCCAAAAAATGCTCCCTGAACGTTGCACCGATAGGTATCTTTTTGCCCCCTACTACTACATCGTGTTTTTCAATGGCTTCAAGGTGTTTAAGTGCAATAATGTAAGATTTGTGAATTCGCACAAAGTCATTGGCAGGAAGCATTTCAAGCACATCTTTCATGGTAAGCAATGACATTATCTTTTTCTGACTTGTGTGAAAGCACATATAATTTCCGTCAGCTTCTATGTATAGGATGTCGTCGGGGTGAACTTTGATTTGCTGCGTTCCGCTTTTGATGAACATGTGAGCTTTGGATTCTTTATTTGATTGTGCAGGGCTTGAAGTTTCCTGCTTTTCAACCGCCGGGTTTATTAATCCGGAGGCTTTGTTTACTGCTTTGAGAAATCGCTCGTATTTTACCGGCTTTACCAGGTAGTCAACGGCATTGTATTCGTAACTTTCGGCGGCGAACTCAGGGTAGGCTGTAGTAAAAATTACCTTAGGCGGTGCAGCAAGCGACTTATAAAGTTCTATACCCGATAGCTCCGGCATGTTAATGTCCAAAAATATCAGATCGACTTTAACCCTGTTAAGGTAATCCAATGCCTTGAAAGGGTTGCTGAAGCACTCCGCCAGCTCCAGAAAAGGAGTGCGCAAAATGTAATCCTTTATCAGCTCAAGAGCAAAAGGCTCATCGTCTATTACGGTGCAACGTATTTTCATTGTTGTTTTTTTTAATTATTTATGCGATTTGGTTGTATGCATTCTGAAGTCTTCAGTCGGCAGTCGGCAGTCGGCAGTAGGCAGTCAATCTGTATTCTAAAGCCACCGATTACCGATTATCTAATACTGATTACCATTATTCCCACTCAGTACCCAACCCCTAAACCTCTAAACTCATTGGCACATTGACACATTAACCCATCAATCCATCAACCTATCAACCCATTGGCACATTGACCCATTGGCACATTACCTCATTCAAGCTTCAACAATAACTTTACCGTAAAAACACCATCACTTTTATTTATACTCAGCTTATGCTTGCCGGGATACATAATTTCCAGCCGCTTACGTGTGTTTTTTATGCCTATACCAGATTCTTTATTATTCATCGATTGTGTGTTTTTGAAGACAGGGTTTTGTGAAATAAATTCCAGCTCATCATTTTGAAAACTCATAGAAATGTTGATCTCCGATTTATGTTCCAGCTTCACACCATGCTTAAAAGCATTTTCAATGAATGATATCAGTATGAGAGGTGCTATCCGGTAGCCGGTATAATTGCCGTTGACCTCAAAATTTACTGTAACCGGTATATCTTTTGCAAAACGCATCTTCTGAAGCCTGATATAATTTTGAATGTATTCGATCTCTCTTTCGACGCCGATTTTTTCCACATTACTTTCGTAAATAATATAACGCATCAGTCCCGATAATTTTTCGATTATGTCGGCTGTTCTTTCGTCGCCTGAGCTGCTGGCGCTGGAATATGCCATATTCAGCACGTTAAACAGAAAGTGGGGGCTAAGCTGTGTTTTAAGGAAATTGAGCTCAGCCGACAGCTTTTCGCGGGCAAGCTCCTGCTTTTTCTTTTCGCTGACTATCCAGTTTTTAGTAAAACCATAAGTAAGGGCCAGGGAAATTATAATAAAATGAACAAATCCATTCATGGTAAACTGACTGATAAAGGGTTCATCAACATCTGAGTAAACGTATGTCATAAAGAAAAAGTCGACAAATGTTTCAATAAAAGTTGAGCCGACAAATATCACAAGCAGCCAAATCCAGAATTTACGTATTTGCTTTTTTATTGCGTAGTAAGGTATCAGCCAGAGTGCTACCGAATAAAATATTAATGCATTAATGATTGTCCCGACTGTTACCGGCAATATCAAAGTGCCGTCAATTTGCCTGAACGGGCCTATTGTCTTGATAAACAATATTGCTATTATGTATAAGATAAGCCATACGGCTATGTGTATCAAAGGTTCGGTATATTTCTTCCGGAACATCAGGGGAGTATTTTGCCAATTAATTTTTACAACAAAATAAATCAAAAAATCCAACAATATTTATTAAAATTTATGAATTGCCGGAATATTATTTAAACATTGAATTTTAATTGATGAAAGCAATAAAGAAAACACCATACTGATGCCGCTATGCGGCTTTTGAGAATATAGGAAATTCGTGATTCATTATGATAGCCATCCAACCCAAAAGCCTCGTCAGCGGCGAAAGTATGGTAGCATAAGCATTATGATTGCCTCATCCAACCCAAAGCCGCATCGCGGCGAAAGTATGGTAGCCAAACGTGATCGTCTCACCCAACCCAAAGCCGCATCGCGGCGAAAGTATGGTAGCCAAAACATGATAATTAACCACTAAAAAATCTTGTTTAATACAATGTTTTATATTTTTACATCGCTAAAAAAATAACATTTTATCCAAAAATTTAATTAAAAACCAAAAAACAAAAAGTCATGGCTAACACTTACACACAAATCAACGTACATTCGGTATTTTCAGTAAAAGGTAATCATAGCATATTAAATACCGAATTAAGACTTAAATTATTCCAATACATTCATGGAATATTAAAAAACATGGATTTATTCCCAATTGCGGTTAATGGATGGAAAGATCATGTTCACACATTTTTTGAATTAAAACCTGACATATCTTTATCAAAATCTATGGAAATTGTTAAAACAAATTCATCCAAATGGATCAATGAAAATCGTTTTGTACCCGGCAAATTTGAATGGCAACGTGGTTTTGGTGCTTTTTCTCACTCGCGTTCTCAACGTGATGTTGTAATAAAATATATAATGAACCAGGAAGAATATCACCGGAGTAAAGAAAACACGTTTAGAAAAGAATATCTTTCATTGCTTAATCAGTCAGAAATTGATTACGATCCTCGTTATCTTTTTGAATTTTATTAAGGTTCCGCCATATAGTCGCCGTTACACGGCTTTTGGTATATGGTGTAATTTTTTATTTTACCATACTGTCGCCGCTATGCGGCTTTAAGGGATGTTAAATTGAATTCTTTTTATCTACCATACTGTCGCCGCTATGCGGTTTTTTTGAAATGATTATGTAAATATATGAATTGATGGTATTTTATTTAAACATTGCATTTTAATTGATGAAAACAATATGGAAAAAATTTTTCCTGATACATCAATTATTTTCGTTTGTTCAAATAATTTATCATTTCATTGTTATGTAGCTCATTATATTTGGAGCGCATTTAATTAATGCACAAAAATTTAATTAATAACAAAAAACAAAACCATGAAACGAGTAATTATTTTAACGTTATTAATAAAGACAATGGTTGTCTTTATTGGAAGTGCTCAGAGCATTTCTGCTGAACACCTTGAGTACAAGGTTGATTCATTGGTAGCTCTGCAGCATAGCGACGGACAGCCCGGTGGTGTTATCGGAATATTGTCGGGAGACGATGTTGTTCTGAAAAAAAGCTTTGGTATTAAAGACCTGGAGCAGAACAAGCCTGTTGATGAAAACACGCTTTTTGACATTGCCTCAACCGCAAAGCATATCACTGCTTTTGCAATACTGATGCTTGAGTATCAGGGCAAGCTGAATCTTGATGATAATATAATTGATTATCTTCCAGGTTTTCCCGGCTTTGAGCACGAAGTTACAATCCGTCATTTGCTTCAGCATACAAGCGGGATTCCCTCTACTGATGTATTAAGGCTTTTTGCGGGTTGGTCACTTGATGAAACATGGACACACCAGGATGAGATTGATCTGATAAAGCGTTATTTTCATCTTAATTTCAAGCCAAACACAAAGCATGTTTATTCCAATGCGGGATATTCATTGTTGGCCACAATAGTGGAGTCGGTCAGCGGGCAGAGATTTGCCGAATTTGTTGAAGAAAACATTTTTATGCCTCTTCAAATGAATAGTTCTGTAGTATATGATGAAAAGTACCGGGAAAAAGAGCTGGCGGGTGCAGCGATTGGATACAGAAAAACCGGTGAAGGGTTTACGCCTTTTAGCACCACAGATGGTTTTAGCTATGGAAGCGGAAATGTGTTCGTAAGCTTGGATGATATGATAAGTTGGGGTAAAAATATTTTCTCACCCGATATAATTAGTGATAATATTCTTGAAAAGATCAGCAATCCATATAATACTTTTGAAGATGGAGATACAATAAATTACACTTACGGTTTTTATTCACGCAAATACAAGGGTGTGAGAATGGTTGACCATAGTGGCGGTTCATTGGGTTTCAGGAGTCAGTTCATGGTCTTTCCCGATGAGAATTTACTGGTATTCATGATGCTTAACAACGAAGGCATTAATTCGCGTCAACTGGCAATGGGCATTGTTGATCTGATGCTGGCAGATAAATTGGTTGATGAAGTAGATGAAGAAAGAACAGTTGTTGAACCGGATAATAAGGCAATAAAGCCTTTTGAAGGGATCTACAGGCTGCCTGAAGGTATGGAGCTGACTTTTGAGCTGGAAAGAGATACTTTCTGGCTAAAGATTCCTGGCCAACCCAAATTTCAATTATTTGCCGGGAGTGAAAACAAATTTTTCCTGGAAGCATTTAATGCGCAGTGTACTTTTTTACAGGATGAAGATGGTAAGGTGAACGAAATGATATGGCGCGAGGGTGGAAAAGATTACATTTCGCCGAGAGTTGAAAAGCCTGTGCCACCAACAGATAAAGAGCTGGCAAAATACGCCGGGCAATTCCATCAAACGGAACTGGATGCCGAATATTCAGTGCATTTTGAAGAAGGCACTCTTACTTTATATACTCCTGAAACTTTTAAGAAATATCTGGGCTTCGAGTCGGTGGATTTAATGCATATGCGTGATGATATTTTTGTGGCTGAGAGGTGGCTGGGAATGATAGAGTTTACACGCAATGGTGATGGGGAGATAGACGGTATGGTATTGCGTAATGTGGGAAGGCTGCAAAATTTGAGATTTGTTAAGCTCTGAAACTTTGTCATAGGGCAAGTTGTGAACTGTCATTGATAAAAATTCAATGAGTATCAAAAGCTGAAAAATATCGGACTTATCTTTTTAACCCGAACCTGTTGTCAAGAATTATTTTGTGTTTAATATTTCCAAATCGTATCAAAACGCACTATTTGTTATGGTCTTGCCAGTGACAGCAAAGCGCGGAAGAGCCTGAATCCTTCTATAAAGTCATCCTGGGTATATACTACTGTACGTGCTGCAATGCGTTCCACTCCCGGCACCAGCTCTGCTGCAGCAGCCTGATAGCTGTATAGAAAATCAATTTCAAATCTATATGGGCTTAACAGTAAGAATGGTTCTATTTCGCCCCTGTTTTCTATGGCAATTCTTGTCTTCTCCCTTATTTTCTTTTGCGCTTCTGACGGAACAAGTGTATTGGCTGCAGTTCTTCCGATACCTTCCTTAACTTCTGCTGTTATGATATTAGGGCCTAATATTTCTCTGACCTGTTCGCACACTGCACGGTCGCCTGCTATCATAACTACCGGTACTCCAAAATGGCCTGCGATGAATGCGTTTAATTCCGATTCGCCCACTTCCAGGTCGTTTATACGTAGCGAATATACGGCTGCGCCGAAGTAAGTATGGTCCAACACGCCGTCAATTGTGCCGGCACGGGCATGATAGCCTATAAAAACGGCTGCATCAAAAGTATCATCAATTCCCTGCATCATGCCAAGTGGTTTTGGGGACCCTGTTATCAAACGTGCAGCAGGATTAAGCTCATCGGCAATAATATTGCGCATCTGACCATGTGAGTCGTTAACCACTATCTCAGTGGCGCCCGCATCAAGAGCGCCCTCAATCGCTGCGTTGGCCTCACTGGTAGTCCAAACTCTTGCCATATGATAATCTCTGCCGTCAACCCTGACCTGGTCACTTGCTGCAACACCGGCAACACCCTCCATGTCTACAGAAATAAAAACTTTTAACCCGTCTTGTGAAAAAGTGCTGCCCAATGGGATTATTTGCAATAAAACTATTGATAACAGCATCATAAAACTTCTTTTTTTCATAATTACCTCCCGTAGTTTATGGTTGTTGATGATTAATCATAAAGATATCATTGGTATAAGATCATGATTATTTATTTTTTCGAATAAGATTTTTCAATATCTGCGAGCACTTTTTTAAGCTCTTCATCTGCGCTGCCGGGTAGTTCAACAGGCTTTAAGGTATCAAGCATATCGTTGACTTTTTGATGTGCGACATCCAGAATGTTTTTTTTGTCGGTTTTTTCCCATGCATCTATTGATTGTCTTTTGAAGAGGTTGGGAAAAAAGAATTCATTTCTGAATGTTTCGAATGTATGGTCGTGGCTTAAAAAGCTTCCTTTGAACCCCACATCTTTAATAATATTGAGTGCAAGTGTTTCTTCGTTAATTTTAATACCTTTCAGGACTTCTTTAACCATATGGGCTATTTCGTCGCAAATGAGGAGCATTTCTTTGGCGCCATACATTCCGCTTGCCAGTGTTCCGAGGACTTTTGTCAGGGTTATTCCTGACAATGCGTTCAGTAGCATACCCATCATAGCTTGGGCGCCGGCTTCGGCGTCGGGCATTTTTGCTTCTGTTGCACCTCCGAGGTTATAGGTAGGCAGTTTGTAGTATTCGCCCAGTTGTGCCACTACTGCACGGGCTGCTGCTTGTTCGGGGCTGGCGTATGAGTATTGGGATACTGCCATGTCGAATGTTCCTGTTCCCGGTCCGTATAATACCGGGGCTCCGGGTTTTACCAGTTGTGCCAGTACTACTCCAAACAGTGCTTCAGCGTTGCCTTGTGCCAGCGTTCCCGCTTTTGTTGCCGGACTGGTAGCACCCATCATCGGAGCTAAAGCCACTATTACGGGTATTCCCATTTCGGCCGCATCAATGGTGCCGTCGCTGTATTTACCAACCTTCATAGGCGATACCGTTTCGGTAAAAATACCAATGGAGGGCCTTTCACGTAACTTGTCTTCGCCACCACTGGCTATAGCAGCCATTTCAATGAATTTTTGAGTGTGAAAGCGACTTGGTGCACTATAAAGCAAAGGTTTGTTGGTGTTGCGTAATAGCGCATCATACTCATGAAACAATTGAAGATCTTCGGGTTTATCACCGGCACAGCATATTGAACCTATGAAATCTATATTTTTAAGCGCTTCACCCAGCCTCGTACATTCTACCATATCCTTTTTCGAAGGACGGCGCTTTTTATTTTCATTGTAATCCCAGATATATGGCTCGGGCGAACCACCCAAACCAAAATAAACCATACCCGGCTCCAGTAACATGTCAAATGCCGGATCACGGCCATATAGTACAAAAGACTCCGGGGCTAGCTTCAGAGATTCCTCTACCATCTCTTTCGGGATTTTTATTACCCGCAGGTCAAGGTCAACCTGTGCGCCGCCCTTTTTGAAAACCTCCAAGATCAGATCCGACTCACTGTAAATACCCGGATATTCAAGCAACTCTACGCTGGCATTGTGTATTTTTTCTACCGCTGAATCGGAAACCATCTTTAATGATACACCTTTTATTCCTTTCTTCATATTGTTTTTTCTTTTAATTTTTATACAACTCCTAAAATTCTAAAATGGATTATAACAATTCACTGCCGAGCAGAGCGAGACAACGAACGCAATATAATTAAACACACTGTGAGTAATTTTCAAAACACAAATGGCAACTAAATTTCAATTTAGAAATTCAAGTAACTTAAAATTGCAATTATAAAAAAAATTTTAATCACTATTATTATTAGCGGGCTTAATTATATCAGGGAATGATTCTGATAATTTTTCCTGCAAATTGATAACTTTAATGAGCCTGTAAAAAGAATCAGTTGATATTATACCAATGTAATCACCGTTTTCAATGACCGGCATTATACCAATGTTGTTAGTTTGCATTTCTTTGAATAATTTAAATGGTTCATCTTTTTCAGGGTCTACTGTCTTTGTTTTGGTCATTATGGATTTTATAAGAGGGGTCTCTTTCGTTTTTTTGTTTATTTTTTGCAGATTGCTTAATTCCACTGCAAAATAATCGTCACCTTTTTTTGCTATTCCTGCCAATGCGTTTTCCTTACGGCACCATTGCAGGTATTCATCAATAGTCCAGTCGGGGTTTATCAGAGGTCTTTCGGAAGTCAGTTCCTTGATATTGATTTTGTTGAGGGCAAATTTGATAAGTACTTGTTTATAGCCTGTTTCTGCAAGGAACATAAGGAACAGACCCATAAATACAAACCATATGCCTGAAGGGAAAAGAACAATTCCGAGTGCAATAAGAATACCGCCAAATATTTTTCCAGAGTTTGAAGCCATCCTGGTTGCTTTTTTCTGATCGTCCAGGTATGCCCATAATATCGATCTGAAAACTCTTCCGCCGTCAAGCGGGAAAGCCGGTATCATATTAAAAATTGCCAGCATGAAGTTGATCTTTGAAAGATAGTCAAACAAAGGGGTAAGATATAATCCGAAGTCGGCAATATAAAGAAAATAGAAAAGAACCCCCAGTCCAAGGCTTGCCAGGGGTCCGCCGATTGAAATTTTGAATTCTACCAGCGGTTTTTCAGGGTCTGATTCTATATTTGCCAGTCCTCCAAAGAAAAATAATGTAATACTTCTTACTCCCAGACCTTTCTTTTGGGCGATCACGCTGTGCGCAAGCTCATGAATAAACACCGATACGAAAAGCAATAAAGCTGATGAAGCTCCAAGAACCCAGTTAGTTATTGTATCAAATTCATATCGTAAGGGAAAAAATCCGGTGGCAAGTGCATATGTCAGTACCGCCAGTACCAGAATCCATGATATATGAAGCCTGATTTTTATACCCCTTACTTTAGCTATTGTTAAAGAATTATTCATATTGAACAGATTGAGATGTTTTTGCAATATAAGAAATAATTTTTACCCATATGCTATTTGGGATCAAAAATTTAAAAATGAAAAAAGAAGCTGATGGGTATTCAGGACTCCATTTGTTTCAATCCGGCAAAAGTGCTGGTGGTTACGACAGACAAAAAGGTTTTTAAGCTGCTTCAGGTGTTTGTATTTCAGCTTTCTGTACAAAGAACAATTTTTTGCCGGTTATTTAGCGTACTATATGCACCTTTTTTGTTAATATGTTTGAGGCAGTATGAATTTGTATAAAGTAAACTCCTGACCTGATGTTCTCTACATTGATTTCAGTTTTTGGCGCATCAGCAGTAACGTTTTTTATTACCTGACCATTGATATCTATCAGAAGTATATGATTGATCATTACGTTTGCTTCAATGGTAAACATGTTTCGTGAAGGATTTGGAAATACTTTTATTTCAATGCCGGATATATCTTTTACCGCATCGATAAATTCGAATTGAGCTTTAAGCATAATGTCTTGAGCCGGCATTGTAACATTAGCTGTTGCTTGCTCCGGGTAGTCAACATTTTCAGTATCGCCTGTCCAGTTAATGAACTGCCAGCCTTCATTTGCTATGGCAGAAATTTCGACTTCTTCGCCTTCAATGTAGGCACCTCCACCTTCAACAATACCGCCCTCTTCAGGGTTTGCGACAATTGTGAGTGTATATGTGGGTAAAAAGCCACTGCTAAATTTACTTATGAAAACGTCAATATATTTGTGGTTCTGATCATATGCTCCCAGTGTTACAGGGAAGTCATCGGAGTATGTCCATCCTGTCAGAAATAAATTACCCTCATTGTCAAAGGCAAGGCTTCTTGCCTCTTCAGAATGACTTCCGCCAAAAAACGTCGAATACAGAAGACCGCTTAAGTTAGGATTCATGATACTGATGAAAACATCGGCAGGACTTCCATTATATGTTTCATTATATGCCCCCGGTGTTGTCGGGAAATCCTGCGAACCTGTCTTTCCTGTCAGATATACATTACCCGCAGAATCAAAATCAAGGCTATAACCATAATCCGAACCATCTCCGCCGAGAAATGTAGAATATAAGAGCTGGCTTAAGTCTGAACTAAATACACTGACAAAAACGTCCTTCCAATTGTTAAATGACGTATAAAAAGCTTCAGGTGTTGTGGGGAAGTTGACCGATCTTGTCATTCCTGTCAGATAGACATTATCCTCAGAATCGGGAACAATGCTGTAACCATGATCGTCATGATTTCCGCCGAGAAATATTGAATAGAGTAGCTGGCTTAAGTCGGGGCTAAAAGCGCTGACAAAAGCATCCCAGTCACCACCATTATGCGTTACATTATATGCTCCCGGGGTAGCAGGAAAATTACCTGACCTTGTTTCCCCGGTTAAATATACATTACCCTCGGAATCAAAAGTAAGACTGTTGCCTATTTCCCACCATGGGCTTCCTCCGAGATATGTAGAATAGAGAAGTTCGCTTAAGTCGGGGCTCAGGGCGCTGACGAAAACATCACCGCCAAGGTTGCAGGTCACGTCATATGCACCCGGTGTAGTGGGGAAGAATTCCGACTCGGTCTTACCCGCCACATAAACGTTATCATCGTTGTCGAGGGCAAGGCTCAAAGCCAGATATTTCTCTTCACCGCCTAAAAATGTAGAGTAGAGCAGATCGCTCAGGTCTGAATTCAAGACGCTGACGAATACGTCCCGCTTATTATTAAAGGTTTCATCGTATGCACCCGGAGTAGTAGGAAAGTTAGCTGAATTTGTCTGTCCGGTCACATATACATTGCTTTCTGAATCAAGTTCAAGGCTATAGGCCTGATCAGTAATATTCCTTCCGAGAAATGTGGAGGCTATTAAGGGGTCAATGATAAGAGGCTGTGTATCATCTTTTCTGTGAACTCGAAAACCTATTTCGCCATTTTTATTCTGATGAAACTTTCCGGGCACTTTTGTTTTCTTGCCGTCTATTTCCTGGTATGCCAGCAGACCTTTGTGACGGACTTCCCCAAGGCTTGTCAACATGACAATCTCATCTTTGCCGTTAAGCCAAACATCGTCTGCACCTTCGAGGGTGAATTTGATATCTTCAACACGGGCTTCGGGATGTACTATAAAATCATAACGTAATCCTTCGGGTTCGAAGTAATATCTGACATCAATGCCTGCATCAATGCCAAATGCGCCTTCAACCATTATTTCCCCGTATAATGGCACATGTTGGGTTCAGCGGAAAGGATCGTTTCCCAAAAAGTAGTGATAGCGGGTAGTCAGCTGTTGTGAGACATGAATAGGGGTTGAGTATTATCCGGACCGACAAAATTCATCTTTACTACATGACCATAGCGATGCAGTTTTTCGGAATCTCTGAAAATTATATCCCTTTGCCGGCCTGATTTATCCGACCGGTCCGCTTTACCGTCGATAATGAAAAGTCAAAAACAATACCATTGTCTGTTATCCATGCGTCCATGCATCCCGTCCTTGTTAAAAACCTTGCTTCATCATCCCATTGTCCCTTATTGGGTATAAATGCCGCCTGCCGGCTTTTGCCATAATGTCTTTTTCGCCCGTAAGGGAACCAAAAGATGAGAAACGGATTACGGCAAGAAATAAAATAAAAGTAATTATTCGAAACTTCATAGCACATAATATATTTTGTTGGTTGAAAAAATAATGTTCTAAATCATGGTTGATTTAAAAAATTGAAGGATCTGTATTAATCGGTTTTAAACGAAAAATACTAAATCTAAATTAATAATTTTTTTATTACATCAAACAAAAGATTCTTTTTTAATAAAAATATCAACTTATTTTTTTGCTGTATAGTTGGTTTATTTTTACAAAGATTTGCACATCTTGTTTCAGACGGTTTTATTTTTATATCTTTAGTGCCGTAAGTCATTATCTCATTGTAGTTAAGTAATCGGATTATTTTTGCATAAAAAAACGGATATATGATATTAGTAACAGGAGGTACGGGATTAACCGGTTCTCATTTGCTGCTGGAGTTGGTTTTGGGGGGTGAAAACGTACGTGTTTTTAAGCGGGCGTCGGGTTCGACATTTTGGGTTGAAAAAGTTTTCGAATGGTACAGACCGGATGACCACCGTGTATTATTTGACAAGATAGAATGGATTGAAGGCGATCTGAATGATTTTTACAGCTTGCGTGAAGCTGTAGCTGGTGTTAAAAAGATATATCACTGTGCCGCATTGGTTTCTTATGCGCCGTCTGACAGGGCTGAAATGCATAAAGTCAATGTTGAAGGTACTGCCAATCTTGTAAACGTTGCATTGCGAGAGAATGTTGAAAAGATCTGTCATTGCAGCAGTATCGCATCATTGAGCTTACCCGAGAAGGAAGAAGTTGTTGATGAGAGCTTTTTATGGAAGACATCGCCTCATAACACCTATTACGCCATTAGTAAATTCGGTGCAGAACGTGAAATCTGGAGGGGCTCGGAAGAAGGTCTGGATATGGTTATGGTCAACCCTTCCATAATTATTGGACCCGGCGATCCTTCAAGATCAAGTGGTTTGATTTTCAAGTTTTTATTGAAAGGTTTAAAGATATATACCGGAGGAGTAACGGGTTTTGTTGACGTGAGGGATGTTGCGGCAATAATGGTAAAACTTATGAACAGTGATATTAAAAATGAACGGTTTATTATTAATAGCGAAAATGTTTCATATAAAGAGCTGTTTGTCAAGGTTGCAAATTGTTATGGAACAGCTGTTCCAAAATACCGTGCAGGGAAAATTCTGGCCGGAATAATATGGAGGCTGGAATGGCTAAAGAGTTTGTTTACAGGGCGTAAACCTTTGATAACAAAAGAGATAGCACATTTTGTAAATAAAAAAGTCTTATATTCCAATGATAAGATCAGCAATATTCTCAATTATCGGTTTATACCGGTTGATGATGCAGTATCAAACACCTGCGGGTTTTTTAAATGGTATTATGACAAATAATTCTTTTTTTTCGAGAGGAAAAGTTGAACCGTTATATATAATATCATTAATAATGTTATGAATGATGCGAATCTTCCCAGGTAGTCTCCGTAGAACGTATAAAAGGTTATTTTTTGATTTTTATTCAGGCTGTTTCTGAGGGATGTCATTTCATTCCATGATGATGCTTCTATAATGTCGCCTTTTTGATTAATGAATGAAGATATTCCTGTACTTGCTGCCCTTGCGATTGCTCGTCGGGTTTCCACGGCCCTGAGGCGTGCATATTGGTTGTGTTGCCTGTAGCCGGGAGTGTCGCGCCACCAGCCGTCGTTGGTAATTATAAAAATAAGTTCTGAATTTTGCAGGATAAATTTGTTAATATATTCACCATAAATAGATTCATAGCATATTGCAACGAAAACTCTTGTTGAATCATTTGTATGAAAAGGTTTTTGATTTTCCCACGTACCCATACTGCCCGGTATTCCTCCAAGCCTGATTATAAGATTTTTAAGCGGTTTGAACAGCCAGAAATATGGCATTCGTTCTACGCCGGGTACAAGTTTGGATTTTGAATAAAACCGGTAGTCAGCATCTTTATCAATCATAAGGGCAGCATTGAAGACATCATAATATTCCATTGTTCCGCTTAATTTGCGTGCTGTTGGCGAAGCATCGGGATCAGATCCGTATAACTCGTATGCCATAACACCGGTTATAAGATACAAAGAGTCGTAATTCGATAAAAAATCGAGTATCCTGTTTATTGAAATATGATCTTCGGTCTGGCTCAGATTAATATTTTCGGGTAATGAACCTTCAGGAAACAGTAGGAACTGAGTTTCTGAGGTAAGGTGCTTTTCAGCCTCACCAAGCATCAGATCAAGCCTTTCAGTAATCTCTTTGAGTGTGCCGGCACGGTCGTAGGGATCAAAATTCGGCTGAACAATTAAAATTTCAACCGGATCATAATATTCATTATAACTATGATACTTTGCAAAAGAAACAACCGAAGGTATTACAAAAAAAGATATTGTTGCATATATGATGAAGTTCTTAAATCTTTTCTCGAACGGATGTCCTGATATAAGTTTTACAATATTAAAAAAGAGCAGGTTCATTATAATTATCCATAAAGTACCGCCAAGCACTCCTGTATATTCGTACCATTGTATCCATTGTGGATATCTTGCAAATACATTACCAAGGTTCAGCCAGCTCCAGCTTAGTTCCCAGTTCATGTGAAGGTATTCAAAAGTCAGCCATAAGGCAATAAACGGGAGCAGGCTGAACTTAAGCTGTGTTTTTCTCCTTACAAGGTGTACAATGAATAAAGGTATTGCCATGAAAAAGGAATTTATGAATACAGCCAATATTGCACCCGTTATGGTGGAAAAAACTATCCAGTATGTCTTAAATAGGTTCCAGATAAAAAACGTCAGCCATGAATAAAGTAAAAACCTGATTGCCGAAACTTCTTTTTTGTTTTGCAGTATGCTTTCTTCAATTATAAATAATGGAATTAAAGCAAAAAAGATGATAAACGGAAAGCCGCGTGCCGGCCAGCTCATGACAAGCAAAATACCCGAAAGTGCTGATAAAAAAAGTAAACGTCTGGTTGAGAAATTTGCAAATAAATTGGTAGTAACCATATTTTTTTGTTAAATGACAAAAATAAATATTTTAATGAAGGTTGTATGTTTTTTTCATCATGTTTTGTAATAATATTTTATAGCTTGACCATTGTCAGCAGAAATTAAATTATCATAAACTTTGTTTTAAACTTTGTTTTAAACAAAATATTTCTTATTTTTGAAAGGTTTTGTGGAAAATTTTTCATTATTTAACATAAGAAACAAATGACAAGGCAAAAGAACACCGAACAAAAGATATTTGATGCTGCTACGGAGCTTTTTCTTGAAAAAGGCGTTGACCGTACCAGCGTCAGGGATATTGCTGCAAAAGCTAATATTAACCTGGCTCTTCTGAACTATTACTTCAGAACCAAGGAAAATTTGTTTAATGCGATTTTTTCAAAATTAATGAAGGAGAATACCAAAAAGCTTATAGAGATACTTGATTCTGATCTGAGCCTTGAAGAGAAGATACAGCAATACGTGGCAGAATATATTGATATACTCCTTGAAACCCCGTTACTTGTATCTTTTGTTATGGCTATTCTTCACCGCAGCTGGGAGAAGATCACAAAGATGGAATCAATAAGTTATTTATACGGCACGGAAAAATTTACCCAGCAGCTTATTGACGAGGCAAGAAAGGGGAATATTCGCAGAACCAATCCCACACAGTTTTTTGTCGATATGTTGTCGTTAATTACTTTTCCTTTTGCCATAAAATTACTTATCATGGATAAGGCTTCCTTGACCGACGATGAATTCAAGACTTTCATTCGGGAACGAAAAAAGCGCATTCCTAGGATGCTTATAAATGAGCTGAAGAGCAGGTGATTCCGTCAAGATTAGATTTTTCCCTATTACGTTTTATGATCGCGGTTATTTTGCATTATGATGATCTTAACCTGGTATACGACGTTGCGGTTAGAGGTGATATTGCTTTTACTCACAGCCGGTCGGAATATTGGGATCATTTGTTTTTTATCTGCCTTTTTCGTAGGGATATAGATTAAATACCGGGTCGCTTTGGAAAACCTTGCCCGTATCAATATTTATCATGCTTAGTTTCTGTCCCCAGCCTGCGCCTGTATCTGTAAGCAACACTTCACAAAAACGGATCGGTACCTGAGAGTTGAAATTAATCGTCGGTGTATGACCGACAAAAACCTTATCAAAACCGGTAATTATTTTCTTTGAAGTTTTTTTTGTATATGCTTCAAAGACCAGGCTTCGATCCCAGGCAAATGTTTCGATGGTTTGCTTTTCAAGAGTCCTGCCGGTATCAAAACCGCCGTGAACGAACATCATGTTATCAATTAAGTAATACCATTTTGCATTTTTCAGTAATTTATAATGCTCTGCATCAAATGAGCCCTTATAGCTGTTGATTGTGGAAGACCCTCCCTGGCTAAGCCATATATCGGGTGTATTTCCGGTTTTTGCCCAGTCAAGGCACCATAAGTCATGATTTCCCAGGAGATATACCAGGTTTTTTACCGTCAGAAGGTGATCAAAACACTCTTTTACCTGGGTATAGCCGTCGCATACATCACCAAGGCAGATTAAAAGGTCTTTGTTTTTGTCGAAACCTGAACGTTCAAAACATTGTAAAAGAGCTTTATATGCGCCGTGTATATCACTTATTACGAAGCGTGCCATCAGATTCGGGTTTAATAAGAAAAATGATATAAACAGTGTAAATTTGCAAAAATTCATATTAATTATCAAGCCGGTTTATGCAAAATCACCTGAAATTTTCAATAAACAAGAAGTTTATGCTACAGGCCAGGATTCATTGTTTGCCTCAGAGGAATTTTTGGTAAACCTGCCACCATTTATCGGGGATCTCTTCGTTGCAGGCAGTCTGATAATCTTTATAGGAGCATGGCACAAGATGTTGGCGGTCGTATTTTGTTTGCATTCCGGAGGGGCAGGGGACTTCCATCCACCAACAGTCGCTGATCTTACTTTTGTAAAAGGTTATTTCATTTTGAAAATCTTTCATTGATACCACATATTTGATATATTTTTTTGAATCTTTATCGGCTTTAACCGGAAAGTCATTTTTGCGGTTATAAAACCCTTCTGTGAAGTACCATATCATTTGTGCTACAAGGTGAGCGGATTGTTCGCCTTTGTCAAATACGGGATTGAGCTCATAAAACCCTATTGAGGAAAGCTTATCACTTAATCCGGCATATCTTACTATCCGGCATGCCTCTTCACCAAAAAAGCCGTTGGGTGATGCACTGGAAGTGGCAGGGGCATCAGACTGCCTGACACTTGAAATATCAAATGATAGCATATCACCGTTGCGCACTATAGGCTCTACTTCTTCGATATTCTGGCGCACATGACCAAGGCGGTAAACATCGAAATATAGCTTGTCCATCAGTTCCAAAGCATCCTGATCAACAAAATAGGTCTGGTAACCTATGTTGGTAAAATTGAACAGATAATTCGGCTTGTGTGTGAAAATGGCACTGAGATAACTGTTGTTATTTATTTTATCTTTTTTCGTACCCAGATCAATAGATGAATCTACCGTAACAATATTGATTATTTGACCTAAAGATTCATAAGCAAGGTAATTGGCATAGGTTAAATCCTGGCTGCCACCAATGATAACGGGAATGACGTTGTTTTCAATTATTGATGCAATAACGAATTTTACGGCTGAGTATGTATCTTCTACCGTTTCTCCGGGTATAATATTACCCAGGTCTGCAATTTTTGCTTTGAAATTGCCATTAAACAATCTGTAGAAATATTTTCTGACATGATCGGGCGCAAGCCTGCATCCTGCATTGTTAAAGGCATTTCGGTCTTCTTTGATCCCGATAAGTGCCAGATCGGCACCATCAAGGTTGGGAAACTGACCCTTTTCGTAATAGGATGTGATGGTTTCTGATAAAGCCAACGGATGGCTATTCTCAGGTAAATGTAAGGAGTTTTTGCTAACAGGCTCCAGAAAGTCAGTTAATTCCATGACAATGCTGTGATTTTTAATCTACTTTTTTTTCTTATCAGCAGGTTTTTTTCTTTTTGTACGGGATTTTTTGCCGGAAGTTGCCTGTTTTGTCAACTCTAAACATTTTTTGTAAGTAAGTGTTTCAGGATCCGTGCTTTTGGGTATCCTGAAATTGTTGCCTTTGTATGATATATAAGGGCCCCAGCGCCCCTTGAGAATTTGCATTTCCGGATCATTATCAAAGCTTTTGATTATCTTTTTCCTGGCTGATTCTTTTTTTTCCTCAATTATTTCGATCGCCCTTTGTTGTGTAACGCTAAAAGGGTCATCGTCTTTTGGCAAAGAAAAAAACTTATCGTCAAATCTTATATATGGCCCGTATCTGCCGATAGAAACAACGATCTCTTTATTTTCGTATTCACCCAGATTGCGTGGTAGTTTAAAAAGATCAAGTGCCTCCTGCAAAGTAATGGTTTCCAGCCTTTGGTGTTTTAATACAGAAGCAAATTTCGGCTTTTCCTCTTCTTCGGCATCACCTATTTGTATCATAGGACCGTATTTTCCTATTTTCGCATAAACATTCCTGCCAGTTGCAGGGTCTTTACCAAGCAGCCTTTCTCCTGAAAACCTTGCCGATCTTTTTTCGGTGTGCTCTATTTTGTCGTGAAACGGGTGGTAAAAATCATCAACCACTTTTGTCCATTGATAATTTCCATGCGCAATGTCATCAAATTTCTTTTCAAGACTTGCCGTGAAGTTATAATCCAGAATATCACTGAAATATTCGGTAAGGAATTTATTGACCACTAAACCCAGGTCGGTAGGGAATAATTTATTCTTTTCAACTCCTGTTCGTTCGGTTTTTTTGGTTTCTGTAATATTGCCGTTTTCGAGTTGCATATATGTATAAGGACGTTCCTGACCCTCCCTGTTTTCTTTTATCACGTAGTTGCGTTTTTGTATGGTTGAAATTGTGGGTGCATATGTTGAGGGTCTTCCGATTCCCAGCTCTTCAAGCTTTTTTACCAGGCTTGCTTCGTTGTAGCGGGGAGGATACTTGGAAAATCTTTCTGTTGCCATGATCCTGTCCGGATGGAGTTTTTCCGACTCCTTTAATGGCGGTAAAACTCCTGTTTCTGTATCTTCCTCTTCGTCGTTCGATTCAATATATACTTTTAAGAATCCGTCAAATTTAAGCACTTCTCCCGATGCCTGGAATTTGTAACCGGAAGTTGATATGCCGATTGTGACGTTGGTTTTATCTATCAGAGCATCGCTCATTTGAGATGCTATTGTTCTTTTCCATATCAACTCGTATAGTTTTTGGTCTTCGGGGCTTCCTTTTATTTTTTCAACGTTGAGATAAGTCGGCCGGATAGCTTCGTGTGCTTCCTGGGCTCCTTTTGATTTGGTTGCATATTTGCGTGTTTTGACATATTTTTCGCCGAATTGACCGGAGATTACTTTTTTTGCCATACCTATTGCTGTGTTCGACAGGTTTACGGAGTCGGTACGCATATAGGTTATTTTACCTGATTCGTAGAGTCTTTGAGCAACGGCCATTGTACGTGCTACCGTAAACCCGAGTTTACGGCTTGCTTCCTGTTGCAATGAGGATGTTGTGAAAGGTGCTGCCGGCGATTTTTTTGAAGGCCTGGTTTCCGTCTTCGCAACACTATATGTGGCTCCCTTACATGATTTCAAAAATTCCTGCGCTTCATTTTTAGTCTTAAACCTACGTGAAAGCTCCGCTCTGAAGCTGTTTTTTTGCTCTTCTCCATCCGTATGAAAATATGCTGTTATCTTGTATGAGGATTCGGGTGTGAAATTCTCTATTTCCCTTTCACGTTCAACAATAAGCCTTACGGCTACCGACTGCACCCTGCCGGCTGAAAGCGAAGGTTTTACTTTTTTCCATAGTAATGGTGAAAGCTCAAACCCGACAAGCCGGTCAAGAATGCGCCTGGCTTGCTGGGCATTTACCAGATTGTCATCTATCTTACGCGGATTTTTAATGGCATCTTTTATGGCAGCAGGTGTGATCTCATGAAATACTATACGCTTGTATTTTTGTTCATCAAGCTTCAAACTCTCCACCAGATGCCATGAAATAGCCTCACCCTCACGGTCTTCATCCGTTGCAAGCCATACCGTCCCGGCATCTTTTGATATTTTTTTTAACTCGTTTATGATCTTTTTCTTGTCGGATAGTATCTCATAATCGGGCTTGAAATCATTCTCGATATCCACTCCCAGCTTGGTTTTGGAAAGATCCCGTACATGACCGTAGCTCGACTTTACAAGATATTCCTTGCCTAAAAATCCTTCAATGGTTCTGGCTTTTGCCGGCGATTCAACTATTACCAGGTTTTTTGTCATAATATTATTATTGAAATCATTTTTGGTTAACGGTTATTATGAATGAAAATTATTAAAAAACATATATGTGTTTTTCAGGTTGCAAAGAAAACAAAAGGTTTTTTATTAATCGCAACTTTAATAAAATTTTTAATTTTTTAAGCGTTGAAATTAAGTATCTTTGTTTGGCTTAAGCTAAGGCAGATAATATTTTTAAAGGAAATATGACAAAAAAAATATATATAGAGACATACGGATGTCAGATGAATTTTTCCGACAGCGAGATAGTATTATCCATAATGAATGACAGCGGTTATCAAATATCTGATAGCGTTTCAGAGGCGGATGTTGTTTTTCTCAACACCTGTTCGGTACGTGACAATGCCGAGCAAAGGGTTTTGAAGCGGTTGAAGCAATTGAAATCTTTAAGGGCTGCTAATCCCGGTATGGTGGTAGGAGTATTGGGTTGTATGGCAGAGCGTATGAAAGAATCGCTTTTGGAGGAGGCGAATATTGGTATGCGGATTGACCTGGTAGCCGGCCCTGATGCTTACCGTAATTTGCCTGAGCTGATACGTGAAGTTGAAAGCGGTCAAAAAGCCATAAATGTTATTTTGTCAACCGAAGAGACTTATGCTGATGTCACGCCTGTCAGGTATGCTTCCAATGGTGTTTCGGCATTTATTTCCATAATGCGCGGTTGTGAGAATTTATGCTCCTATTGTGTAGTACCCGGTGCAAGGGGCAAAGAAAGAAGCCGCGATCCTGAAACTATCATTTCGGAAGCCAAAGAGCTTTATGAACAAGGCTACCGTGAAATCACCCTGCTGGGGCAAAATGTCAATTCATACCTTTGGAAATGTCATTACGGCGGTGAAACAATAACCTTTCCCCGTATTATTGAAAAAGTAGCGGGCTTGTCTCCTTCCCTAAGAATACGTTTTGCCACTTCACACCCGAAAGATTTATCCGATGAGCTTATAGAAACAATTGGTAGTAATGCAAATATATGCCGTTCAATACACCTGCCGGTTCAATCAGGCAGCAATGCTGTTTTGAAAAGGATGAACCGCAAATATACCGTTGAATCCTATATGGAAAGGATCGCTGCAATCAGAAAGGCCATACCGCAATGTTCGGTTACTACCGATATTATTGCCGGATTTTGCGGGGAGAACGAAGAAGACCACCGGCAAACATTAAAATTGATGGAAGAGGCAAAATTTGACTTTGCATATATGTTCAGATATTCGGAAAGACCCGGAACGCCTGCAGAGAGATCTTTTACCGATGATGTGCCTGAAGATGTCAAAAAAAGAAGGCTTGAAGAAATAATCGGGTTGCAACGGAAATTATCTCATGAAAGTAATAAGCGTGATACAGGAAAGGTTTTTGAAGTTCTTGTGGAGGGGGTTTCCAGGAAATCGGAAAAAAACTTAATGGGCAGGAATTCGCAGAATAAGGTTGTTGTATTTAAAGATGAGGGCTGGGAGCCCGGCACTTATGTTAATGTAAAAATCAAGGAATGCACATCGGCTACATTACTGGGTGAAGCGGTTGATCAGCCTGTTCCGCTTATTTCTCAATCGAACTGAATACCTGATTATTAGTTGTCGGGTGAGGTTTTTTCGCAAAAGGAAATCATAAATCCGGCAATTTTAACCGGCCACTATTGTTGTCAAAAATCCAATTGCTGTTGTTACCTTTTGAGAAGAGCCTTTGCAAGTGCAATATCGCCCGGCAAAGTGATTTTGATATTTTCCCTGTTGCCTTCTACAAGAAAGATCCTTTCACCTTTTGATTCGAGCACCGATGCGTCATCAGTGAAACTTTCCCTGTAATTTTGATTGTAGGCGGCTTTAATATATTCAGATCTGAACCCCTGTGGGGTCTGTACGATTTTCAGTTTGCTGCGGTCACAGTGCCTGCTGTCGGCCCCTTCCACTAATCTGACCGACTCATTGATGTCAACTACAGGTATTGCATTTCCGAACTTTTTTGCATGATCAAATACCCTTGCGATTGTTTTGCCACTGACCAGCGGGCGTACGCCGTCGTGTATGGCTACTATACAATTGTCGGATATGTATTTCAATCCGTTTTTGACGGAATGAAACCTGGTAGGCCCGCCCGGAATTATCAAATGCTTATGATGAAATTTGTGTTTTTTGCAAAGCTCTTGCCATTGTGATATAAGGTTTTCAGGAAGAACAAGACAGATCTCAATATCATGAGCATACTTAAGAAAAGGTGTTATGGAGTGTATTAATATAGGTTTTCCATTGATAGCGATAAATTGTTTCGGGGTTTCCGAATTTATTCGCTGACCTTTTCCTCCTGCTGTTATTAGTACTGCTTTTTCAGCCATTATAAATATTATATAATCAGCATGGCATCGCCGTAGGTAAAAAATTTGTATTTTTCATTGATAGCTTTTTTGTATGCTTTCATGAGGAAGTCATGCCCTGCAAAAGCTGCTACCATCATCATAAGGGTAGATTGGGGCAAATGAAAATTTGTTATCATACAATTTGCTACCTTGAAATCATAAGGAGGATAAATAAACTTGTTGGTCCATCCTTCGTTGGGTTTCAGGTATCCGGTTATGGATACCGACGATTCCAATGCTCTCATTGTAGTAGTACCTACCACGCATATTTTTTTTCGCTGTTCTTTTGCATGGTTTATTATTTCAGTGGTTTTTTCTTCTACGGCAAATTGTTCTGAATCCACCTTGTGCTTACTGAGGTCTTCTACGTCTATGCTTCTGAAATTTCCCAGCCCGGCATGTAATGTTATTTCGGTAAAAGTGACACCCTTGATTTCAAGCCTTTTTATAAGTTCGCGGCTGAAATGCATACCAGCTGTGGGTGCCACGACGGCTCCCTCTTTTTTTGCAAAGATCGTTTGATAACGTTCTTTATCTTCGGGTGCTACTTCCCTTTTTAGTATGTGCTTGGGCAAAGGCGTTTCACCGAGCGATTCAATGGTTTTCTTAAATTCACTGTAGGAACCGTCGAAAAGAAATCTGATTGTACGACCTCTCGATGTGGTATTATCAATGACTTCGGCAACAAGGCTTTCGTCTTCGCCGAAATAGAGTTTGTTGCCTATTCTTATTTTCCGGGCAGGGTCAACCAATACATCCCATAGCCGGGCTTCACGGTTTAGCTCCCTGAGCAGAAAAACCTCAATCCTTGCACCGGTCTTCTCCTTGGTGCCATATAAACGGGCAGGAAAAACCTTTGTGTCATTGACTACCATTACATCACCATCATCAAAGTAATTTAGAATGTCCCTGAAAAACCCATGTTCGATGGTCTGCTTTTTTCTGTTGAGTATCATTAAACGCGAATCATCACGATTGGCCTCAGGATATTGGGCTATTAAATTCGATGGTAAACTTAATCTGAAATCCGACAACTTCATCTTCATTCTCTTTATTATTTTTGATATGTTAATAGAAAAACAATTAGAACCAACATCATTATTGAAAACAACGTTAAATTCAAATTGTTGAATTAAACAGAAATAATTATTTTTTTGATTTGTTTTTACACGGAACAGAACTTAACTGGCAAAAATATAAGATATGCAAAGATAATGTTTGAAAAGGCCTTTGTCAATAGCCCGTTCTGAATTGAAAAATATCGGTTTTTGTATATTGGCATGAATGATGCATAATATATTGTTTATAAAAATTTATAAATGTGAAATAATTTATGAATTTTTAACATCTTGCTATTATACAGATCCTGTAGAGTAATATCAGTTTATTATTCAAAAACGCATATTTAATCAAAGTCAGAGAGTTTATTGTTTGTTTTATTGAGAAGATCTTCAAGTTTACCTATTGTAAGGGCGTCATTTAAGTGATATTTGCCGATCCTGGTACGTCTTAAACGTTTGAGATATGCTCCTGAGTCGAGTGCAGCACCGAAGTCGCGAGCAACTGATCTTATGTATGTGCCTTTACCGCACACAATATTGAAGTCAATTTCGGGCAGGTCAATCCTGTTTATTTCAAAGCGTGAAATGTTAACGATGGCAGGTTTGATTGGTGTGTCGCTTTTCCCTTTTCTCGCATATGAATAGGCTCGTTTGCCGTGAATTTTTTTTGCCGAGTACAGTGGAGGCAGTTGTTCGACGTTTCCTGTAAGCTTTTTTGCAGCATCATGGATAATTTTTTCTGAAATATGTTCTGTCGGGTATTCTTTGTCGGGCGAAGTTTCAAGGTCAAATGAGGGAGTTGTTGCACCGAGAAAGAATGTGCCCTGGTATTCCTTGTCCATATTTTGAATTTCTCCGAGGCTTTTGGTCATTTTACCGGTGCATACAATCAGCAATCCTGTGGCAAGAGGGTCTAAAGTGCCGGCATGTCCTGCCTTTATTTTTTCAATGTTGAGCTGATAGCGCAGAAGGGTTTTCATTTTGTTAACCACATCGAAGGAGGTCCATTTATAAGGTTTGTCAATAAGCAGGAGTGTGCCTTTGGTCAATGATCCTTTCAAAAGATTGTTTTTTTGTTCCATTACGCAAGATTAAATATCATCTTGAAAACAGTAAGCCATTCGTAATATTCCATCAGAAGTTTTTTTTGAAGGATTTAAAGATCACATACTCAGGCTGCCTGCGATTATAGCTGTTAATCCTACGATCAAACAATAAATGGAAAAATATTCTATTTTTCCTCTTCTGACAATATTCAGCATCCATTTACAGGCGATTACACCTGCTATAAAAGCTGCTATTGCGCCAATAATCATTGGTGCTGCATCCATCGAGCCTGCTGTTGCTTCTTCTGACATGCGTAAAATTTTTAAAAAATTAGCACCAAAAACAGGTATGAGCACCATCAGAAAAGAGAAACGTATAGTTCTTCCTCTTTCTATTCCAAAAAACAGGGCCGTGCTGATGGTAGCTCCGCTTCGGCTGATGCCGGGCAAAATGGCAAGGGTCTGAGCAATACCTATTATAAGCGCGCTTTTCAGTGTAACGTCTTTATCATTTTTTGGCACAAAACGGGTAAGAAAGAGCAATGTGGCTGTAATAAGCAACATAAAACCTATAAAGACAACACGTCCTTCAAAAATGGTCTCTATTTGTTCTTCGAAAAGCAAGCCCACAATGGCAGTTGGCACGGCCGAAACCAATAAAAGCAGTGCAAAACGCATTTCAGGGTTCCATTCGAACCTGAAAAAGTTAACCACAAGGCTTGCAATGTCTCTCCGGAAAACAACAACTACACTTAAAAAGGTAGCACCATGAACAATGATGTTAAAAGTAAAAAAATCATGCGGGTCTTCAAGACCGAACAAAGCACCTCCCAACTCCAAATGCCCGCTGCTGCTTACGGGCAGAAACTCTGTCAGACCCTGTAGTATGCCAAGTATTAAAGCTTCCAGCCAACTCATAATATAACAAATTGTTTTTGAAAATTATTGCGAGCAAAGATATTAAAATAACGCTTCTGCAGGTAATAATGTGTTAATCTATACTGAAGGGTTGAAAAATTAAAGTCAAAAGTGAAAAATATCAGTTTTTAACTTTTAGTTTTGGTTGACTGCCAGTTGCTTGCCACCCTTTACTTGTGCAAATTTGGGATTTGCCTGCATAATCAAGTGTTTACTTCTTTTTTTCCGTATCCTCTTCCGCGTCACCGGTTTTTTTACTCAGGATCACGTAAATCTGTAAAGCAAAGCCAAGCAGAACAAGGATAGGAGCAAGGGTTATTCTTCTGAAACTGAATATTTCTTCAGAAAATTTAGCAGGTTCATCAGTACCGCCGCCGATCATCAGCAGGAAACCTAAAGCAGTTATCAGTAAACCAGCTATCATCAAAGTATATTTGCGTTTGTCGAACAACAAAACTTTCCTGGGTTCTTTGTTTTTGGTCATAGTGTTTATGATTTTCTAATATCTAATAGAAGTAAAGATAATCTGTTTTTATTTTTAAATATTTTTTCACAGCAAAAAAAGTAGATATCCAGCTGATTATTATTCCTAAAAATATAACCAATGCAAAAAGTGCAAAAAGCAGGTTGATATCCTGGAATGCCTGCAATTCGGGTATTTGTTGTTGTGCCGTGTAAAGTGTGAAGATAAGAAGTCCGATTGCGATCACGGCACCGATAATTCCCTGAATGATCCCTTTTATGACAAAAGGTTTTCGGATAAATGACTGTGTTGCGCCTACCAGTTGCATGCTCTTTATTAAAAACCTTTTAGAGAAAACACTTAAACGTATGGTGTTGTTTATCAGTGCAAAAGCTATTATTGTCAGCAAAATGCTGAATAACAGCAACACACCGCCTATTCGCTTTATGTTTTCATTGATAAGGTGTACAAGCGATTCCTGATAATAAACTTCTTTTACTATCCTGTTTTCCTTCAGTTGATTTTTAAACACTTTAACGCTATCAGGGTGTGTATAACCTGCTCTTAACCTGATGTCTATGGAAGGGAAAAGAGGGTTATAGCCGAGAAATTCTATAAAATCTTCGCCGAGCTCATCCATGAGCTCTTCGGCAGCTTCTTCCCTGGAAATAAATGTTGTGGATTTTACGGCAGGCTTTGTATCAAGGGTTTTTTGCAACAGTATAATGTCGGGTTGTCTGGCATTATCGGCAAGAATTAATGAAAATCCGATGTTTTCCTGTAAATGGTCGGAGATCTTTTTGGCGTGAAGCACGATAAGACCGAGTAATCCCAGAACGAACAGCACCAGCGTAATGCTTACCACCGTTGAGATATATGAGCTTTTCAGCCTCCTGCCAACTATAATGTCTTCCTGTCGTGCCATATTATTTTAATTGACCGCAAAATTACAAAAAAATATATACGTTGTCAGAAATATTCAACTGCTTGAACCACGTGGGTACATAGGCCACAGAGATAACACATAAAGTTTCCGCATGCATATTTCTATGTGAAAACTATGTGCACTCTACTGTCTATATGTTTCGACAAAGGTATTACTTTATAAGCCGATGAGGATTAGTTGTTTTAATCATAGTTAAATATACATTTCCTTTTCTTAGCTTGACAGCTATGAGCTTTCTCCCCCTGCTTCTAAACAATTTTTCTCACTATAGCACCGATTTTTGAAGCATCTTTAACATGCATTACTTTACCGCGATACAATGGTGTTATATTTTTTTCAGTATGTTTTTTTGACGTTGCTGCACCGCCTACGAGCAGTGGCATTTCTAAGCTTTTATTTTCGAGAAGGTCTGCCACTTTTTCCATCTCCCTAAGGCTTGGAGTAATAAGCCCGCTTAACCCTACAATATCTGCATTGATTTGTTGTGCCGTTTCAGCAATTTTTACGGCAGGAACCATTATGCCAAGGTCTGTTACTTCAAAACCGTTGCATTGAAAAACTATTGACGCAATGTTTTTCCCGATATCGTGTACATCACCTTCAACGGTGGCAAGAACAACCCTGCCCTTCTGACGGCTTTTTCTTCCGACTTCCCGGTTCATAAAAGGTTGCAGAATATCCACCGCTTTCTGAAATACCGATGCACTTCTTACCACCTGAGGCAAAAACAACGTACCCTCATCAAATCTACAACTTATCTCTTCCATCGCAGGCATCAGAATTTCTTCAATAATATCATAAGGTTGTTTATACTTTTCAGCCGCAGATTCGATATCATATTCCAGATAGTCGTCAATACCGTTTATCAGCGAATGTTTAAGCCTTTTTCCAACAGCTTGTTGGCGCCATGACTTTTTTGTTTTAACAGGTTTTTTGGCAGAATCTGATTTGGCATAGTTCAATAATTCCTCCATTGCTTTTGAATCTTCCTGAAATATCGCTGATCTTGCAAGATTTTTTAGATTTTCTGGAACATCGTCATTTTTTATTTCAGCGGGGTTAATTATTGCAAACTTAAGGCCTGCTTTATTTGCGGCTTCGAGGAAGACCCGGTGAAGTGCTTTACGTGGACGGCTTGCTTTCCTGAAAGCATAGGATAGGTTGCTTATTCCACCGATGATGCTGCATTTCGGGAAACTGTCACGTATAAATTTGCAGGTTTCAAGGACGCTTATAGCCTGGTTTTCACCCTTGTTAATACCGGTTCCCAAAGCCATGATATTGGGATCGAATATAATATTTTCCGGATAAAGGCCTGCTTTACCGGTCAGCAGCCGGTAACTTCTACCGGCAATCTCTTTTCTTCTTGCGGTTGTGTCTGCTTGCCCCTGTTCATCAAACAACATTACCACTACCGCTGCACCAAAGTTTTTTATCAGTGTTGCTTTGTCAATAAAAGTCTGCTCGCCGTCTTTCAGCGAAATGCTGTTTACAACAGGTTTGCCCTGGATAAATTGCAAGGCTGTTTCAATAGTATTGAATGACGATGAGTCTATCATTACCGGCAGTTTTGCCAGTGTTGAATTTGCACCGAGCAGTGCCAGGAAATCCTTAATTGCAATGTCGGAATCAACTCCTGCAGCATCCATACATATATCAAGCATATCTGCCCCGTTTTCTATTTGTTGGTATGCAAGCTCGACAGCTCCCCTGTAATTTTGTGAGGTTATTAATCTTGAGAACTTTTCCGAGCCCGAAACATTCGTTTTTTCACCGATATAAACAAGCTTTTTGTCATTATTAATTTTGAAAGGTTCCAAACCAGCCAGCACCATATGGCTTTTTTTTGTAAAAGGCTTGTCAGCCTTATATTTTTGTGCCAGTTCTGAAAATGCTTCAATATGTGCCGGTGTGGTGCCGCAACAACCGCCAATGATATTGATTTTTCCTTTTTTTAATATCTTTTCGACATCTTTTGACATATTTTCCGGCTTTTGAATATATTTACCCTCATGGTCGGGAATACCTGCATTCGGGTGAAAAGAAACATAGCAAGATGCTTCTTCTCTCAACTCTTTAACAAAAGAGCTGAGCTCTTTTGCTCCTGAACCGCAGTTTAGCCCGATGGCAAAAGGGTCGGCATGTTTGACGGAATGATAAAAAGCCCTGATGTTTTGCCCGGCAAGTAATCTGCCCGATTCTCCCGAAATAGTTGCTGATATCATAATAGGTATGTTTGTGTTTTTTTCCTGCAATACCTTACTGATGGCATAAATAGCCGCTTTGGCATTCAGCGTGTCAAAAACCGTTTCGATCATCAGTATGTCAGCACCACCGTCAATCAGTCCTTCGGTTTGTTCTTTATATGCTGCGGTAAGTTCGGTAAAAGCCGGAGCTTGATTATCGTGTGTTTCGGAATATAATGACATTGAAAGCGACTTTGAGGTCGGTCCTATACAACCGGCAACAAATCTCGGCTTTTTCAGGGATGAGTGTTTTTTTGCAGCTTTTGCGGCTATCCGGCTTGCTTCCAGGTTGATCCTGTAGCACAGTTGTGCCGTTTTGTAATCTTTCTGTGAAATGGCATTGCCACTGAATGTGTTGGTAGTGATAATGTCGGCCCCTGCTACCAGGTAAGAAGTGTGTATATCATATACCAGCCCGGGGCAATAAAGGTTGAGCAACTCATAATTGCCTTTCAGGTTAATGGGGTGATCTTTCAGCTCGGAACCCCTGTGGTCTTTCTCCTCCGGGGCTTTTTGCTGTATGAGCGAGCCCATCGCTCCGTCAAGAATCAAAATACGTCCGTCTGATAAATCTTTCAATAACATAATCTCGTCTACTGTTTATTTGTTAATATTTTATTTATAAAAGTGTTCCGATCATACATAAGTTTTATGCAAATATGGTTTTTCAGCCGGCAACAAACAGTGTTGAATGACTGCTCAGGCAGGGTGTTTTTGCTTGCATGATAAGTGCCATGAAATATTAAATAACATAAAAGACCGGATGGTTTTTTTTGATTATTACCATCATCTTGCTGCAGACACTTATGCAGGCAGGCAAAAGTTCCCGGACCAAAACGGGTCAGATAACTCGCATCATATGCATAAACATGCACATATAATATGGCATAAAGGTTGGTTCACACCAAAAGTTGCGGGATTGACCGTTTGTCGGCCGACATTGTATCAAAAACCTGTAGTCAGAAAAGAAATTTTTCATGCTAATTTGGTTTTAAAGTTTATAATTCCTTTAAAAGGCAGGTTTTAGCACCTTTTCTCCGGTGAGAAGGTTGCTAGAGCTTCATCGAGCCTGTTCTCTCAGTTCTTCTTTATAAATAAAAACCCTTTTGAAAGAAATGATGATTTTTTCTTAAGTTTGTGACAAAGATAATGCTTTTTTCGGAAGAAAAAAAACAAATTTTGGTCACATATAAAATTTTAATTTTGTTTTCTAAAATTTGGCTTAAATAGAGAATTAGTTTTTTAATTACGAATAAATTTTTATGCTATGAATCGCGAGGAAGGTTTAAAATTGCTCAAGACACAAATAAAAAATGATAAAATGATAGCTCATTGTTTGGCTTCAGAGGCGGTTATGCGTGCTTTGGCTGAGCGTCTTGGGGAGGACAGGGAGAAATGGGGTTTGGCGGGTTTGCTGCACGACATTGATGCCGAGATAGTACAGAATGATCCTGCCCTGCATGGCATGGAAGCTGAAAGGATACTGCGGGATGAGGGGCTGGATGAGGAATTAATCGAGGCTGTGAAGCTTCACAACGAGGAAGCTTCACACGGGCAGGAACGCAGCAAGAAGTTTCACTATGCACTGGCTGCCGGCGAAACAATCACCGGTCTGATATTTGCCACAGCACTGGTATATCCCGATAAAAAGCTTGAAAGTGTTAAACCTAAATCTATCACCAAAAGAATGAAAGAAAAAGCTTTTGCTGCTTCGGTAAACCGTGAAACCATCAGAGAGTGCGAAAAGATCGGATTGTCCGTAGATGAATTTGCAGCGATAGCGCTTGATGCGATGAAAAAAATTGCACCGCAATTAGGCTTTTAAGGTATGATAAATTAGAAAAGCCCTTTAGGATAATCCTGACACGGCACAAAAAGAGAAGTTGCAAACCCTGCAAATGGTCATTCTTCTGTCTCAGGTTTAAGGGATGCTATATAATCATTGCTTTTCAATAATTTTACGGCTTCTTTAAATGCTGTGTCTTTTTTGTGAAAAACAGGAAAGAAAGCATCATTTCCATATATATTTCTGCCGATATATGCTTTCAGATGATTTTTTATCATTTCCCTTGTTTTTTCAACGTCTGAGGTTTCGTATTTAATTCCGTTTTCATCGATAAACCTGATGAATTGGTCAAATATTGTTTTATCAATGGTAAACCTGTTTATGAAACCTTCGGCGGTTTCATATTCAGCGATTTTTTGACGGTTTCTGTCGGCATAGTCGAAAGCGAACCGGTAGATTAGTCCTCTGTTTATCAGCGCATTAAATAATTCGGCATTTTGGTCAGACGGGAGGGGTACTGTCAGGTCGGGAGTAATGCCTCCTCCACCATAAACTATGCGTCCTGCCGGTGTTTCAAATTTAAGACTGTCATGAACAACGGTATCGTTTTTACCGGGGTCTTCATCAATGAGACGGTGGAAAAAGCTTGAGAAATAGTCTTCCGTATCGCCTGCTTCATAAGGGCTTTGTATACTTCGCCCTGTTGGGGTATAATATCTTGCTACGGTCAGTCTTAGGGCGGATCCGTCTCCAAGCTGAACCTGTTCCTGTACGAGACCTTTGCCAAATGAGCGTCTTCCGACTATCAGTCCGCGGTCATTATCCTGTACAGCACCTGCGATTATTTCGCTGGCAGAAGCCGACCATTCATCAATAAGAATAATTAAAGGCTGGTATTCGAAAGCCCCGTTGCGTTTTGCATAAGCATAAGACCTTGAACGCCTGTGCCCGTCAGTATATACTATTAAATTTCGTGGTTCAAGCAGCTCATCAGCTATCTCAATGGCAATATCCATAAAACCGCCTTGATTGCCCCGCAAATCAAGAATCATCTTTGACATGCCTTCCGATTTTAACCCGTCTAAAGCAGTGCGAAACTCATCATGGGTGGTGGCCGAAAAGCGACTTAGTTTTATGTATCCGATGCCTTCATTAACCATATATGCGATGTCAAGACTATATGACGGGATCTCATCGCGCTTTATTGTAAATTCAAGTAAATCATCAACACCCCTGCGATAGACAGTTACATTAACCTTCGTTCCTTTTTCACCTTTCAGAATGTTTACAACCTCAGAGGAAGGTATGTTAACCCCTGCAATATTTTCATCCTCAACCTTTACTATCCTGTCGCCTGCCATCAAACCAATCCTTTCACTCGGACCCCCCGGTATAGGATTAATGATCATGGCAGTATCATTGATCATGTTAAATTCGATGCCTATACCCTCAAATCTACCCATAAGAGGATCGGTGAGCTCACGAAACTCCGACGCAGGGATATATGATGAGTGGGGATCAAGATTTTTCAGTATGTTTTTTATTGACTGCTCTTCAAGATCTGACTTATCAATGGCATCTACATATGACTCGTAAATGTAATTCAGAATGTTGTTAATCTTATTATGATTCTCAAAACTTATTGAGAAAAATTTATTTGCGGGCTTTTTAAGAGGAGTGCTGAAATTCAGATTTATTCCGAGAAAAACCCCGATTACCAACACTACGGCAAATAACAGCGGAAGATAGATGTTAAACCTTTTATTCTTATACAACTTGTTTTCAGACATTTTAACAGGTGTTTTTTGTAATTAACGGATTTATAAGCCACTAATTTAATAAAAATCATTGACCTGAAATATTATTTTATTAATAAAACGAAATAATTACTTTATAATTTGATTATAATTTGAACCGGTGTAAAATTATGTTACGTGAAACCATAAATAATATTATTCCTGTGTATTTATCAAAGGGTTGAGTTTAGATCATGTTTTTTGATTATTTCGGAAGAAGAGTATCCGTCAACAAAATCAATGGTCATTACATCTCCGCCATAATCTCTGATAATGTCTGCACCTGCTATTTCTTTTTCTGTGTAATCACTTCCTTTAACAAGAATATCGGGTTTAACGATTTTTATCAGTTCAAGAGGTGTCTCTTCATCGAATATTATCACTCCATCGACAAAAAATAATGAAGCAAGCACTACAGACCTTGCATATTGATCATTTATGGGCCTTTTATTGCCTTTTAATTTTTTTACCGACTTATCGCTGTTCAATCCGATTAAAAGCACATTACCCATATCGGCTGCTTTAGAGAGATACATAATGTGACCAAGGTGAATTATATCAAAACATCCGTTTGTAAAAACGATCTTCTTTTCCAGAAATCGCCAGTATGCAAGTTTCCTTGACATTTCTTCATCTTTTATAAGTTTGTTCTGAATTATTTCGTTTTTTTCCATTTGTATAAAATGTATTTAAAATACTGTATTTAAATAATATATGTTTTTTTATAATAATTAGCGTTATTATTCTTAATTTCATTATAACGTATAACGGGTAATCAGCTAAAAACCAGAATTATATGCTTGCCACTTATCATTTCTCGTTTTTTTAACTTTCATATTTATTTTACTTTTTCACTTTATTCTTTGTTTCACTTATATTTATCTGCTATTGTGAACGTCAGCAAATCAGGGTTTCATTTTATTTTTGGCAGTTATTTGGATCTGTCATTGTTTTTCTTTTCATTGTTATTCATATTATTTTTGAAATAGGATGTTTTTTTTCTGATCAAAGAAATCATTACCAGGGAAAAAAGCCCGGCTATCAGCAACATCAATATTTGTGATGCGTGAGCGATATATGCATATGATACGGCTGCCTCTGGGGTAATATTGTACAATTCGGTTAATGTTTTGATTACTATAAAATGGTATGTGCCAATACCGCCCGGTACAGGTGCTACAATTCCTAAGCTCCCGAGCGACAGAACCGTGACGCCTTCGGTTAATCCCAGATGTAATGTTCCTTCTATTGCAAAAAAGCATAAATAAACCATCAGAAAATAATTAAACCAGATCATAAAAGTATAAAAAAGGAATGTCCATTTTTTTCTCATATACCTGATAGTATTTACACCTGAAACCATACCTTTTATTTGCATTTTCAGCCAGGACATTCTTTTGCCCGGAGTTGTTTTACGAAAACGTTTTTTTAAGAATTTATACACTATTATTATTAAGAGTATTACGGCGCAAAAGGCTATTATAAAGATAATATAATTATTTTCAAATCTTTCCATCAGCGGATGACAGATGTATTTATCGAGGAAATCTGCCAGGAACGACAATTGCAGCAATATAGTTATGCTTATCAGTACTATCAGGCATATCATGTCAAAGAACCTTTCTGACAAAACTGTTCCGAACAAAATACTGAAAGGCACTTTTGAGGTTCGTTGCAGTATTCCGCATCTTGTAATTTCACCCAGTCGCGGAACTACTATATTAAATAAATAACCTATCATTAATGCATAAAAAGTAACCGAAGTTTTGGTATTAAATCCGAGCGAAGAGATCATCAGGTTCCATCGCAGAGTTCTGAAAATATGACTGATAATACCAACTAACATAGACAGGATCACCCACCAGTAATTGGCATTTAGCATTTCATGAATGATTTTTTCCCTGTCGTGGTCTTTAGTCACATACCAAAGCAGTAAAAACCCGAGAAACAGAAATCCCAAAATTCTTAATGTACTTTTAACCCCTTTTTTCAAAACAGATCAGATTCGATTGTTAGCGTCAGGAAATACCACTTTTGGCTTGAATTTCTTTGCCTGTGGCATTTCCATAAAAGCATAAGAAAGTATGATAATGATATCGCCTGGGTGTGCCCGGCGTGCCGCTGGTCCATTCATGCAAATTATACCGCTACCCCGTTGTCCTTTAATAACATACGTTTCAATACGTTCTCCGTTATTTACGTTTACTACCTGTACTTTTTCATTCTCAAGCAATCCGGCGCCATCCATAAGATCCTCATCAATGGTGATGCTGCCTATATAGTTTAATTTCGCTTCGGTAACAACAGCACGGTGTATTTTGGATTTTAATACTTCAACGATCATTATCTTCTGATTTTATTTTTACAATGTAACACAGATTTTATAAGAAGCGCCAAAATTAATCATTAAAAAATCATATTATCAATTAACCTTATATCACCGGCATATACCGCAATACAACCAAGCGATTTCTGACCCGGCGTATAGTTTTTTAATGGTTTGAGGTTTTCGGGATCTGCAATTTCAAAATATTCAAGCCGTAAAGTTGGCACGGCATTGATTTCATTTGCAACCATTTGTTTTATTTTATCAAACGGTGTATTATTAAGATAAAGCCCGGAAGCTTTAACAAGAGTTTTATAAATAACAGCGGCATCTTTTCTTTGTTGTGGTGTAAGCCGCTGGTTGCGCGAGTTAAATGCAAGCCCGTCGGGTTCCCTTACAGTATTGCATGCTACTACTTCAACAGGCAAGCCGGTTTTTTCAACAAGTTTTTTTACTATCAATAATTGCTGGTAATCCTTTTTTCCGAAATAAACCCTGTCGGGTTCGACAATTTCCAACAATCTTTTAACAACTATGGCAACCCCTTTGAAATGACCCTTGCGATATTTACCTTCCATTGTTTCTTCCAGCTCTTCGAAATTATATTCTTCATTGACAGGGTCAGGGTACATTTCATCAACCGAAGGCGCAAAAACAATGTCGCACCTTACATTGGAAAGAATCCGCAGGTCATTATCCAGATTGCGGGGGTATTTTTCCAGATCCCTTATATTTCCAAATTGCTTGGGATTAACAAAAATGCTGCAAACTACCAGGTTGTTTTCCCTGCCTGCTTGCCGGATAATTGAAGTATGACCACTATGTAAAGCACCCATTGTCGGCACAAAACCTACCGAACAACCATTTTTTTGCCTCTCATTATCAAGATATTCCCTTATTTCTTGTATGGTTTCGAAAACCTTCATTGATTAATTGTTCTTTTTCAAAAAAAAAGCAAAACTACAATAAAATATCATTTTAACAGAAGATTTTTTCGCCGAAAACATAATATGGATGAAACGGAAAAAATTCACTTAAAACTAAAAAATTACGATAAAAAAATCGTTCATTTTTTTAATTACCTCAATAGATATAAGATTTTAAGTAATATATTTATATAATGGATATTGACAAAGCTGGTTGAATTATTTTAAAATTAGCAAAAAAATCTGTAAATTTGCATACCTTTTTTTTTTTTTTTAATAATAACAAAGACAATTTGCATAATATTATGGAAAAACCAAAAGTTCTTTTCGTACATCAAGAAATCACACCTTATCTCAAAGAATCACCCATTGGTATATTTGGTCGTTATCTTCCACAAGGAATACAGGAGAAGGGAAAAGAGATAAGGACGTTTATGCCCCGTTATGGTTGCATAAATGAAAGGAGGAATCAACTTCATGAAGTAATTCGTCTTTCGGGGATGAATCTTATTATCAATGACACTGACCATCCGCTTATTATAAAAGTGGCTTCTATTCAATCAGCAAGGATGCAAATTTATTTTATAGACAATGAAGATTTTTTCCAGCGTAAATTTACACTTACTGACAAAAATGGAGAATGTTTTGATGACAATGATGAGAGAGCAGTATTTTTTAGCCGTGGTGTTATAGAAACCGTGAAGAAGTTGGGCTGGGCTCCCGATATAGTTCATTGTAGCGGTTGGTTTTCAAGCTTTTTACCATTGTATTTTAAGACCGTATTAAAGGAAAATCCCCTGTTTTCAGATGCCAAGGTCATTTTTTCAATTTTTGATGATGATTTTGCCGGCCAGCTTAATAAAGATATTGTAAAAAAACTTAAAGCAAAGGAGATGACTGACACTGACCTCGAATTTTACATTGAACCAAATTACGTTAACCTTTGCAAAGCCGCAGTCAATTTTTCCGATGGCGTTATTTTCAGCAGTGATAAAATTAATCCTGATGTTGAGCAATACGTTTTAAACAGTGAGAAAACATTATTGAAAATACAGTCAATGGAATCATATATTGACGAACACAACGACTTTTATGACGAAATTCTTGTTTCGGAATCAGTATTAAATGAATAATTTTTTATTGTAGATTTGCGTTTACGTGTTGTTGATTTATTAATTAGTAAATACTAAAAGCTAAAAGTCTTGAAAAGAAATTATATCCCCTGTGATATCGGGGGTTTTTTCCGATTGATTTTTTTGGGTATTCCGGTATACGTTTTGTTGTTTTTAGGGTCTTGCGAAGAGCCGGATGATATCGGAATGAACCTTATTGAAAGCCCGGTAAGCACCAGTGGCAATACATTTAGTGTTGCGGCATATTCTGTTCCGGAAGATTCCGTGCCGACAAATTTATCAGCCCGCAATCTGCTTGGTTTTTTTAATGATCCTGTATTTGGTTCAACACGAACAAGCATATTTACCGAATTCAGACTGACAGAAGACAGTCTTTTTTTGGGTGATGATCCGTATTTGGATTCGGTTGTGCTGGAACTTTATTATGCCGGATATTACGGAAACTACACTACTAAGCAGAATGTACGAATTTATGAGTTAAATGAGAACTTTCCGGAGCCCGAAGATGGCGCTTTTTATTCGACACTGTCCATTGACCATAAGGAAACCAGTATTATAGATACATTAGTGCGCCCCATACCCGATGATAGTGTGTCTGTCGGACATCACAAATATCCGCCGCATTTGCGTATTCGCTTGTCGGACGATACGGGAGATTTCGGTAAAAAACTGATCAACGCCTCAGGTACTGAACATTTCGCTGATAATGATGCGTTCCGTGAATATTTTAAAGGCTTGTACATCACTGTTGATGATCTGCCGCAAGATGATGAAGGGGCTGTTTTATACTTCAACCTCCGGATTACCCAAGCTGTTGCATCAAATTCAACCATAAGACTTTATTACCATTTAGAAGGGGATACCATCTCACGTACCTGGTCGTTTCCTGCAAGTGAATCAAAAAGAGCGACCAGCATTGAGCAATTCGATTATGAAAATGCTCATGAGTATCTCAAAAAGCAAGTTGTTGAAGGTGAAACTTCATATGGCGACAGCCTGCTTTTTTTACAATCTATGGCCGGCATTAATGTCTTTATCAATTTTCAGGAAACACTCGATTCACTGACAAAAAACCAAAATGTTTTCGTAAACAAGGCTAAGTTGATTATTCCGGTCGATATGGATTTCAGTGATGAAAATTATTATTCCGAAGAGGATACTCCGCCACCGTCCAGGTTGTATTTGTTAAAAAAGGACAAGGATGGCAAATTGCATCATATTGAAGACAGCAAGTTCGGCTATTTCGGGGGTCAGTATGATGATGATAAAAAGGAATACAGGATGAATATTACCCAGCATTTTCAGGAACTTTTAGAGGACCCCGAATCTAATTATGGTATGATGTTGGTCATAGCGGAATCTCACAGCAATGCCAACCGTGTAATCCTTAAAGGGCCCGGACGCGGGGAAAACCCTTTAAGATTAGAGTTGATTTATACTGTTTTGGATTAAAAAAAACTGGGATATGTGTGGTATTATAGGATATGTAGGTTCGAAAAAAGTGTATCCGATCCTTATGAAAGGGTTATACCGTCTGGAATACCGGGGCTACGACAGCGCAGGTATTGCATTGATAAACAGCGGTTTACAGCTATACAAGTCTCATGGCAAGGTTGTTGATCTCGAAAACAGCCTCAGAGGTAAAGAATTGGAAGGAACCGTCGGCATTGCACATACCCGTTGGGCAACGCATGGAGAACCGAGCGATATTAACGCCCATCCTCACTTCAGTCAGTCGAAAAAACTGGCAATCATACACAATGGCATCATCGAAAATTACAGTACCCTGAAGGAAGAGCTTATCAACAGGGGCTATACTTTTCAGAGTGATACCGATACTGAGGTGCTGATACATCTTATAGAAGACATACAGTTAAATGAGAATACAGACCTTCCTGAGGCCGTCAGAATAGCTCTCAATCAGATATACGGAGCTTACGCAATAGTTATTATTTCGCAAGACTATCCCGATTCGTTGATTGCGGCAAAAAAGGGCAGCCCATTGGTAATAGGCTTGGGAGAGGATGAGTTTTTTATAGCTTCTGATGCGGCTCCGATAGTTGAATATACAAAAAACGTTGTTTACCTTAATGATGAGGAAGTTGCAATCGTTAATATGCAGGGTGAATTAAAAATAAAGACTATTCGTAATCAGGAAAAGACTCCTTATATCGAGAAACTTGAGCTGCACTTAACAGCACTTGAGAAGGGCGGTTTCCCTCATTTTATGCTTAAGGAGATATATGAACAGCCCCGTTCTATAAAAGACAGTATGAGGGGTCGTCTTAATGTTTCAAAAGGCATAGTGTCGCTGGGTGGTATTATTGACTACGAGCAAAAACTTATCAATGCACGGCGTATTATCATAGTTGCCTGTGGTACATCCTGGCATGCCAGCATGGTTGGCGAATACCTGTTTGAAGACCTTGCCCGGATACCCGTAAAAGTTGAGTATGCATCCGAATTCAGATATCGCAACCCCGTCATTTATGAAGATGACATTGTATTAGCAATATCCCAGTCGGGGGAGACTGCCGACACGCTTGCTGCAGTGGAGCTTGCAAAATCTAAAGGAGCTACTATCTTAGGAATATGTAATGTCGTAGGGTCTTCAATTGCAAGAACAACGCATGCCGGTTCCTATACACATGCAGGACCCGAAATCGGAGTGGCTTCCACTAAAGCCTTTACGGCACAAGTAACCATATTAACATTAATGGCTCTCTCAATAGCCAATAAAAAAGGAGTTCTATCCAAAAGCCGGTTTTATCAGCTTATAAATGAAATGGATACTATCCCCTCAAAAGTAGAAAAAACTCTTAAGCTTAACGAAGATATAAAAAAATTAGCCAAAATATTTCATGCATCCAGGAATTTTCTCTATCTGGGCAGGGGCTATAACTTTCCTCTTGCCCTGGAAGGCGCACTTAAACTTAAAGAGATTTCATATATTCATGCCGAAGGATATCCTGCTGCCGAAATGAAACATGGGCCAATAGCACTGATAGATGAGGAAATGCCGGTAGTGGTTATCGCAACCAAAAAGGGTGCCTATGATAAAGTGCTGAACAATATCCAGGAAGTAAAGGCAAGAAAGGGAGTTATTATAGCCCTTGTCACCGAAGGTGATCAAACAGTAAAGAAGCTTGCCGATTACGTGATTGAACTGCCCGAAACCGACGAGATACTGGTACCCATTATTGCCAGCATACCTCTGCAACTGCTCTCTTACCACATAGCCGTTCTCAGGGGATGTAATGTTGACCAACCAAGGAACTTAGCTAAATCCGTTACTGTAGAATAAAATTTAATTTGTATATTTATTGTTGAGTTGTTGATTTGTCGGTGTCATTGATTTCGGCTTTTATATGCCGCATTACTGGTGTTACGGGCCACCAGGATATGTGTTGCTGATTCCGGCTGTTTTCCTCTTTCTTTAAGCTCGTTTGACGAATGTCATTATTCTTTCGTTTAGTATTGATCTCTGCGTTGCCTTGATTTGACCGGTAGTTCAAGAAGCCATGTAACTAACGATAGAATAATACTGAAAAGCAACGCCCACCAGAAACTTTCAACAACAAAATCCTTTATTAAATAACCGGCTAATTGAATTATAAAGGCGTTTATTACCAGCAGAAAAAGACCGAAACTCAGTATCGTAACAGGTATGGTTAGAATAATAAGTACCGGCTTTAATAATGCATTTAATAAAGCAAGGACAAAAGCAACAACTATTGCCGTTAAGTAACTGCCTTCCTTGATATCCACGCCACCAAGCAACCAGGCTGTTATAGCCACCGCAAAAGATGATACTAAAAGTTTGAGAATAAATTTCATATAAATTATATCAGATTTGTTTTCAGTTCATAATAAAAGAATTGTTATCAACCTTCAGATTTTTTGTTCCGGGAGAAATCATAGCATTAATTACCGACACCGTTTTTTCCGTTGCACCTTTCTTTTGCTTTACATATTGCCTGGAACAGGCTGATGTTTGTTTCAATATACTGTAATCGCTTAAAAGTTTGTAGGTTATTATTGATAATTCGTTGCTGTTTTTTACCGGGAATGCTCCGCCATATTTAACCAGCTCCGATGCTTCGTTAAACTTTTTATAGTTTGGCCCGAAGAGTACGGGCATACCAAAAACGGCAGCTTCCAAAACATTATGGATGCCTTTTCCAAAACCACCCCCAATGTAAGCAACCGAAGCATATTGATAAACATGCGAAAGTATGCCGATACGGTCTATTATCAAAACCTGTGCGTCAGGAAATCCCGATTTGTCGGCATCTGATAATTTTACTGTCTTACCCTTTATTTTCTTTGTAAAGCTATCAATTTTTTTCTTATCAATTATATGAGGTGCAATAATATATTTAATTCCATTATAGTTCATGTTAATGAGCCTGACAAGCATCTCTTCATCTTTAGGCCATATACTGCCTGCAATAAAGATAATAGATGCCTGGACAAATCTTTCAATATCTTCAAATCTCTGTGGTTTAACACTGATATCATAAACACGGTCGAACCTGGTGTCGCCGCCAAGACCGGCATTTCTAATACCGGCTTCTGATAATAATTTCAGCGAATCCTTGTCTTGAACGAGTATATAGGTTATTTTTTTGAGTTGTTTTCGGAACCACGAGCCGTAGAATCTGAAAAAATGCTGCTTTTTCCGGAAAAGAGCCGAAGCAAGTATCAATGGGATCTTACGCTTGTAAAGTTCGTTAATATGATTGTACCAGAATTCATATTTTATAAAAACGGCAACACATGGTTTCCAGATATCAAGGAATTTCCTTGCATTGGTGGGGGTATCCAAAGGAAGATAATGTACATAATCAGCATAGGAATAATTCTTGCTTACTTCATAGCCTGAAGGTGAGAAAAAGGTGACAAGCAGTTTATAATCCGGGTAATCCCTTTTTAACCTTTCCATAACGGGTCTGCCTTGCTCAAACTCACCAAGCGATGAGCAATGAAACCATATCAGCTTTTCGTCTTCACCATATTGAAAAAACATCCTTTCAAACAGGTTTTTTCTGCCTTCAACCCATTGGCGAGCCCTGAAACTGAACAAAGAGGCAATCTTTATTGCAAAATAATAAAAATATATAAAAACGTTGTATAAAATCCCCATCCCTTACGGCCTGTTTTATAGTTTTTCGTGGTTCAAATATGCAAAATAAATAAGAGTTTTAATTAAACCCAAATTTGTCATTAGCCGTTTGTTTCTAATGACCGCCATTAGATAAAATCATTGCCTATTCATTGTTTACAAGGACATTAGAATGACAAATCGATTAAGAAAAAATAAAAATTTGCAATCAAAAATGCTTGCAAATTAAGTTTTTCTAAATCGGGGTTAAATCCGGTTAAGTCATTAGTTCGCTGAACTCCTAATGACAAATCTGGGTTAAATATAAACAAACTTTTTTAAAACAGCGAAGATTTAATATTGAAACCGTTGACACGTTTTTTGGCAAAACATCATTTATAATTCCAGACATATAAATAAGGATATTCCAGTCTTGTCCGGTATCGCTTAAGATGATGTTTAGCAGGTCCTTTGATCACCGAACCGTCTAACAGCAGGTATTTGCTTCCGCATTCTGTGCATTCGGCTGTTGGAGGATCACTTACTTCAATACGTTCGGAAATATTATGTGTACAAGTCCTGTCAAAAGCATTGAATTCATCTACCGATTCACGGTATACCACAATGCCGTGATAATTGTAACCGCCTGTAAAATACTCCCAACCACCTATGGTGTTTAATTTGTAAGTAACTTCAAGGTTAATGCGAAAGTCAACATGAACATCGGGCACAGGATGCTGCATATCTTTATTACAACCGTACATCAAGGCAAGGCAATGGATTGCGATCATAAAGATAGGTGTTGTGTTTTTGTTTTTTTCAATTTTGCCGTATCCTGTTTTTATCGAAAAAAGGTCGTTGTGCTGTAAATTAAATACAAAAATATTTCATTTATTATGTAAAAGTAGCAATAAAATGATAACTTTGTTTTGAAATAATCGGTTTATTTCATGCGTTTTTTTATAAAGAGCCATTAATATGGGTGTATTGCGGTTACATATTTTGGTTTTATTTATTTTGCTGATGCTGATGTTTTTGGTCAGTTGCGGTACATCGCGGCCGGTTGCTATGGATCAGCGCAGGGTGGAAAGGGATATGGAACAACGTTACAGGGAATCGGAAATTTTGCTTGAGCAAGCACGGCAAAGACATTATGAAATGCAAACACCCGAAACGCAAAAACGCATGGATGAAACAAGAAGAAAATCGGATGTATGGAACCGGGGAGGGGTCCCTTTTTATGTAAAATGGTATTGGGCCGTAATATCTTTATTAAGGTAATCGATCTTTAGCTATATAACTGCTGTAAAGGAAACTTGATATATGGAAGACATTATTATTATATTACTGGCATTTGTTTGGCTGATGTATAGCCTTTATAAGGGCCGTTCAAGGAAGAAGCAACAGGAAAGTAAGAGGCCTCAGCCGGCAGGTCAGCCGAAAGCCGAAAAGCAAGATAAAGACTTTGAAACGGTTTTTCGTGAAATTCTTGGCGAAGAAGATGTGTCAACCGAAACGGTTGCGGATAAAACGAAAGCCCCTCAAATGCAGGCAGAGGAAGAAATACCCGGCGAAGTTGAAAAATATACCGGTATGACCGGCGTGGGTAACGATTTTGAATTTTCAACCGAAGGAAACATAGAAACTATCGAAGACCAGGTAGAAAAACAAAAGAAGCAAAAAGAAAAACACCTGGAAGTTGTCGAACTGTGGGATGAAGAAGAAGAACCCGAAACGCTTTACTTTGATCCGCGTACCGCCGTTATACATTTTGAAATAATGAAACGCAAATATTGAACGGGTAAAGCGGTTAGTTACAATCCCAAATATCCGGGTTCCGAATAAACCCTGCCGAACAGCAGCAGACCCCCCCCGCAAAGCATAATTAGCAATGTAAATCTGCGCAACCCCGTGAATTATTCCGTGAAGCCCTTGTGGTATGAATTTATTAACCACAGAGTTTCTAAGAGTTTTGCACAAAGTTGCACAGAGAAAAATATCCTGATAGCGGTCTCAGCATCTGTACTTTTCCAAAACTTCAGAGTTTTAAATAATTGAAATAAAATTGAATTGAATGTTTTTATATTAATATTGAAATTTTTTCAAAAATTTTGATCGGACAATAGCAAACAAAATGATAATAGCATCTTAAAAAAGGGTTAACGCATATCAATTATTATTGAAAAAGATCAAACAACTTGCTGATCTAAAGGCTATATTTGCACAAAAAAGTATATAGTTATGCAAAAAGACAAAGTTGCCGTAATTGGTTCGGGAAGCTGGGCTACTGCAATAGTAAAGATCTTGCTTAACAATTTGGAAAAGGTAAACTGGTGGATACGCGAGCCCGAAATAATCAGCCATCTTAAAAAATTCAACCATAACCCGCAATATTTGAGCTCGGTGCAGTTTGATACCGGGCGTATTGAGATATCCGAAAATATAAATGCAACAATTGAAAATTCGCAAATTATAATTCTTTGTTTACCGGCAGTCTTTTTACATGATACTATGAGAAAGACAGATCCGGGCTTGCTAAATAAAAAGATTGTAGTTAGTGCTATCAAAGGGATTGTGCCGGACTCAAACATGATAGTGGGGGATTACCTGAAAAACCATTATGGTTTGAGTTTTGATAATATTGCTATTGTTACCGGACCATCGCATGCCGAAGAAGTAGCACTTGAAAAGCTTACCTACCTGACAGTTGCTTCACCCAATAAAACCGTGGCAAAAGAAGTAGCATCATTTTTCAACTGCAGGTATATCAAAACATCATTGAGCGATGATATTTTGGGAACGGAATATGTCCCTGTCCTGAAAAACGTTGTTGCAATAGCAAGTGGTATATGCAACGTACTGGGCTATGGCGACAATTTCCAGGCTGTGCTTATCTCTAATGCAATAAAAGAGATCAAGATCTTTCTTGATGCGGTATCTCAGCTGAGAAGAGATATATATGATTCGGTATACCTGGGAGACCTGCTGGTTACCTGTTACTCGCAATTCAGCCGCAACAGGATGTTTGGCAACATGATAGGCAAAGGACACAGTGTAAAATTTGCCAAATATGAAATGAAGATGGTAGCAGAAGGATATTATGCGGTAAAAACCATTCAGCAAATAAATCGCGAACGAGACCTTGATATGGTCATTACCGAGGCTGTTTACAATATCTTATACGAAGAAAAATCACCGCCGGAAGAAGTTGAAAAGCTGTCGGAAAAGCTCAGATGACTCGTCGGTTAAGATTGATGTTCCTGGCAGCGTGGTTATAAATATTTTTCCAGCAGGGCTTTCAGCTCTTTATAGTTTTTCGTAACGGGAAGTTGTGAGAATTCGTCAATAACATTTTGTGGCGGGCGGAAAAGTATCCCTACGTCAGCCTTCTGAAGCATAGTTACATCGTTGTAAGAATCGCCGAAAGCTACCACTTTATATTCAAGGCTTTGTAATGCTTCAACCACTTTTCGCTTAGGGTCCTGTTGCCTTAGCTTGTAGTCAATGATATTGTTTTCATCGTCAATAACAAGGTTATGGCAAAACAGTGTCGGGCGGCCAAGCTGTTTTATAAGGGGCTCGGCAAACTGCGAAAAAGTATCGGAAACCACGATCAGTTGTGTTTTTTCCCTGAGCCAGTTGATGAACTCAACCGCCCCGTCAAGCGGCTTGATAGTGGCAATTACTTTTTGTATATCCTTGAGCTTCAAGCCTTTTTCAGAAAGGATTTTTATCCTTTGTTTCATCAATACATCATAATCGCTAATGTCGCGCGTGGTGAACCGAAGCTCAGGTATACCGGTCTTTTCCGCAACATTTATCCATACTTCAGGTACAAAAACCCCTTCAAGGTCTGCGCATACTACGTACATAATGTTGAATTTTAAAATAGTTCTGTAAAATTAATTATTATAAGTCATCAAATAAATTCCTGCATTTTAATGAAATCCCAAATCCCAAATCTCAAATTCACCCTTGTTAAATAAAACAACACATTTAACAGGGTAAATTACAAGTTCCAAATCCCTGCCGAGCGCAGCAAGACAATAAACACCTATTAATTTAAACACTAAGTGAATAAATAAATCCGAAAAGGCAGTCTTTATTCGGCAATTGTCAAACACCGAATACCGATTACTCAATACACCGTGTCTATACAACATTCAAACACAAAACCATTCAAACTTTACCTTTTGAATAGTTACTTGTAATTTTCAATCAAAAACTCTTTAAAAACGTTATACCTATTATCCAGTTCATCAAATTTTTCATCTTTTTCTTCTATTCCTTCGAGGCTTGGTGGCAGTTCGGGGTCAAATCCGAGCAGTTCTCTTATTTTTTCGGGGAATTTTGCCGGGTGTGCAGTTTCAAGCGATACACAAAGTTTTTCAGGTGTGTCATACTCCGGGTGCTTTTCGAGGAAGAGCTCCAGCCCTTGCCATCCGACTGCTCCATGAGGCTCAAGCAAGAGCTTGTAATTTTCCCACGCACTTATGATGGTATCTTCTGTTTCCTTGTCGGAAACACTGACAGAAAACATATCTTTTCGCATGGTTTCCATATCGGGGAGCTTGTCAATTTTTCCTGTTTCATCCATTTTTCCTCCATAAAGAGCTATCAGCCGTGCAAGATTGCTTGGATGACCGACGTTCATGGCGCTGGAGATACAGTTTTTTGACGGTACTATCTTACCGTATTTGCCTGTATAAAGGAAAACAGGGAACTCATCATTTTCGTTGGTGGCAATGACAAACTTTTCTGCCGGCAACCCCATCTTCATTGCCAGCATTGCGCCCATCATATCTCCGAAGTTTCCTGACGGCACAGAGAAAATGATTTTTTCTTCTCCTGGCTTTTTGCTAAGCTTGGCATAGGCATAAAAATAATATACTGTTTGTGGTATTAGCCTGCCAATATTGATTGAATTTGCCGAAGAGAGGTTAAGATAATCGAGTTCATTGTCGGCAAATGCTTGCTTTACGAGAGCCTGACAGTCGTCAAACTTGGCATTCAGTCCTATAATTTTTACGTTTTTGCCCAGCGTGGTCATTTGTTTTCGTTGGCGTGCGGTGACTTCATTGACGGGGAACAGAACCACTACATTTATATTGTCAAATCCGTAAAATGCGTTTGCTATTGCACTGCCTGTGTCACCTGAAGTGGCTGTAAGGATAAGAAGCTTACGGTTTAGCTTTCGCAGGTAGTAATTCATCCATCGTGCCATCATGCGTCCGGCAAAATCTTTGAATGAAGCCGTCGGTCCCATGTCAAGCCGCATTACATATTTGCGTTCGTAAACCTGTTCGAGCGGGATATCGTAATTATAAGCATCGCGGGTCATTGCAGCAAGCTCCTTTTCTTCAACGGCGCCCTTTAAAAACATGCCGGTTACAATGCTTGCAATCTCATGATATTCCATATCCTTCATTTTCCTGATAATATCGCCGGGTATTCCGGGTATTTTTTCAGGCATGTAGAGGCCTTTATCCGGCGCCTGCCCTTTAAGCAGGGCTTGATCAAAAGGCAGCGACGGGGCATTATGGTTGGTTGAATAAAACAGAACAGGTTTATCCATGGTTTATCTTTTGAGAGTTGCTGAAGAAGCACCGCCTGCGGAAAATTCGGGTGAGGTGCTGATGATTTTTTTACCGTCGAGAACTGACAGAGCCTGTTCAAGGTCAGCTATAATGTCATCAGGGTGTTCTGCACCCACGCAAAGGCGTATCAGGTTTGGCGGAATTTCTGCAAGCTTCCGGCCTTCTTCGCCTTGTTGTGAATGTGTTGAAATAGCAGGTATTGTGGCTACCGATTTAATCCTGCCCAGATCAGTAGCGCGCCAGATACGCTGCATTGCATCAAACACATCGCGGGCAGCCTGTGCCCCGCCCTTAACATTAAATGACATCAGATGACCGTACCTGTTGACTTTCTTGCCATATTGCTCATCATGCTCCGAATCAACAAGCCACAAATATTTCGAAGCGACCTTATGCAGCGGATGTGATTCAAGGCCGAGATATTCAACTTTTTCAACATGTTTATGCTGAGCCAGGAATTTGGCTACCGTCATTGTAGAACAACTTTGAAGATCTATTCGTGAACGTAATGTGCGGATATCGTTAAGCGCCAGTATTGCATTCATAGGTGATAGGTTTGGACCGTTGTCCCTGTTCGGCAACTGCTTGGCATACATGCAAAAATCGGCTTTCATCTCAGGATTGTCAACGTTTGATGTGAGGTTTTTCCTTGCAATAACCGCACCTCCAATGCCAAAACCGCTTGTCATCAGTGTTTTTGAAACAGACTGCACCACTATGTCGGCTCCCATGGCTAACGGACGCATTAATGCCGGGGTAGCCACGGTTGAGTCAATGATCACCGGTATGTTATGCTTATGTCCAAGCTCAATGACTCTCTCGAGGTCAAAAAAGGCCTGACCCGGATTGCTTGGCATCTCACCATACAGGAACCTGGTGTTTTTATCAATCAGCTTTTCCCATTCGTTTATGTCGTTAGAATCAACAACCTTGCGCCACTCAATAAGCCTTTCCTGGTCTTTCCTTACGGCAAACTGCTGGAATGTGCCGCCATAAATCTTTGTCGTAGCCACAAAATTGATGGGCCTGGACGGATTTTCAGGGTAAGGTAAAAGAAACGGGTCAACGGCAGTTTGAATAGCCGCCATACCTGATGAAGTGGCAATACATGATGCATCAACATCGCTGCCGTAAGTTTCAAGCAGTGCCATTACTCCTTCGAAATAATATATGGTTGGATTAGCTATCCTTGAATAACACCATGTAGGTATCTGATAGCCCAATGCAGCTTCCATTTCATCCGAATCACGATATGCTTGTGATGTTGACATATATACAGGCTCGATGATCGAACCCTGGTTAAAGTCAAGTGCTTCCTGCATAGAATATACACCATGTACGGCAATAGTATCAAAACGGCATTTCTTCATCCGTTGTATGTGATCCCTGTGCCACTCCGCCGAACGCCCGGCTGCTTCCAGGTAATGATTAATTCCTTTTGAATCCATCGCTTATAAGTTTTGTTTTTGAATGAAGTATAGAGATAAAATTTTTATACCGACAAATTTAAATATTTTTGGTTAAAATTTGCCGTGAGAAATGTGATTGGTGAAAATGTTTTAAGTTTGTATGTTTTTGATAACAGGATTTTATAAACAACATGAAAAATGATACTGATCAGGCGGATAATCACGAATAAAAAATCAGCACGCATAAGGTGCACTCCGGCAATTAGTGTTCCGTCTGTATAAAATAGAATTAAAAAATCTGATCTCTAATAAGAGATATAAAATATATTTGTTAAAATTCGCATTATTAAGTAACATCACTTGTAACTATTATTAATTATTTTTTTGTTATCATCAGTGAATTATTGTTTTATTAAAACACTAAAGACATGAGGCGGCTGGCGATATGGATGGCCCAGATACGCGCCAATTTTCTGATACTGACACTTTTACTTGTTTTTACCGGGTTATCTACGGTTTATAAGTTTTATCCCGGCGAAGTCGAACATGGCTGTTTATATGCATTGATTATCACTGTTGGCGTAGTATTGTCTCATATATCGGTAAACCTGTTCAATGAATATTCCGATTATAACACGAATATTGATTTCATAACCGAGCGTACTCCCTTCAGTGGTGGCAGCGGCATGCTGGTAAGAGGTGAAACATCGCCCCGGGCGGTGCTTACTGCTGCTGTCGTGTGCTTAGCGATTGCTTTTGTGACGGGGCTCTATTTTACATTCGTGTCGCACTGGACCATAATGGCGATAGCATTGTTTGGTACGTTAACGATAGTTCTTTATACTCCCGTGCTTGTGAAGTTTATGCTTGGGGAGCTGTTTTCAGGCATAACCCTTGGTTCCCTGGTGGTAATCGGCACATATATTGCCATGACTGCAACCCCGTCAGAGGCTTTTACGGAACTTGCTCCGCTGCCCGTTATATTGATATCGCTGCCTTCAGGTATACTTACTTCATTATTGTTGTTGCTTAACGAATTTCCCGATGTTGAAGCCGATAAAAAGGGCGGACGCAAACACCTGGTAATACGCTTCGGAAAACAAAAAGCAGCATGGATATATGCTGCGGGAATATTCGTCACATTTCTGATAATTGCAATTATACCCATACTGGGATATGTAAGCCCATGGTTTTTTATAGCGCTAAGTACCCTTCCCCTGGCTGTTAAAGCCGCAGTGATTGCAATACGTAATTCAGAAAACCCTGAAAAAATAGTGACAGCCATGGGGTTAAATGTGTTTACGGTGCTTGCTACTAATCTTCTGATTGCAGTGGGAGTTCTGGTGTAAAGGAGCCGGCAGTCTGAAGTGGACAATTATGTGTTGATAAACCACAATTATAAATTGGAACGCGGGGCTGTTATTTTTTTAAAAATTTTGATTAGTGCATATTTTTTTATAGTTGTAATAGCATAAAAAATTTGTTAACCATTAATTATCAACTTCAACAGTATTCTTTTTTAATTCTTCGCCTAAAGGTTGCATATTTAAGGTAGGCATAGTGACAGGACTTATTCCGGATAAAGTGGTAAGGCTTGAAATATATGCCCTGATGTAAGGAAACAGAATAGCAGGGGCGTTAATATAAAAATACCTTTCCAATTCTTTTTGTTCAATTTCAGAATCAAAAATATAATTTGCAATCGCAACTATTTCAATTTTAATGGCTTTTTTATTGTCCTCTATTAATACTCCAAGTTGAAGCCTGAAAAATGAATCCTTTTTGTATATAAATCCTTTAGGCTTAAATCCCAACTTAAAAGAATTTCCAATTTTATCGCTTTTGATTTCAATTATTGATCTTGATATTCTAAAGTTTTTAAATTGAAATTTCGCGCTTTTAGTTTGTTGTTCTTTCATAACTATGCTGCTAATGCATATTGTTCTTCAGATTCTATTTTTATAAAATTTTCTAAATTATCACCATTCTGCATCAAACAATCATCGAGAAATTTTATTTCTTCTCCAAATTGTTTAGCGCTGAATATATAATCGTGTTCTTCAATTTTTGACAGGGAATTGTCAGATAAGAATAAAAGGCTTTCCGGATAATATAATTTATCAAATTCCAAACATAAATTTGCTTCAACCTTAATATAATCCATATTATTTTCAAAACATTCAACCGGTTGCACTTCAATTAAATGAGTGAAGTTAGATTCGTTAAATTTATATCTAAAGATTAATTCCGGAAATAAATTTCTGATTTCGTTAAGCCGGTATTTTATAAATTCATAAGATTTCATACATGGAACATTTCTGAAAGTTTGGTTCTTATTTCTTTTGCTAGATTCAAGGCTTTTTTGCTATCATCAAATGTTACATCAACATTTTCATAGTCTGACTGTTCCCTGAAGTTTCTTAAATCTCTTATTTTATTGTTAAAATTTCTGTATTCAAAAAGTCCAAGATTATTTTTCATCTCTTCTCCGATAAATTTAATAACGTATGAGTGGGTATTTTGTTTTGCTGAGCCTATTTGTTTAGCTAAATCTTCATAATTTATGTCGAAGAAATATTTAATTGAATACTTCATTAATTGAAAACAACTGTAATAAGAGCAGTGTACGCTGGGAGCATAATAATTTGAATTTATAAGCACATCGGCAGCACAATAATTTAAAGCCGATTTTTCTTTTAACTTACTCATCTGGTATAAAAAGGGTTACAAATATATAACATTAATTTGAATTTTAAAAATTAATCTTGAATCTAGCTCAAAAATCAAATTGAAAGCAAAACATCTCCAAAATTATCCTAAATTTGTTTATATAATTTTCAAAACTATCCTATGGCTTTAAGCTGGAATGAAATAAAGGCGAGGGCAATAAAGTTTTCGAAAAAACCAAAGTGCTGAAGATATTTTCGTAATTGAAAATTACAAGAAAAAGAAATAGAGATTATCTTAAATAATTTATTAATAATGTATTTCCCAATTTAATGAATATTACTTTAGCCACTAATATTAAAACTAATTATAACGGTTTCAATTATTTAATAGAGTTGTACTATCAAACTCAAAAAACAAATGATTCAGTAATATACTTTGATTTTTCAGACACAAATTGGTTTGAAGCCAACTTATCAGCAATTTTAGGTGCAATTGTTGAATTATGCGAATATGATGGTAAAACTACTTCATTTATTAATCTTAAGCCAAAAATAAAAGATATACTACATCGCAATAGTTTTTTACCGGACTATAGAAGGACTCTTGCCATTAATAAATATAATACTATCGTACCTTATAAAAAATTTGAACCTTATTCTGATACGGATTTTATGAATTATGTAAAATCAGAGCTTTTGGCTAAACCTGATTTTCCAAAGCATAATAAACAATTGGGCAAGAAAATAAACGAATCGATTTTTGAGCTTTATGAAAATGCAAGGACTCATGGCAGATGCAAACAAATACATACTTGTGGCCAATATTATCCTAATAATACACCCAAAAGACTTGATTTTACTATTGTAGATATGGGCA
>PWJZ01000092.1 GCA_003559855.1 Bacteroidales bacterium
GATTAAGAATAACTAAAAATTTGCAATCAAATATGCTTACAAATTAAGTTTTTCTAAATCGGGGTTAAACCCAGCTAAGTCATTAGTTCGCTGCACTCCTAATGACCAATCTGGGATAAAATTACAAATTCCAAAACGCAAATGACAAATAAAATCCAATTTTTCAAATACTAAATTCAAAACAATCGATTCCATTTTTATTAAAAAAGTATTTTTCTAAATTTTCCTTAAATTTAAATGATTTTAATTAATATAAAAATCAAAATCTGCATATTTTTTTACTTTTGTGGATAACTTTTAAAGTACAAGGTTTTGGAAACGGATAAGCTCAATAAAGTAGCCGGGATTCTTTCGGATAACACTCAAAACACGGTTATAGTAACCCATGAAAACCCTGATGGTGATGCTATCGGGTCTTCTTTGGGTTTGTGTCAATTTTTGAGGGTTTGTGGTTATCAGAATATATCGGTTATTTGCCCTGATGATTATCCTTCTTTTCTAAAGTGGATGCCCGGCAATGATAAGGTTATCATTGCATTTAATAATTTTAAAAAGGCCAAAAGCATTATTGGAGAAGCCGGTTTAATATTTTGTATTGATTTTAATGATGTTGAACGAACCGGCAGGCTTGAAAAACCTCTTAGGAAGTCAGACGCAAAAACAATCCTGATAGATCATCATCCGCAGCCGGCAGATGGTTTCGATCTTGTTTTTTCATATATTAATGTTTCTTCAACCGCAGAGATTGTTTATAAACTCTTGAAATTTATTGATCAGGCCAGAATAGATAAAAACATTGCCACATGTTTATTTACAGGTATTATGACAGATACGGGATCGTTCAGTTACGGGTGCAACAACCCTGACACCTTTGCCATTTGCGCAGAACTTGTAAAACTGGGAATAAATCCTGAATCTATACACCGGCTTGTTTACGATACTTATTCGTTTGAACGCATGAAACTTCTCGGATATTGCCTTAGCGAAAAATTAACGATAATTCCGGGTTTTAATACGGCATATATTTGTCTTACGCAAAAAGATCTTGAGCAGTTCAACTACCAGGAAGGTGATACCGAAGGAGTGGTAAACTATGCTTTAAGCATACGTAATATAGATATTGCTGCGTTATTTATTGAGAAGGAAGATCATGTAAAAATTTCATTACGTTCAATTGGTAGCATAGACGTAAATGAATTTGCGCGGAAATTTTTTAATGGAGGCGGACATGCTAATGCTGCAGGAGGTAAATATTATGGTGATATTGATAAAACAATAAAATATTTTGAATCTGCAGTGGGTAAGTACCGGAAAGGCAAATTCAAAACTGTTCAAACATTAAAGCAATGATAAATACGAGAACCGGATATTTTATCGTTTTTTATTTTTCTTTAGTAATGCTTGCATGTACCGGCAGGGGTGAGCAAGAGCAAGACAGGCTTGCTGACAGGCAGATGGTTCGTGAGGTGCTGGAGGGGACTAATATAAAATTGCTTGAAGTGGAGGATCAGGAGATTGAAGATTTTATACGGCGACATGGATTGGATTTACGTGAAACCGGTTCGGGATTGCGTTACGGCATAATTGAAGAAGGCGACGGTCCGGAAGCCGAACATGGTATGACGGCAGTAATTAAATACCGTATCAGATTATTGACCGGCGACGTTATTTACAGTTCTGATGAAGATGATCTGAAAGAGTTCAGGATCGGCAGGGGAGGAGTTGAAAGCGGGCTGGAAGAGGGTATACTGTATCTCAACAAAGGCGACAAGGCCATTTTTATTATGCCTGCTCACCTGGCGCACGGGTTTCCCGGCGACGGAGTGAAAATACCCAAAAGAGCCGCAATTGTCTATGATGTTGAATTAATTGATTTAAAATAACCTATAAAACTAACTTTTTATGAATTATCTTTTTAAAATTATCACTTTTGTTATTATTACAGGGCTTTTCCTATCATGCGAAGAGCAATATTCTGGTTATGAAAAAACCGAAACAGGCTTATATTATCAAATTTACACTGATATTGATGACATCAAGCCCAGGCCCGGTCAGATATTAAGTGTACACTTGAGCTATGGTATAAAAGATTCGGTTATTTTTGACAATCGCGACAGAAGCCCGGAACCCGTTGATATTATGCTTATGGAGCCGCTTTACGGAAGCGATATTAACGAGGGGTTTGCCATGATGTCGAAAGGCGACAGTGCATCTTTTATTGTTGATGCAGAGTCATTTTTCACTTATAACGTGCAGTCGAGTGTACCGGATTTTATTGAACCGGGCAATAAGCTTTATTTTGATGTGGTGCTAATCGATTTTATGGATGAGGAGGATTATATCACTGAGCAGGAAAGAATTTCAGAGAAACTACTGGAAAGAAGTGAAGAACTTGCTCGACTCGAAAAAGAAAAGCTTGATGATTATCTTCAAAAAGAAGATATTGACATAAAGCCGCTTGAAAGCGGACTTATCTTCATTGAAATGGAAAAAGGTGATGGAGAACCAGTTGAACCGGGAAGAACGGTTAAGGTACATTATGAAGGCAGATTAATTGACGGTACACTCTTTGATTCGTCAATAAAAGCAGGTAAACCAATTGAATTTGAAGCCGGAAGAGGCCAGGTTATAAGCGGATGGGACGAGGGAATACTACTTATGAACGTCGGCGGTAAAGCTAAAATGATAATACCCTCATTTCTTGCTTATGGTAAAAGAGGAATACAAAATATAATTCCACCATTCTCAACTTTGATATTTAATGTGGAAGTTGTTGATATGAAATGAAAAGTTATTATCCCGGCTATTCTTTATTTGTTGAATTATAATGTGTTTTGGGAAGATATCATTTGATCCGTAATACAGCAATAGTTAATACCTTTATGAGTTTTGTGTATATAGTTGTGAGTATAACGGTCAATTGGCAAAATATTTATCTTGGCTATATTTTATATTTTAGTTTATTTTCAAAAAAATGTTTTTGCGATGCGAAAAACATATGAATTAGCAATTGTTTTTCTGTTTTTTTTGCTGTTTGGTTGTGGCGTAATTGATCAACTTACCAAAATTACCTTTCATGAGACTGCTTCGGGATTGAAATACAGTATTTTAAAGACGGGTGACGGGACTATTCCTTCCGATGGCGATATAGTTACGATACATTATATTGCAAAACTAAAAGACGGAACGGTTATTGACAACACTTATGAACGTGATGATCCTTTGACTTTTCATCTGGGCAGAGGTCATGTTATAAGGGGCTGGGATGAAGGTCTGAGGCTAATGTCACGTGGAGCAAAAGCCGAGTTTGTGGTTCCACCGCATCTTGCATACGGCGAAAAAGGTTTTGATAAAGTCCCTCCAAATTCTACGGTGATCTTTAAGATTGAGTTGCTGGAAATCAAAAAGCCGGAAGAACCATCTGTTTCTGATCCGGAAATATTTACGGACATTACAGAAGGGATTAAATATTCCATTATAAAGGCCGGGGAGGGTAAGAAGATTGAGGAGGGTTTGCTGGTAAAGGTACACTACACTGGTTATTTTGAAGACGGTGAGATATTTGATAATTCTGTTTCCCGAAGTGAGCCTTTTGAATTCATGGCAGGAGAGGGGATGGTAATTGACGGATGGGACAAGGCATTTAAATATCTGCGCGAAGGAGATAAAGCTACCTTATGGATACCTTATGAGTTGGCTTACGGTAAAACAGGCCGGGGCCCTGTTTCTCCCGAAACAAATATTATGTTTGATGTGGAAATATTGGAGGTCAGAAAGCCTGTGCAACCCGAGCCCTTTAGTGCTGCAAACAGAGATACTCTTGAAACCATATCAGGATTACAATATATAATTGTGAAGGACGGCACTGGTGATAAACCGGAAGAGGGTGATGTGGTTGTTGTTCATTATACAGGTTACCTGTTTGACGGCAGTATATTTGACTCATCGGTAAAAAGGGGGAAGCCGTTTAAATTTGTTGTGGGAAGCAGGCAGGTCATCCCCGGATGGGATAAGGCAATCCGCTACCTGAACAAGGGCAGCAAGGCGCGCATTATTATCCCGCCCGAACTGGCTTATGGTGATAAAAAAGTCGGAATAATACCTCCTTCATCAACCTTGATTTTTGATATTGAGTTAATTGATATAAAAAAATAATATTAATTGAATATGGAGTTATTGCAAATTACATGGGATCCAAATCCAGAGATCTTTAGTATAGGCCAGTTGTCGGTCAGATGGTACGGATTATTCTGGGCGTTGTCATTTTACATCGGTTACGAGATCATAAGCCGGATATATAAAAGGGACGGGGTATCAAGGAAGGAAGTTGACAAGCTGTTTATATATATGGCAGTTGGCAGTATTATTGGCGCAAGGCTCGGCCATTGCTTTTTTTATGATTTTAACCACTATATAAGCAACCCGGTTGAAATCCTTATGATATGGAGAGGTGGTCTGGCAAGCCACGGCGGTGCAATCGGTATTCTGCTTGCTTTGTATTACTTCAAAAACAAAGTTTCGAGCAAATCATACCTCTGGCTGCTTGACAGGGTTGTTATACCTGTTGCCCTGGCTGCATTTTTTATCAGAATGGGAAATCTGATGAATTCTGAAATTTATGGCTATGAAACATCTCTTTCATGGGGTTTTGTTTTCCCGAATGAGAAAGTTCCCAAACATCCCACGCAAATTTATGAGGGAATGGGTTATATCCTGGTGTTTGCCGCATTATTGATTCTTTATCTCAGAAAAGGCAAAAATCTGCCCGATGGCTTCATAACCGGTCTGTTTGCCATTTTATTGTTTGCGGTAAGGTTTGTGGTTGAATTTGTTAAACAACCACAAAGTGGTTTTGATCAAACAGTTATTGAAACCATGGGTATTAACATGGGGCAGATTTTAAGCATACCCGCCATTATTGCCGGCATTTTAATCCTTTGGTATTCATTAAAAAAACAATAGCAGGAAAACCGGCTGATGTTAAAACATAATATATGGGATTTGAAAAATCCCGTGACCTCACAATTGTTTTTGAAAATAGTGCAGTGTAAAAAACCATTTTAATAATAATCATGCATATATAAGAAACACGGTATTTTTTTTATGCAGGTCAGGCACTTGATTCTTCCATAAGCCGATGCTTCTTGTTTCAATAAATTCATTATCAGTGGTGATCTCACTTGCTATACAGAGCAATGTGGAAGCCGATAATGATTCCAATATATTTTGCAAAAGCCTGTTATTCCTGTATGGTGTTTCCATAAAAACCTGAGTCTGATTGTTTTGCTTAGCTTGTTTTTCAAGGTCTTTCAAGCTTTTACGCCGGGCTTTATTATCAATTGGCAAGTAGCCATGAAACACAAAATTCTGCCCGTTAAAGCCTGATGCCATAAGTGCCAGGAATATTGATGATGGTCCGGTAAGCGGCTTTACCTTTATTCCCGTTTGGTGTGCAATAGCAACTATTTTTGCACCCGGGTCAGCTATGCAGGGACACCCGGCTTCAGAAAGTAATCCTATTGATTTGCCGGCAGATGTGCTTTCCAGAAAGGAGGGAAGGGTGCTTTCACTGGTATGTTCGTTCAATATGTTAAATTTTGTATAATTAAACTGACGGCTATAGCCGGCTTTCCTTAGAAATCTTCTCGCTGCACGTAAATTTTCAACAATGAACTCGTCAAGCCCGTGAATTACTTGCAGGGTTTCTTGCGGCATCGTATAGTTTACTTTATCACTGCCTATTGTTGACGGAATTAAATAAAGCATGCCGGGCATAGTTCTGTGTCTTTGAATTTATCTGTTTAAGCTTAATAAAGGTTGTGTCATCTATAGTAAAAAAGCACATTTATGCATTGTAAGTCTATGTATTTGGTTTAAAATATTCTGTCAGATTATCCAAATCTATGTTACCTCCGGTAAGAATAACACCGGTAGTTTTGTTTTCAAAAATTTCCGGATTATCCAGAATAGCTGCCAGTGCTACTGCTGCTGATGGTTCGACGACAATTTTCATTCTTTCCCAGATAAGCTTCATGGCCCTGATAATGGTAGTTTCTTTTGTCAGTAGAATATCTGAGGCTTTTTCAAGTATAATTGGCATGGTGATGCTTCCCAGAGATGTTCTGAGTCCGTCGGCAATGGTCTTGGGTGCCACTGAGGGCACGAATTGTTTGCTTTTGAAAGACAGATAGGCGTCATCAGCCATTTCAGGTTCTGCGCCGATAACTTTAGTATCGGGTGAAATATGGCTGCATGTAATGCATATACCGCTGAGCAGTCCTCCACCGCCAACCGGCGCTACTATGTAGTCGGGCTTGCCTTCAAGCTGATCTAAAAACTCAAGGGATGTTGTAGCCTGCCCAGTGATAACCCTGGTATCGTTGTAAGAATGTATTGGTTTATATCCATATTGCGCAATAAGTTTTTCCATTGTCTTTTCCCTGTCTTTCAGGGTAGGCTTGCAGAATGTGATTATCCCGCCATATGATTTCACGGCCTCTGTTTTGACCTTGGGAGCGGTTTCCGGCATTACCACATGTACTTTAATATTTGCCATTGAGCCTGCAAGCGCAACCGCCTGGGCATGGTTTCCCGAAGAGTGTGTGGTGATACCGTAACTTTTATGCTCATCGATATTGCTGAAAACAGCGTATAAAGCACCGCGTATTTTAAATGCACCTGCTTTTTGGAAATTTTCGCACTTGAAAATAATACTGGTGTTTAAAAGTGAATTTATCTGATGCGAGCTCATTAAAGGGGTTTGATGAATGTGCTTTCGGATATGCTCGTAAGCTTTTTTTATTTGCTTGATATCAGGTATTTCGGTGCCTTTGAAGCTGTTCATTGTTTTTGTTTTAACGTAGCTGCAATTTGTTCGCAAGCAGCATCAAGCAATTGATAAACATTTTCAAAGCCGCTTTTACCCCCGTAATATGGATCGGGTACGGCACGGTTTTCATCGGGGAAAATTGAATTAAGAAGCAGGTCAACCTTTTCAAGATAATTTCCATCTTCGGCTAAAGAAGATATGTCTGACAAATTGGAATGATCCATAACATATATTTTGTCAAATTTTTTGAAATCGTTTGGTGAAAATTTACGTCCGCGTTGTTTTGTGATATCAATCCCATGTTTTTTGGCTATATTTACGGCGCGTGGATCAGGGTTCTCACCTACATGGTAATCAGCCGTGCCGGCTGAATCAACAATGGTATTGTTCAGATCATATTTGTTTATTTTTTGTTCCATTATACCCTGTGCAAGAGGCGAGCGGCAAATATTTCCAAGACATACCATCAGAATCTTCATGAAGATCAAAGTTTTATTTTTATTATGTTTTCAAGCTCGTCAACATATTTACGGAAATTTTTATCTGTGTCGGTAAGGTTTCTGACAGTTTTGCAGGCGTGTAAAACCGTTGCGTGGTCTTTATTACCACATTTATTGCCGATGGCAGCCAACGATGATTTTGTAAAATTTTTCGCAAAATACATTGCAAGCTGCCTTGCTTGTACAATTTCCCTTTTTCTTGTCTTAGAGTTTATTTTATCATGCGGAATGTTGAAATAGTCACAAACAACCTTTTGAATATATTCTATTGTAATTTCTTTAGGTGTGCTTTTAACAAATTTGTCAATTACCTTACTCGCAAGTTCGGGTGTAATTTCCTTCTTGTTCATCGACGATTGTGCAAGTATTGATATAAGGGCACCTTCCATTTCACGTATGTTTGTCTTTATGCTTGTTGCTATAAGTTCCACAACTTCTTTCGGCATTTCAACGCCGTCATTGTATAATTTTTGCTCTAAAATGGCTATCCTGGTTTCCAGATCGGGTATTTGCAGATCGGCCGAAAGGCCCCATTTAAACCGGGAAAGAAGCCTCGGTTCAATGCCTTTCATTTCCACAGGTGGCTGGTCTGATGTGATGACTATTTGCTTGCCGTTTTGATGAAGATGATTGAATATGTGGAAAAAGACATCCTGGGTTTTTTCCTTTTCCGCCAGGCAATGTATGTCATCAACGATAAGTACGTCAATCATCAGGTAAAAATGAATGAAGTCATTCTGATTATAATTTCTTACTGAATCTATAAACTGGTTGGTAAATTGTTCGCTCGAAACATAAAGCACTGTTTTATCAGGAAAATTGTTCTTTACGTCAATACCTATTGCATGAGCAAGGTGTGTTTTGCCCAGACCGTTGCCACTATATATCAATAAAGGGTTAAATGATGTCTTCCCGGGGTTTTGACTAACTGCAATGCCGGCACTACGCGCCAGTCTGTTGCAATCACCCTGTAAAAAATTATCAAAATTGCAACTTTCAATTAATTGAGGATCAATATCAAGCTTTTTCAAACCCGGTATAATAAAGGGGTTAGGTACAGACTCTCTTTTTTCTTTATTGATATCTAACGGCATAGTTACTGGTCGGTTTTTTAATGCTTTGCGATTTTGAGTTGGTGCGTTTACGGTATAGGGTTTTGATGTTGATGAACTGAAAGAATTATCCATTATTATGCTATACTCCAGGCGTCCGTTGGAACCCAATTCCTTTTTAATTGTTTTTTTCAATAAATCAATATAGTGTTCTTCGAGCCATTCATAAAAAAACTGACTGGGAACCTGAATTTTAAGCACATTGTTGCTCAGCGAAACAGGTTTAATAGGCTCGAACCATGTTTTAAAACTGTTAGGACTGATGTTATCCTTTATTACATTCAGACAATTCTCCCATATCTTTTCATAAAGTTTATTCATTCGTTAATGATTTGATCAGTTATTAAACATTACCCTTTAAATCAAAATTTATTACCGGCTATGGCTGATAATTGAGCTACTCAAAAACTTTCAGCAAATCTTGTTAAAAATTAATTAAAAAAAAATTTTTTACCGCTTGATTTTTTAAAATTTTTATTGTATTGTCTTCGACTAATACTTGCTGATTATTATTGAGCCATCTGGTCATACGATCTTTATTTAATCCTGAATACTGGCCTTGCTGCAAAAACATTCATTCAAGGCTTTTTTTTACCCGTTAAGTTACGAAAATCATTAATACTTTATACCGCTAATATACCGGTATGGTCATGTTAACCTGTAAATGTTCAACATTTTCCCTTTCGATCCTGCATAGGCATAAACCTGCAAAGGGTAATCAATGTTACGAAATATTTACAATTGAGAAAGCAGCCAAACAATTTAACATTATTACTAAAATCAAGCTTGTGTTAAATGTGTGTAAAAAATCCTTTTATCAAGACCGGATGCTTTTTCTTCTCTTTTCAGCGTATTATGCTTTACATGTTATTGATTTAAGCATCTCTGGTTTTTATTTCATCCGGTTCAAGACTTACAGGTTGAAGAAAAAAACGCATATAATCGCCTCCGTATGCCGGATAACTGGAGGTAAGCAATTTGTATTTACGGGCAGCATCATGAAAAGATACCCTGCATGCTATAATGATGGCAGGATAGCCATTTGTCAATCCTGAATCAGGATCGGATACCGGCATTTCATTTTTACTTTTTTTAAAATGTCTGAACAATTCATAAACTTTTCCCGGCTTCAGGCTGACAGCTGTCATTTTGTTCTTAAATGCCATAAACCTGAAAACCATTTTTTTTGTGACTCCAGGTTGTGACACTGAAGCATGCGGCTTCCCGTAATTCAATAAACTGTTATCAACAGATAGGTTATCAGTAAATACATAAAGATTTAATTCTGGTTCAACTAACAAAAATGCCATAGATGTGTTTACTATGGCTGGAGAGATTGCTCTTGTCATTAACTGATGGGTATTTTCATGAAAACTTTGCATCCGGCATGGTGAAGATTTGGCGAAGATTGCAATTGTTCTCGAAAAAGCTTCCTCTTTTTCAAATGTTTTTATGCTGTTATTGTGGAATATTGCAGTGTTAAAATAAGAATTCACAGCATTAACACAAAAGAATGTAAACATAGCAAAAACTAATAAAGCTAAAAGGTATTTAAAGTATTTAATCATATAATGTCTTCTTTGTTTTGCTTATCATCGCAATAATAAAACTATTTAGCTAAAAAAACAAGGATTTTTTCAATTATCATAATAATTTATAATCAGTTAATTTAAGGGTGCAATTTTTTGCCGGAACGTATTAAATTACAATAAATAAGCCTTACATTTTCAAAATGCTATAAACCAGCATAGAAGAAATAATCCGTTATAATTCAGCATACAACATTTGTACTATTTGGTATATAGATGTTTAACATTAACATTTTTCAGAGCTTTGAACGGTTCAATAATACGTTTTGATTCTTTTTTTCTTATTTTGAATGTTATAGAGCAATCAAGTTCGAAACGCCGGTCAATTTGTATTATATCATTTTCTTTTAATATTCTCATTACATCATTCATTGCCGGATAGTCAAAATTGATGCGGTATATTTCAACAACTGTTTTGGTTATGATCTTTGCATTATTTAAAGCATCTGCAGCGGCATTTTTATAGGCATTTATTAATCCGCTCTTGCCGAGTTTAATACCGCCAAAATACCGAGCTACAACGATCATGATATTGGTGAGTTCGCGCGATAGTATCTGTCCGTATATTGGTTTACCTGCAGTGCCGGATGGTTCGCCATCGTCATTAATCCTGTGATATTCCCTGTTGGTACCAATAACCCAGGCATAACAATGATGACGGGCACTGTGATGTTGTTGTTTGATCTCATCAAGATGTTTTTTTACACTTTCTTGATTATTTACAAAAATGGCAACAGAAATAAACTTACTGCCTCTGTCTTTATAAATGCCTTGGGCACTGCTTTTTATTGTTTTGTAAATATCATCCATATTGCAAAATGAAAATCAACAGATCAATTAAAGTTAAAATTTGCACTTTCTGCGAATTTAAATTTTATTAATTTTACATCATAATAAATATCCGTAACAAATATTGGAATAAATTCCGGGTATGACTTTTGCGGGAAGTATTATAACTATTTTAATAAATTGACGCTTAAGTTTAATTGGGTTTGTTTGGTTTTTTAAATATCGATAATAAAAGCTAACGGATATCAATATTGGTTATGGCAGGGTAAACTTCAATTATCAGTTTTGCATATGAGGGTCATTGCTGTTTTTACAGCCATAATTCTTTTGATTTTAGCCCCATTGGCAGGAGCTTACCTGGCGGATTATCCCATTGGCGATTATCTTCATTTTCCGCCATTAAATATTTATTTGGAACCTGATCATGCTCATTTTTCAGGTCTGGTTTTCACCCTGATAATGCTTGCCATTTTGGCGGTTATAGTACCTTTTTTTGCCAGGGTTTTGTCATCGCAAAAGATTTACAGGAAAACATCGGAACGGCGATACAAGTTTCCGGCATGGGGATGGTTAGGTGTTTTAATTATTCTTTCAGGTTGGGTTTTGGCGTGGTCAAGATTCTCCTGGTTTTCGCCATGGCAAACACATACTTTTACCCCTTTGTGGGTGGGATATGTTATTTTGATGAATGCTTTAACCTTTATGCGCAGCGGTCGTTCGTTGATAACCCATTCTCCGGTATATTTGCTGGTTTTGTTAATTATTAGTGCTGTTTTCTGGTGGTATTTCGAGTACCTGAACCAGCTGGTTGAAAACTGGTACTATGTAAACGTAGATCACCTTACACCACGCGATTTCTTTTGGTATGCTACTATTCCTTTTGCTACAGTGTTACCGGCAGTTATGAGCACCAAAGAGTTTTTGGAAACCTTCGGGCGGTTCAGTGCAGGTCTTGACAACTTTGTTTCCATTAGGATACCCTATCACAGGTCGTTGTCTGTAGCGTTGATGTTTATTGGTGCTGCTGGGCTGGCTTTTACAGTCAAATGGACAGATTACCTGTTTTACATGCTTTGGCTGGCGCCATTGATAATAATGTTGTCGGCTTTTGTTATGGCAGGTAAGCCTTCTATTATCAGCGGTGTGGCTCACGGTAATTGGAAACAGCCTTTTCTGTGGGGTATGGCTGCACTGCTGTGTGGTTTTTTCTGGGAAATGTGGAATTTTTACAGTTTTACACAGTGGAAATATGCAATCCCTTACGTTGAAAGATTTTATATTTTCGAAATGCCCCTTCCCGGATATGCAGGTTACCTGCCTTTTGGGCTTAAATGTGCATTGTTATGCAACCTGATAAAGGATATTTTGAAATTACGCTAACACAGACACGGATAATTTTATCTATAAATTCCTGAAAATATATAGTGTTTCTCCTTGAAATTGCTCTTTGTGAATAGTTTTTCCTTTTATTGAGGGTGCTGCTGTACCGCCGGCAAAAAATTGCATGCCTGAAAATACCCTCGCTTCATCCCACAGATCAATATCTATAAAACTTTGCAGCAAAATTTTTCCGCCTTCGACAATAACCGATTGAATATTATTTTCATATAGATAGCTCAACAGTTGCGGTATAATGAGTTCTGACGAAAAATCGATTCTCAGCCATATTGTATTGCCTTCGGTCTTTTCTTTCTTTTCATTGACAATAATTGTTTTTTGTGAGTTATCAAACACATTTAGATTGGCGGAAAGTTTAAGGTCTCTGTCAATTACTATTCTTAGCGGGCTTTTACCGGACCAAAGGCGTGTATCTAGCTTCGGATTATCAGTTATAGCGGTATGTGTTCCTATCATGATGGCCTGTTCTTCCGAGCGCCATTTATGAACAAGCATTCTTGAATATTTGCCCGTGATCCAGTATGGCCCGGGTTTAGCATCCTGTTTTCTTTCCGGGTCAATAAACCCATCGGCCGATTGAGCCCATTTTAGTATTATATATGGACGTTTTTTTTCATGATATGTAAAAAATCTGCGGTTCAGAAACGAACATTCATTCTTTAATACCCCCGTTTTTACTTCGCAGCCATGATTTCGGAGCTTTGAAATACCCTTGCCTGCAACAATATGGTGCGTGTCAACACTGCCGATAATTACTTTCCTGATTCCTGTGTGTAAAATAAGGTCGGTACAAGGTGGCATTTTTCCATGATGACAGCAGGGTTCAAGATTCACATACAAAGTAGAGTAAGGTAATAGCTCACGCTCTTTAACGTCATTTATTGCATTTTCTTCCGCATGTGGTCTGCCATATTCGATATGATATCCTTCGCCAATTATACGGCTATTATTGACTATAACCGCACCTACCACAGGATTAGGCGCTGCCTTACCCAGCCCCGCAGATGCAATGTCAAGACACCGCCGCATATAAAATCGATCATCCATATTTATCATTAAGGAAATTGTGTTTGCAAAAATTGTTTATTTAAGCTGATATGCAATATTTTTTATTATTAGCTTTCTTTGCCCGGATTTTTAAATAAACCGGAATAGCCTAAATGTGAAATTCAGTGACAAAATTAATATTTTCGTGTTATTGTATGAATTATTGTAAACAGCAGGTAGATTATTATTGATTTCTTTTAATTTGTATCTAAAGCCATTCATTTTGACAAATTATGCAAGATTTAAGTTTTGAACCGGTTTCCGAAATTTCAAAAGTTTAAATAATTTTGTGAAATTTGCATGTAAAAGCTGTTTCAAAGTATTTAATGATAATGAGAGTATTTAATAGTTTTGATGAGGCGGCAGGGAAGATATGCCGGGCTGTGGTCACCACAGGTTCTTTTGATGGTGTACACATCGGCCATAAGGAAATTATAAGAAGGTTAAATCAGGAGGCAGAAAATATTGACGGTGAATCTGTACTTATCACATTTGATCCTCACCCGCGGAAAGTTCTGTATCCTGAACAAAAAGATTTCAAGCTTTTGAATTCAAGATCGGAAAAGATTGCACTGCTCGAAAAGGCGGGGCTTGACAACCTGATCGTAGTGAATTTTACTGCTTCTTTTTCAAAAACAACGCCCTACGACTTCGTAGTAAAATATTTACTCGGAAAGATCAATGCTGAGATTATCACTGTAGGAAATAATCACCGCTTTGGCCCGGGCAGGGAAGGCGATTATAAATATCTGAAAAAGCTTGCCGGAGAATTCAATTTTCGCGTAGAAGAAATATCGTTGCAGGATATTGAAAATGAAACGGTAAGCTCCAATAAAATAAGAAAAGCACTGTTTGAAGGAAATATAAAACGGGCTAATACTTTTTTGGATTATCCGTATTTCATATCAGGTTTAATTGCACAGGGCGGAAAATTTCTCGGCAGCGACGATATTGATGTAATGGAAATGAAAGTTGAAGAAAAAGAAAAATTGATCCCCACTCCGGGAATTTATGCAGTAAAACTACTTCATGAAAGAAAAAGTATGAAGGGAATGGCTGTAATATACAATGTTGAAAATGAAGAGCCTAAAATAGCAATCAGTCTGTTTGGTGATAAATTTACTAAAAACAATGTTTTTGGTGTCCTGAATTTTCATGAAAGAATAAAAAAATACTAATAATACCTTCAATGACTCAGATACTAGTAATGAGTTAAGTGAAGCCATGAAAGAAAGTGAAAAGCTGGTCTGTCAATTTATATCTTTATTGTTGTTTCAAAGTTTTTTTTCCGGAAATGTGTTATTTTATTTTTTTTTACGATATTTGACAAAAACTACAATATTAATAATCTGATATGGCAAAAATATTACAATTATCAGAAGCGGCTTCACTTGCTTTACATTCGATGGTATTAATTGCCAAATCGGAAAATCATATAAATGTAAATAAGCTTGCTGAAAAAATGGGGGTTTCACGCAATCACCTGGCAAAAGTTCTTCAGCAGCTGGTAAAATATAATTTCCTGAAGTCTGTAAGAGGACCCAGCGGAGGCTTCATGCTTAACAAACCCGCTTCACAGATATCTATTCTGGATATTTATGAAGCAATAGAAGGTGAAATTTATTCACCCGAATGCCCTTTAGATAAATCCGTTTGTCCTTTTGAAAAATGTATAATGGGAACTCTGGTCAAGGATATGACAAGTCAATTCAAAAAACACTTTCAAAATAACAGCCTGAAAGATTTTTTAGAGTTGCTGTAATAAAGTTGTAAAATAAAAATAAAGAATTAATAAATATATTTACAGGGTGTTTTTTAAGAAAAAATCAGATAGCAAGTCTGTCTAACCACCTAATGATATTCAAATTCCAAAATCTTCGCCAGTGATTTAGCCCCCCAAACCTTTGCACAAAATTGCTGATTTGGATTCTTGATCTAAATTTTTTTATTGTTATTTTTCACCCTAATGACACTTTGTTCAATAATCTTTTTACAGATTATATTCGCTTTTTGTTTAACTGGTTTTAAACTTTCCATAAAACTTTTCATCTAATGTTAAAAAGACAGTAAAACAGAAACCATAAAAAAATATAATTATGAAAACACGAAAGATTGGATTAACATTTGCAGTATTCCTGTTTTTGGCATCATTTCTGGTAAGTGCCTCATCGCAGCCCAGAGGATATTTTCGAGGTGAGGATTTTGGTCCTGGACAATATTGTCAGTTTATTCCTGACCTGACTGAAGAGCAGGAAAAAGAGATCAGCTCAATACGTACGGAGCAATTAAGTGAAAGCACAAGGCATCGTGCAAAAATGGCTGAGCTTAGGGCGCAGAAAAGATCGCTTATGCTCGAAGCCCGGCCTGATGAGCAAGAATTGAATGATGTCATTGATCAAATGACCGAATTGCGCAACAAGCAACTCAAAAGAAATGTTGCTCACAGGCAAAAGATAAGAGAGTTACTTACTGATGAGCAAAGAGTCTATTTTGAAAACCTGCCAAAAATGAGAAAAGGAAGACATCCCGGTATGCGTGATGGCCGTGCCGGAAGACCGGGAGGAAGAGGAATGCCCGGAAGAGGTATGCATAGAACCTGGTAAAGCTTAAATGGATTAATTATTTTTGATACATCTGCCAGTTATTAGAATTAAACATTATACAACAGGGTAAATCAGCGAAATCAGCGGGAAATGATATTTTTGGACTTTTTATAGTGGCCTCAATATTATAAAATCGTGATCCCTTAAACCCAAATTTGTCATTAGCCGTTTGTTTCTAATTAACACCATTAGATAAAATTATATCCTATGCATTGTTTACAAGGACAGTAGAATGACAAATCGATTAAGAAAAATTAAAAATTTGCAATCAAATATGCTTACAAATTAAGTTTTTCTAAATCGGGGTTAAACCCAGCTAAGTCATTAGTTCGCTGCACTCCTAATGACCAATCTGGGTTAAATCTTTACACATTTTTCAGACAAAAATCCCCTTTGTTGTCATTTTTTTGCTATTATTTTCCATAAACCGCCTCCGGTTAACAGAATGATCAATCCAAAAAACAGCACAAACCTGATACCCGCCTTGGATTCGTTTTCACCTATCAATGTAAAAGTCACCCCGAGGGTGAGAGCCAGCATGGTTATCCAAACTACTATAAGCAGCCATTTCCACCAATGCATTTTTATTTTCAGATCCTGAAACCAGTATCTCATTCCTAAAAAGAAAATTGCTGTCAGCAGACCTGTTAACATCCATATAACCGGCTGCATCATTGAATATTGAAACATGGTATTTAAATTTTCGAATTATATATCAAACCATTCTTCTGTTAACAGCCAATCGGGTGGTTTCCCAAAGGTTTTGTTATTACCGTCGGGTGGTGGAAGATATTCATTAGCACCCGGGTAATCGAAGAGATTCTTCTGCATTTCCAGCATTGCTTTTGATGTTAAGCCTGTTGGATCGCGCGAGTCTGCCTCACGTGCAAATGTGTGTATCCAGTTATTTTTTCGTGAGTAAGGACAAACCGCAAGGCATATACGGCATCCTTTGGCATGACTCGTAGCTACCGAATTCCAAACCGTATAGCATTTATCCTGGTCAATTTCCCATCGTTTAAACCCCCTGATAACGTGTTTTGGTGCATCATCAAAACTGATAGAGCCGCTAGGGCACTCATCGGCACATATTTTACACTTTTTACAAAACTTGTTAATACCTGCATCTATTGGTTTATCTTCTAATAGAGGCATATCGGTGGAAACTGCCGCAAGGCGGGTGTTTCCTCCCAACTCGGGAGTAATAAGTATCCCGTTTCTGCCAAGTTCACCCAATCCCGCGTCTATTCCTAACGGAGGCATTACCAAATCATACTGACCCGGAGGAACATGCGAACGTGCAGAGTAACCAATCTCCTTTATGAATACTTCCAGCTTACCTGATATAAAACGAAGCAGTGAATAAGCATCATATGATGTACCGTAAACAGGATTTGTGTAAAATGATTCCCACTCATGCGGTATAGCTATCATTACAGCGTATTTCCAATGTTTTGGAACTTCAAAGTCAACTTGACCAACACCTCTTAAAGTGCCCTGATAGACCCACTCTTTCTTTATCTTAGCTATTCCTGTGAGGGTTGCACCAAAAGAATGAGCTATCTTTTTTATTAGCTTTGAACCATGCTCAGATGATTTAAGAGGTAAAGGATTGGGATTTACTCCTTTATAATCTGCTTCCTCAGGTGGGCCTGTGGGCTCAACAGGAAACGGTGCAGGCCCCCGCAAAAAGCTTGAATGTGCCCTGGACCAGGCTTCAGCCAAATGATACTTATCTTTGTACTTTTCCCAATTGGCACGTTGCTTTTTAGATTTCTCCCTGGCACGAAAAAATTCCTTAAATGCTGAAGGATGATTTGTATAATAAGTTTTTAAAGGCTCGGGCAAACCTTCAATGCCCTGACTTTTATCCCATTTTAAGCCTTCAGGATGACGATTAATTAGCAACCTGTATAACTCTGCGTTTCTTCTGAAAATGTTTTCGATGTAAGTTATCCTTTCAGGTTTTCCTGCTACCTGATAAGTTGGTTTTTCTACCAGGAAAGGAACTCTGTTAAAAAACTGGTCTTTACCGTAGGGTGTCCGGCCCCATCCTGTATAACTATCTTTACTGCGGCCAGCCATAAAACTTCCGGCTGATACACCCGCTAATGCAAGAGAACCACTTGCCAATCCGGCATACTTGATAAATTTTCTTCTGTCCATAATCTTATTTTTTTACAAATATATTAGTTTCATTTGAAACTAATTTATAATTTTATAAAAAATTCTTATTCATTGCATTGCTTTAATTAAATAAATATTGACATTTGTCATTACATTATAAATAAACTGAGATGTTTTAATGAAGAGAGATTATCAATTTGACCGTTCGTTGGGAATGTTATCGCGTCAAATTTCCAAAGGCATTGGCAAAAATTTACAGAAGCATTTTGATAAGAATGGAATTGATCTGGATCCTATAGCATGGAGTGTGATTTCGTTACTTAAAAAGCGCCCCGATCGCACCCAGCAGGAAATTGTTCATTTTCTTTGGATTGATAAGGTAAAAGTCACACGGGTTATTGATAAGCTTGAAACTGCCGGGCTTGTCAAGCGTAAAATTCAAGAGGCCGATAAGAGATATAATGTAGTTAGTCTTACAGATAAGGGGAGGTTGTTTTTCGATAAAGTTGTTTCTTATGCTGAGGATACATTAACCAAGGCATTTGCGGGTTTCTCTGAAGAGCAACAACAGCAGTTAATAGATTTTTTAGTAAGGGTTAAGCAAAACCTTGAATCGGATGTTGATATTGAAAGAGAAATGAAATAAATTTTAAAACCAATAAAGTAAAAAGCATATTTTATGCTAAAAAGACTAACAACTAAAGAAGTTTATTCCAAACTAGAAAACATACAAGTAAAGATATTGGATGTGCGGCCGGTAGATGCTTACAACGGGTGGCAATTAAAGGGTGAAGTCAGGGGAGGTCATATAAAACGAGCCAAAAGTTTGTCTGCCGCATGGACCAAATATATTGACTGGATTGAAATAGTAAGATCCAAAGGCATAATGCCTGATACCAAGCTTATAATATATGGATATGAACCAGAGGATGTTGAGTTGGTTGCAGCACATTTACAGAAAACCGGTCATAAAGATATCAGCATTTACAATGATTTTGTTGATGAATGGTCTACAGATTCCGGTTTACCTATGGAAAAGTTGCCGGGATATAAGCAATTGGTACCGGCTTGTTGGGTTAAAGATCTGATTGATGGAAAGAAACCTACACATTTCAATTCACAAAAATATGCTATATGCCATACTCATTATAGAAACAGGGATGCTTATTTGAGCGGTCATATTCCTAAGGCCATAGATATGGACACACTGGTTTTAGAATCGCATGACACGTGGGACAGGCGTTTGCCGGAGGAGTTAAAACAAGCCTTGCTCAGGCATGGGATAACAGCTGATACTACCGTGATTCTTTACGGAAAATTTATGTTTCCGGATAACAATGACCCTTTCCCCGGCAGTGCAGCAGGGCATTTAGGAGCTATGAGGTGTGCCTTCATTATGATGTATGCCGGAGTGAAGGATGTGAGAGTGCTTAACGGTGGGTACCAGTCGTGGGTTGATTCAGGCTATGAAATAAGTAAGGAAGATATACCCAAAAATACTGAAACAGATTTTGGTATTAATATTCCTGCCAGGCCTGAATTAGCAGTTGACCTGCCTGAGGCAAAAGAATTGCTTGAATCAGCTGATGGGGATTTGATATGCGTGAGAAGCCGGCCTGAATATATTGGGGAAGTGAGTGGATATAACTATATTGATAAGAAAGGGCGTATTCCGGGTGCTATTTTCAGCGATTGTGGCAGCGATGCTTACCATATGGAAAATTATTGCAACCTTGATCATACTACACGAGAATTTAGGGAAATTGAAGAGAACTTGCTGAATTCAGGTGTGAAGCGCGAAAATCATAATGCATTCTACTGTGGTACAGGTTGGCGCGGCAGTGAAGCTTTCTTTAATGCATACCTGATGGGTTGGCCAAAAGTATCCGTTTTTGACGGCGGCTGGTTTGCCTGGAGCAATGATGAAAATAATCCGGTGGAAACAGGCTATCCAAAAAAGTAAACAGATGTTTTTCCACTTGCTTATGTATAAATTTAATTCAACCTGAAAATATAAAATGAATTATTAAAACCACAAATTACAAAACACAAATGTAATCCGATCGTAGCGAGCTCATGAATACCAATTAAATAATAAATACGTGGGTAAAAAAATCCAATTATTAAATACTAAACTCAAAACAGTCATTTTCAATTTTTTAATTTTGAGGCCACTCTAAAAAGTGTTTTTCACGCAGATTCACCCCGTTGGATAAATTTATAAAAACGGGAGTTTATAAAAAGCAAATATCCAACAGGGTAAATCGCAGATTTTCGCTGATAAATATAATTGATTATCAGGAATTTATAATCTGCGTATATCAGCGAAATCTGCGGGAAATAATATTTTTGTACTTTTTAGAGTGGCCTCAATTTTATAGTTGATATTTTTTTATACATTTTTGGAATATTGATTTTTTGGAAATTGGAATTGAGTTGAGTTTTGATTATTGTTCAAGTCTATTATTTAATAAGTGTTCACGAGTTCGAAATGTTACTCCCTTCGGTCGTGGTCTCCAGTTGGTCGGCACGCCCGGTTGTTTTTTGTTATTTATTAAATTTCATTTTAGAAACTTAAGTTTAAGTATATGAGCAATGGCAATAAAATAAAAAATAAGAAGGTTGTTTTCAGTGATTTCCTGCAAAAAATTGACGATATTGATTTTGTAAAAGAGATTATTGATGGCCTTAGCTCAAAACAAAAGTATATTCCCAGTAAGTTTTTTTATGACACACGGGGTTCAGGTTTATTTGATGAGATTACAAAACTTGATGAATATTATCCCACCCGAACAGAAAAATCAATTCTTAAAACAATAGCTTCGCATATTGTCTTAAAGATAAAAGATAAAGATATTGTTGAACTTGGTAGCGGTGATGGCTCAAAAATGCAAATCCTTATTAATGCTGTACCAAGAGATTTTCTTGAAAATATTCAATACTTTCCTGTTGACTATAGCATGGAATCAATTGAAAAAACTTCGGAAAAATTGTCGGATGACTTTCCGGAATTGAAAATTCATGGAGTTATTGCCGATTTTTTATCGCAGATAGACATGATACCTAGACGCTCAACCCGGCTTTTCTGTTTTTTCGGTAGTACTTTGGGAAACCTGACTACAGTAATGGCATGGGAATTCATTAAAGACATAAGAGCGAGCATGCAGAAAAATGATGAGTTTTTGCTGGGAATAGATATGGTTAAAGAAAAGAAGGTAATGGAAAAAGCATACAATGACAGCCGGCATATAACATCCGCTTTCAATAAAAACATATTAAACGTGTCTAACGAAATTGCAGGTACTAACTTTAATACTGATAATTTTGAGCATTTGGCTTTCTTTAACGAATCAGAATCAAGGATAGAAATGCATTTGAAAGCTAAGAAGAAGCTCCGAATCAGCAGTATATATCTTTCAAATGATATAACAATTGAAAAAGGAGAAACCATTCATACGGAGAACTCACATAAATATACACCGGAATTTATTAATAATCTGGCTGAGATCTGCAATTTCAAAGTTTTAGATGTTTATACAGATAAGAATAAATGGTTTTATGTGGTACATTTTGCTGCATAAGCTATTTGTTCTATAGGTTCATGTTATAGAATGGAAGGTGAGATAGGTAATCGGTGATCGGTTACATTGATACTCACTAAATAGCTTTTTTCGAAAAATTTCCACTGCTGTCCGATTGAAATATTTTGAAACTTATGAATATCAATATTGGTAAGAATTATATAAAAAATGACTATTTTGATGTTAACATTTTTATTTCTTCTATGCCACGAGACACACCAAGAATCCGACTATCAACACTATCAGCTTTGAGTTATTTCACTTCGTTCAATACAAGCTTAATGACTCGTGCCACTTCGACAAGTTCAGTGCAAGCTTTGTGGCTATCATTTATTTTA
>PWJZ01000128.1 GCA_003559855.1 Bacteroidales bacterium
GGAAGGGCCATCGCTCAAAGGATAAAAGGTACTCCGGGGATAACAGGCTGATCACTCCCAAGAGCTCACATCGACGGAGTGGTTTGGCACCTCGATGTCGGCTCATCGCATCCTGGGGCTGGAGAAGGTCCCAAGGGTTCGGCTGTTCGCAGATTAAAGTGGCACGCGAGCTGGGTTCAGAACGTCGCGAGACAGTTCGGTCCCTATCTGTTGCGGGCGTCGGAAGTTTGAAGGGAGCTGACCCTAGTACGAGAGGACCGGGTCGGACAAACCTCTGGTCTTCCAGTTGTTTCGCCAGAAGCACAGCTGGGTAGCTAAGTTTGGACGAGATAAGTGCTGAAAGCATCTAAGCACGAAGCTCACCCTGAGATGAGACTTCCTTTAAGGGTCGTCAAAGATTATGACGTCGATAGGTTGCAGGTGTAAAGCCGGTAACGGCAAAGCCGAGCAATACTAATCACCCGTAAACTTCTGCTGATGAAAAAAACTTTACTGTATGTCTGTCCGGCAATATGTCAAAAACAAAATAACAAATAACAATTATAAGATCTTTTGGTGACTATAGCGGCAGAGTCCACCTCTTCCCATTCCGCACAGAGAAGTTAAGCCTGCCAGCGCAGATGGTACTGGGGTAAAACCCGGGAGAGTATGTCGTCGCCGAAGCCTTTTTAAAGCCCCGTTACTTTTTGACGGGGCTTTTTTTTATTTAACAAGGGCGAACTTTGGATCTACTAAGATAGTGTTTGATTTTCTTTGTGTTCGTGATCTCCGCCCTGCCCGGCAAAGATTTGAAACGTTTACCTGTTATGATAAGACTCCCCCCTGATTATGGTAAATGCCCTGTAAAGCTGTTCCAGAAAAAACAATCTTACCATCTGATGCGAAAAGGTCATTTGGGAAAGTGAAAGCTTCAGGTCAGCCATACCGGCAATATCTTCATCAAATCCGTATGGACCACCCGATAAAAATAAAATGTTGCTTACACCACGATTCATTAATTTTTGCAACTCAGCGGCAAATTCAACCGACCTGAATTGCTTCCCCCTTTCATCAAGCAAAACTATGTAATCAGCCTTGCCGGCAAGCTTCTTCAGTTGTTTCGGCAAAAAAGCCTTTTTACCCCGCGGTAAAGCAGAACCCGGCTTCCCCCTGTCAGACAACTCCACAATATTAATGTCAACATAATGTTTTAACCTGTCAAGAAATATCTTCTCACCTGTTTTAATATAATTATCAGTTGTTTTGCCGACTAATGCAAAGGTGATCTTCATAGATGAAAAATATTAAAAATACACTGAAATATACCTGAAATTTTTGAACAATTGTAAAATAGATCTTATATTTGTTGTAAATATAAACGTAAAAAATAAAATCATCGCTTTTTGTTTGTATTTATCAATATGGCTTAATTTTTGCGGTTAATAATAGATTACATAATCATTAAATTTCACCGGTGCCCGGTTAAGAGTTTAAAATTAGTGGCAAGATTAATTCATAAGCGGAAACTAATGATTAAAATTATAACCCTGCCCTGATAATTTTAAAAATTGTTCATTATGATGTTGAGACGTATGTAATCGTTTTAATTAAAATTTTGACATTATGAAAAAAATGATCTTTCCGGTTATAATATTGCTTATAGTCAGTGTATTTCCTATCCATTTGTTAATTGCCAATTACGGCAACATAACACAGGAAGTCACGCAGGCTATACGCCGGGGCAGTTCGCGTGATCTGGCCCGAAATTTCGGCAACAATGTAGACCTTGCAGTACCGGGCAATGATGGCACTTACAGCAAGGCACATGCCGAACTGATAATGCGCAACTTTTTTTCCGACAACAGACCCGACTCTTTCACCATCAACCATCAGGGGGCTTCACGCGACGGCTCACTATATGTTATCGGTACATTCGAAACTACCGGCAATAAATCATACCGAACATATTTTCTGATAAAGAAAGTATCCGACAACTATTTTATTCACCAGCTGCAATTTGAGCTGCAATAAAATAGATGAAATCATATTCCATAATGTATCTATGACAGCAAGCTTCCGCATACCAGCATTGTTCATGAGCAACGGATTTTATTATAATTACCAACGAGTTTCTGATATTTGTTATCTTCAGCCGTTAGCCGTTGACCGATGGCAAAATCCCGGTGTTTCATGATTACCGTTGAATAAAACGATGAACAATTTTAATAAACTTAATACTATTATTATTAACAAGCTTACAAATTAATATCCTGATGAACATTAATGAGATTATTTCCAATGCTCTAAATGAAGATTTACAGGACGGGGATCATACTTCATTGGCAGTTGCAGATAAAGAGCTCGAAGGAAGCGCTAATTTGCTGGTCAAGGAAAACGGTGTACTTTCAGGACTTGAGATAGCCAAAAAAGTATTTTCGGCAGTTGATCCGGCTCTTAAAGTCAACATATTTAAAAAAGATGGCGACCGGGTTAAAACCGGAGATATTGTTTTTACCGTATCGGGTAATGTACAATCAATTCTGAAATCAGAACGTTTGGTTCTCAACTTTATGCAACGTATGAGCGGTATTGCCACCAAAACGGCTATTTACGTTGCCATGGTGGAAGGTACCGGTGCCAGAATACTCGACACCCGCAAGACAACCCCCAACATGCGGGTGCTTGAAAAACTTGCCGTCAGAACAGGCGGCGGTCATAATCACAGGATGGGCCTGTATGACATGATAATGATCAAAGATAACCACGTCGATTTTGCCGGCGGTATCAGAAAAGCAATACTTAAAGCGCATAAATACCTGCAAAAAAACGATCTGAAACTTGAGATAGAAATAGAAGTCCGTAACCTGTCAGAGCTTGAAGAAGTTATGCAAACCGGAAATGTTGATATGATCATGCTCGATAATTTTTCAATATCTGACCTGCAACGTGCTGTCAAAATGATTGACGGGAAGTATAAAACCGAAGCCAGCGGCGGAATTACCGAAGAAAACATACGCCAAATAGCCCACAGCGGGGTCGATTACATATCGGCAGGCGCCCTCACACACCACATTAAAAGCCTCGATATGTCGCTTAAAGCCGGTTGAAAATATATCCCTTTTTTTATATTTATCAGTGAGTAAAAAATCATTTTTTTACTTTTTCTCTGTTTTTTTAACTTATTTTGTAATGGTTTTTTGCATATATCCTTTACATACTGTTTATCAATTATGGCATTTGATTTTGACATAATAGTTGTTTTGCTGGTTCTTGTGTCTGCGGTTGTTTTGTTTGCCACTGAGAAGCTGCCTGTTGATGTTGTGGCTTTGATAATCATGGGAGTTTTGATTGTCAGCGGCGTGGTCACTCCCCAGGAGGGCGTTTCGGGTTTCAGCAATTCGGCGACCATTACGGTAGCGTCTATGTTCATATTAAGCGCTGCATTGTTTAAATCGGGAGCTGTTCTGGGAATTGGAAACAAAATGGCATCGCTTTTTAAATATAACTTCTGGATAGGTGTGATAGCGATGATGATTGTTGTTGGGATGATCTCGGCGTTTATAAATAACACGCCCGTAGTGGCTATCTTTATACCGATTCTTGTGGGTGCGGCAGCCAAAAGCAACCATAGCCTCGGAAAGATGTTGATGCCATTATCCTTCGCTTCAATGTTCGGCGGCGTTTGCACACTGATAGGCACATCTACCAATATTCTTGTCAGCGGTATTGCAGCCGACCATAACCTGGAGCCCTTTTCCATGTTTGAGATGAGCAAAATGGGACTGGTGTTTTTCGGAACCGGTCTTTTGTATATGCTTCTGATCGGCATTCACCTGATTCCCGACCGTAAATCTGACAGCGGACTCGTACAGAAATTCGGCCTGGGAGATTATCTTACAGAAATAATACTTCTGGAAAAAGCTCCTTCTGTTGGAAAAACCATCGCAAACAGCCCATTGGTAAAAAAACTTGAAATCGACATCCTTGAGGTAAACCGTGCAGGAACACGATACTTTATGCCCGGCGAAGACTTTATACTTCGCCAGGGAGATATATTAAAGGTACGGTGCAATGTTGAAAAAATAAAAACCCTTAAAGAACGTGAAGAAATAGCTTTGAAAAGCGACATGAAATTTGCTGATGTTGATGTTGAAAGTGATAAAACCACTCTTGTGGAAGCCGTGATCGCACCCAACAGCGAATTTGAAGGGAAGACTGTTAAGAACATCAATTTCAGGCAGCGTTTTGGCGCAACGGTATTGGCTATCAGGCATCGCGGCGAAGTGATGCGCGAAAAAGTTGCAAATACAGTGTTAAGATCAGGCGATACACTGCTTATCGAGGCTCATAAAGACAAAATGAAATATCTGAAACAACTGGAGCTGCATGGCCGTAACACTTTTCTGATAGTTTCGGAGGTAGGTTTGCCAAAATTTGAAAAAAATAAGATCTCACTGGTAGTGCTGACGATGCTTTCAATTATTACCCTTGCTACTCTCAACATCTTACCTATCATGGTTGCTGCTCTTATCGGCTGCATTTTTCTGATCATAACCGGATGTATTTCCATGGAAGAAGCTTATAAGGCTATTGACTGGAAAGTAATATTCCTGCTTGCCGGTGCAATGAGCCTTGGCGTGGCTATGGATAACAGTGGCGCTGCCATATTGATATCCGGTTTCCTGATCAATATTGTAGGAGCATGGGGGCCGATTGCCGTAGTTTCGATTTTATATTTAATTACCTCACTGATTACTGCAACTATGAGCAACAATGCCAGTGCCGTTTTACTTGCACCAATCGCCATTGCTGCCGCCATTACCATGCAGGTTGACCCAAGGCCGTTCCTCATGGCAATAACCTTTGCAGCATCCTCAAGCTTTATGACACCAATAGGCTACCAGACAAATACCATGATATATGGAACGGGGAATTTCAAATTTCACGATTTCATCAGGGTCGGCGGACCATTGAATCTGTTGTTCTGGATAATTGCAACATTTTTAATACCGGTTTTTTTCCCTTTTTAATTATCTTTATACCATGGAAAAAATAAAATCAATAATTGAATTTATCAAAAATATACTTGAATATCCCATTTTTAAAGTGGGAGATTCAGCAGTTACACCGGCATTATTGTTTTTCCTGATCATTTCAATTACAGTGCTTATCTTTATTGCAGGCAGGATTAAAATACTGCTGCAAAACCGCATACTAAGCAAAAAAAACCTTGACATAGGCGTCAGACAGGCCGTCAGTACAATAATAAAATATATAATTATAGTTGTCGGCTTGATAATGATTATCCAGGCTACAGGTATAGACCTGAGTTTTCTGGCTATATTGATAGGCGCTTTCGGTATAGGTATCGGTTTTGGCCTTCAATCAATCACTAATAATTTTGTCAGCGGTATTGTAATATTATTTGAAAGACCTATCAAGGTAGGCGACCGGATTGAAGTAACGAATCCGTCAGGCGAAACCCTCAACGGCGATGTCATAGATATATCTTCCCGTGCAACCAAAATACTTACCAACGACAATATTGCCATTATCATACCCAACTCCGACCTTATCACATCAACAGTAATTAACTGGAGTTATAACGACAGGCGGGTCAGGTTTAATTATCGTGTCCCGGTACATTATAAAGAGAACCCCGAGGTAGTAAAAAAAGTATTGCTGGAAGTTGCCGCAGAAAATGAAGGTGTTTTAAAAAACCCGCCACCCGATATTCTGCTTGAAAATTTTGATAAAGGCGAGCTGGTTTTTATCCTGCGTGTTTGGACAACAAAATACATCCAGAAACCGGGCGTTTTGAGAAGCCAGTTGTATTATGCGGTTTTCAAAAAGTTCAGGCAAAATAATATTGAGATCCCTTACCCGCAAAGAGATCTGCACCTGAAAAGCGGGTTTGAGAATTTGATGAAGTATGACGATGCAAAAAAGAAGCAATAAATATTAAGTCCACACTAAAAAGTCCAAAAATATTGTTTCCCGCATATTTCGCTGATATACGCAGATCATAGAATCCTGATAATCAATTATATTTATCAGCGAAAATCTGCGATTTACCCTGTTGGATATTTGCTTTTTATAAATTCCCGTTTTTTATAAATTTATCCAACGGGGTGAATCTGCGGGAAAAATAC
>PWJZ01000035.1 GCA_003559855.1 Bacteroidales bacterium
AAATTTAAAATAGCAGGCACAGAGCTCACCCTGTCAGCCGAAGATGTTGACTACTCAAATGAAGCACAGGAAAGACTCACATGTCATTACGAAGGAGATGACCTTGAAATCGGCTTCAACAGTAAGTTTGTTCTGGAAATGCTTAATAACATTGATACTGAGCAGGTAAGATTTGAAATGTCGGAGCCCAATAAAGCAGGTCTTATTATGCCTGTCGATAATGAAACAAAAAGCGAGGACATATTGATGCTCGTAATGCCGGTGATGCTCAACAATTAAAAAGATATTTATATTTTGAAATGCCATTTTTTCAGAAGTTTACAACTGCAGAAATGGCATTTTTTGATTTGAAGCTGAAAAAATAAAAGGTTTGTATTAAAACATATCGAAATGCCATGAAACGATTAATAATTATACTATCCATTGCAATATTGCTGTTTTCCTGCAGCAGAAGGGAAACAACAGTTATCATACCTGCTGAGGAAATACCTGTTTTCAAACCCACCATAGTGCTAATGCATCCAACTGTAAGGAACATAAACACCTTTGAGTATCTGACCGGAGAGGGGATACTTCCATTTCCCGGAGATTATAAGGCTTTAGGCGTTTATCATTCGCAGGGCAGCTATGACTATGAGCAAAGCATCAATTATATTTTACGCGAAAACCTGACTCATTTCAGGCTTTTTGAAATTGATGAAAAGCTAAACCCGGAAAATATTTACCATAAAAATGATTGCAGCAAGATTTTCAAGACCGTTTTTGAGAATTCCGAAGGTGTTATATTTTTCGGCGGCCCTGACATTCCTCCGGCTTGTTATGGCAAACCGACAAACTTGCTGACGGTAATAACCGATGTCCACAGGCATTACCTTGAATTGTCAATGCTTTTTCATCTGCTTGGAGGGTACCAGGATACCTTGTTCAGCCCTTTGATGCAAAACGATCCCGCTTACCGGGTTCTGGGAATTTGCCTTGGAATGCAAACTATCAATGTGGCAACCGGCGGAACATTAATACAAGATATCCCCACAGAGATATACAACCTCAAAACTGTGGAAGATGTTCTAAAACAAGATGTAAATAAACAGCACAGGAACTATTATACCACTTTCGGTGTGGATGACAACCTTATCCGGGGCAATTTCCATCAAATAAGATTTAAAAAAAGCACTCTTTTCGATAGCCTTAACGCTTTTTCTCCAAAATTTCCTTTTGTGTGGAGCAGCCACCATCAAACACCCGGCAAACTCGGAAAAGACTTGATTCCTATAGCATGGAGTATGGACGGAAAAGTTGTGGAAGCCGTAAAACATAAAAAATTCCCGAATGTTACAGGTGTTCAGTTTCATCCTGAAGTGTTTTCAATCTATGAACCAGATGATAAAATGGCACAATACCCTCAGCAGGAAGATAAAAAATCATACCTGGATATGTATCCCGGCTACAAGGGTGAAAATTTTCACCGGGCATTCTGGAAATACATAGGCAACCAATATCTTGAATAGAAAAAGTTGGCTTGAAATAAAAAAGCCGGCAACAGGCTTCTCTTTTAGTGCAAGCAGAGAGATAAGGTTTAACGCCAAAATTATTTGCCCGTTACCGACACTACAAATATACTAAAAATAATAATAAAAATTAATCTCTTCCAATAATTTGTTTGGCTCTTTTAATAAATGAGGATTTTTATCCAGGTGAATTAATCCTGAAATAGAAACTTTTTTGGCCAAATATTCCGTTTTCCCGAACTTATCTTTTCTTTTGGTTATAATCAAAGAACCTATTTTGATCACAAATTGATCAATATGTGCCGTAGTTTCAAAAAGATTTTTCAATTGCCTGGTTATTTTGGGATTTTTATGATGGTCGTTTTTAAATGCATTTGCCAGTTCATCAATGACTTCATAAACCTGTTTAAGTGCCAGGTCATTTACCGACCTTGTCATATATTCATTAAATCCCGAAGAGGTTTTTCCCTTGCTATAAATTTCAAACCCCGCATTTTTCATAAGATTAATTAAAGCATTGTGACAATCTTGCTCTTCAGACTCATCAACGTTTTCAAACCATGAAATAACAGGTATGTGACGTATAAGCGGCCTTTTTTTATAATCAGAATTTATGGAATTGAATGAAATATATTCATTAAATGAATTTTGCAGTATATATATCTGGTCTTTCAGCCTGTGTTTTTCTTCTTTATGCTTTTGTTCGAGTTTGCTTATTTTGTTTTGATAATATTTATAATACTGTTTCATCAGCTCATTTTGAGGTCCGGCAGCCATAAGCCTTTGCCCCTCTTCGGTATCGTTATAGATCCTGAAGTTTTCAATAAATTTTTCTGCCAGCATATCGGCTTGTTTTTTATATGCTGATTTATATTTCCATGTATTTTTCGGATTTAGGGTTTCACTATCAATACCATCAATTTTTTTTGGTATTTCCAATCCGAAAGGCGGAAGTTCTTCGCAGGGAGTATCATCAAGTGCGCCATCAAGTATTGCTTTAATGATTTTCCGGGTTACGTCAATATCAATTCTTTCACCTGTTCCGTATGGGCCACCTATCCATCCTGTGTTTACAAGGTATGCTGTTGAGCCATGTTCTTCCATTTTTCTTGCCAGTAATTTTGCATATACTATCGGGTGAAATAAAAGGAATGCGGCTCCAAAAGCTGATGAGAATGCAGGTATTGGTTCTTTCACTTCACGTTCAGTGCCGGCCAGCTTGGCAGTATATCCGCTCAAAAAATAATACATTGCCTGATCCCTGGTTAGTCTTGAAACCGGTGGAAATACACCAAAAGCATCCGCTGTGAGAAAAATAATTTTCTTTGGATGGGTTCCTTTCGAAACAGGCTTTACTATATTCTTAATATGGTAAATCGGGTAGGAAACCCTGGTGTTTTCAGTTTTTGAAGTATCACTGAAGTTAATTTCCCCTGTTTCCGGGTCATATACCACATTTTCCAGTAAAGCATCGCGTCTTATGGCATTATAAATATCGGGTTCATTTTCTTCTTTCAGGTTAATACATTTGGCATAACACCCACCTTCAAAGTTAAATACTCCGTCATTGTCCCAGCCATGTTCGTCATCACCAATGAGATAGCGTTCGGAATCAGCCGAAAGTGTTGTTTTACCCGTTCCCGACAAACCGAAAAAGATCGCAGTATCTCCGTTAATTCCCATATTGGCGGAACAATGCATGGAAGCAATATTTTGCAACGGAAGGTAATAGTTCATAATAGAGAAAAAACCTTTTTTTATTTCTCCCCCATACCATGTGCCACCAATCACAGCCATATGTTCCTTAAGGTTGAAAGCCACATATATTTCACTGTTAAGATTATATTTTTCCCAATCTTCGTTTATTGCTTTACAAGCATGCAACAAAACAAAATCAGGTTCAAAATCATTCAACTCTTCTTCCGACGGCCTTATAAACATGTTTTTAACAAAATGAGCTGCCCAGGCAACCTCAGTAATAACACGTATTTTTAGCCGGGTGTTTTCATTTGCCCCACAAAAAGCATCTATAACATAAAGCTTCTTTTTGCCAAGCTGTTTTTGTGAAATATTGAGCAAATGTTCCCATGTCTCCTTCGATATTGGTTGATTATCCGACCCTTTACGTCCTTCCTGGGCCCACCAGATATCTTCACCGGTTTCATCATCTTTTACAATATATTTATCTTTAGGACTGCGCCCGGTAAAAATACCCGTGTCAACTGCCACCGCTCCAAGATTAGTTTCAAAACCCCTCTCGTAGCCTTCAAGCGACGGACCAGTCTCGTGCTTAAATAATTCATCATATGAAAGATTATAATAAACCTCCTCAACATCGTGAATACCATACCTGGTCAAATCAACAGGTGCAAGTGCTTTATTTGTTTTTAACATGACAAGTTCATTTAAAGTGATAAAGTGATAATATTATAACGATATTTATTACTAAAAATGTCAAAATTAAGAAATTAAATCATTGAACAGGATGATAAACAGATAATATTTTATGCGAATAATGCAGAATAAGCCGAATTCTAAATTTAATTTTAAACAGACTATATTCAAATACTCTTGAGCTATATTTTCAAAATTTGTTTTTTATAACAAAAAACAACTACGCGACAACTCCGCAGGAACGCACTGTTTGTAGTAGAATTATTGTTAACAACCCAAAAGCCGTAGAGTGGCAACCTGTAATAAATCTTAAAAAAATCCACAACCCTGCAAGGGTTGAATGAAAGAATTTTTTAAATAACCGCAGGCTGGAAGCCGCAGTATGGTTTTAACCGGAGGCCGGAAGCTCCTTAGGAAGTTTCCAGCTTCTACGTAATATAAATCCCGGGATATCTGAGCGCCTATGCTTATATAAATATTTGAGTCCACTACAAAAAGTCCAAAAATATTGTTTCCCGCAGATTTCGCTGATTTGCCCTGTTGGATATTTGTTTTTATAAAATCATCCAACGGAGCTAATCTATGTGAAAATACTTTTTACAGGGGCCTTATATTTCATCAAAAATTCTTTAAAAAAATTTGGTTATTTGTTTTTTTTTTTTTGCAATGATTTTTACAGAGATTCCAGATTTATTTAATCTAAAAATCTTTCACAATCTTATCCGAAAAATATATTTTATTTAAGCTAACAATAATTACACATACAGATTTAGCCATAATTTTTACACAAACCATTGTCAGACATATTGTTTTTTTTATTAATTTTAACTTATGAAACCTTTATGGCAAAAGGTTTGCCATCAAAAGAATGATAAGACATGAAGGTTTCACCACATAGGCGGGGCAGGCATATTAACCTTTTAAAACAAATTTTGAACAGATAAAAACAAGGCAATTAAAACCAAACCATTATGAAAACACTTTATATCTGCATTATCTCTATTTTTATAGGCTTCCAAACCATTGCGCAGGATTTCTGGAAGCAAATGAACAGACCTACCGGTGGAAAGGTATTTTCTTTAGCAGTAAACAATAAGAATGAAGTTTTTGCCGGAATGGGAAACGGTGTTTATCTTTCTAATGATGATGGGGAATCATGGGAACATATTGGATTATTGAATAAAATTATATATAGCCTTTTTATTCATCAAAATGGAAATATATTTGCTGGAACCGGTGGGGGCACCAATCTTTATCGCATGGATAACATAGGCGGTGGATGGACACCATTAATTTCAGGCATAGGCAATGTAATATCTATAATGAGCAATTCAAGCGGTGATTTATTCATTGGTACTTGGGGCGAAATTTACAAGTCAACCGATAACGGGGATAATTGGACAAAAGTCTTTATTTTAGATAATACCCAGTTAATAACCAGCATAGTCGAAAATATTGATGGAACCATGTTTGCAGGAGTTACATCATTTATAGGTCTTGGTGATGGTGGAGGTGTTTACCGTTCTTTTGATAATGGTGATACATGGGAACACAGCGGATTAACGTATAAATATATCTGGTCACTGGCAATAAACTCAAATGGTGTTATATTCGCCGGCAGCCGTGGTGACCATTATTTATATTACGGAGGGCTATATATGTCTGATGACAATGGTGATACTTGGGTGGAATTAAGAAATGATGTTTTGGTTACTTCCATTGTAATAACACCTAATGATGTTATCTACATCGGCTGTACCAACGAACATGGCCATCAGGGCGGTGTATTCCGGTCATTCGACGATGGCGAAACCTGGGAACTGATCAACTCAGGATTGGTAGGTTGGACTAACCAGGATATCAGAGGCTTATCTTTATCCCCCGATGGCTACCTTTACGCTTATCGTAATCATTTGCACCGCAGCGTTAATCCTGTTATATACACTATTGATGCAACGGCAAACCCACCTGACGGCGGCACGGTAACCGGTGCAGGGAAATATCATTATGGTAAGACAGTTGAGCTTACTGCTACTTCAAATACGGGATATGACTTTATTAACTGTACTGATGAAGATGGAACCGTGCTTACTACCGACTCAATATACAGTTTTGTTGTTGAGGAAGACAAAACCCTTACAGCCAATTTCCAGTTACAGCAGTTTGAGGTTTCCGCCGAAGCAGACCCTCCTGAAGG
>PWJZ01000126.1 GCA_003559855.1 Bacteroidales bacterium
CTATTTCGAGTCCGTAGTTCGTAATGTGGGGCTGCGATGCATGCCAGCCCAACTCTATTTCAGGTTCATCGAATGGTACTTCAACTGCCGCCTCATCTTCCGGGTAAGCGAGAACAACCTGATCAGGAACAGTAAGGACAAATTCTTCGAATACCGATATGAAAGCATCCCTGATACCGTTAAATGTTTCATCGTATGCACCGGGAGTAGATGGGAAATTTGCCGAAGATGTTGATCCCGCGACATATAAATTACCTTCGGAATCAAATGTAATATTTCCAGGGTATTCACCGAATGGCATACTTCCGCCAAAAAATGTCGAATATAAGAGTTCACTCAGATCATAACTCAAAGCACTTATGAAAATATCGCTCCACCCGTTAAATATTTCATTATATGCTCCCGGTGTAGTGGAAAAATCAAATGACTCGGTCAACCCAGTAACATAAACATTGCTCTCCGGATCGAAAATAAGTCCTGCTCCGTAATCTCTTTCGCCTCCACCCAGAAACGTAGAGTATAAAATTTCGCTTAAATCATTGCTAAAAACGCTGACGAAAGCATCGCCATCACCATTATATGTAACATCATATGCTTCCGGCGTAACCGGAAAGTCGAACGAATTCGTCTGTCCTGTAACATATATATTACCTTCAGAATCAGGTAATAAAGCAATACCCATATCCATAGCGCTTCCACCAAAAACAGTTGAATATAACAGCTCACTCAAGTCATAGTTCAATACACTAACAAAAGCATTAATCTCGCTTCTGCCTGTTTCATCATAAGCAACTGAAGTAATTGGAAAATCATTTGATTCCGTATAACCCGTCACATAAACATTACCATCCGGGTCGATGCATATGCCCACGGCTTCCTCACTATCACTTCCACCCAGGAAAGTGGAGTACAAAAGTTCGTTCAGTTCAGGACTAAGAACACTGACAAAAACATCTCTCCCCCCATTATGAGTTTCATCATATGCTCCGGGGGTAACGGGAAAATTACCTGATTCTGACCATCCGGTAAGGTAGACATTATCATATGGATCAAGGGCAATGCCGTAAGTATATTCATTGCCGGCTGCTCCGAGAAATGTGGAATATAATAATTCGCTTAAATCTGGACTCAGCACACTTACAAATACATCATTTCCCCCATTGTGCGTTTGATCAAATGCTCCGGGGGTAGTGGGAAAATCACCCGAATCAGTCCTGCCTGTCACATATATATTGCCGTTTGAATCGAAAGTATGGCTTTTAAAGTAAAACCAGTCCGTGCTACTCCCGCCTAAATAGGTAGAATATAGCAATTCACTCAAATCAGGGCTCAATATGCTGATCAAAACATCGTGCTGACCATTATATGTCTGATCATAAGCACCGGGCGTGGTGGGAAAATCGTGCGATACTGTCCATCCTGCCACACAAACATTCCCATCCGGATCAAGTGCAATATTGTAAGCCCTATCATCACTGCTTCCACCCAAAAAAGTCGAAGCAACCAGCGGATCAATGATCAGTGGCTTTTTATTATGCTCCCTGCGAACAATAAAACCAATGCTGCCATCTTCTTTTATGTGAAATTTTCCCGGGACTTCAAGTATATCTCCATTTATTTCCTGATAAGCCTTCAAACCTTTATGATGCACTTCACCCAGGCTGGTCATAAAAACGAGGTCTCCATCGCTGTTTACCGACACACTGTCTATACCCTCAAAAGAGAAAGAGATATCCTCAACACGTGCTCCCGGATGTACAATAAAGTCGTACCTCAAACCCTCAGGCTCGTGATAGTAACGAACATCTATGCCCGGATAATTATATTCAGCAATAATTTCACCGTATAATGGTACAAAACTGGCCCAGCAGGACGTATCGTTGCCACGAAAATAATGATAACGGACTGTTTGTTCTTTAAAAGCATGAAAAACCGGGTCTGTTCCGGCAAATGAAGAAAAATTCATCTTTACCACATGACCCTTGTGGCGTACTTCCCGCGTTTCCGGCAACATTTCATGCCTTCCGCTATCTGAAAACTTTTCCAAACTGTTCGCGTTTATCTCTATCCGGTAAAAATCAAACACTACTCCATAATCAGTTATCCAGGCATTCATGCCTTCGGTTTTTGTCAAAAACCTCACATCAGCATCCCACTGACCCTTATTTGAAACAAATGTCGCTCCCCGATTCAAAACATCATCAATAATTTCATTTTGCCCGGTAAGATCCTTAAAAGATGCAGAAAAAATGACCATAAATAATAATAAGGATAAAAGTATTCTACTCATATTGGTGTGATTTGACTTTTTATTATATGCTTAAGCTGCACGGTCAGAAGCTATATGAAAATCAACAAACAAATATAGCCAAATTTTCACTTCCCTCCGTCAGGATTTAATATTGCTAAGACATATACCAACGCCATATTCCGGCAGTTCACATTGCTCTGCCATATATTTTCAGTATTAATTCCTGTTTGCTATCTGCTTTGATCTTTTTATTGATACCGGCATCAATCACTTGACTTTCTAAATCCGATCACTCCTCTTTTCTTATTATTTATCAGCTCCTCCTCGCAACAGGCAGCAATATTCATTAATTTTGGCGGCCTGCCTTTGATAATTTCAAACATTTCGCATTTGCGTACAATATTATCTATCTGTCCTCCGGAGAAATCATATTTTTCGGAAAGTATGGCAGATTCTTCGGGTTTAAGGTATTTTAGCTTCGATCTCCATATTTTTTTTCTTGTTTCATAATCAGGCTGTGAAAATTCAATTTTGAACAGGAACCTTCGCTCGAAGGCTTTATCCAGGTTATCTGTAAGATTTGTCGTGGCTATCAGAATACCTTTGAACTTTTCCATTTCCTCCAGTATGATGTTTTGAATAATATTTTCTGTCTGCTCAACACTGGTTTGGGCATTATCTTTGCGTTTAAAAAATATTGCATCGGCTTCATTGAAGAGAAGTATAGGGAAAATTTTGCTGTTTTTCAGATAATCATAGTAGTCGGTGAAAATTTGTTTTATTTTCTTTTCACTTTGTCCGAACCACATTGACTTGGTATTGCTGATATCAACCTGCATTATTTCCCTGCCTGTTTTTCTGGCTAACTGCAGTGCCGACTCGGTTTTTCCCGTGCCGGCAGCTCCGTAAAGCAAAACCGTTATGCCATGGGGCATGTTCTTCCTTTTCATCCTTTTCTGAAGCTGTGCAAACTTTTGCCCTGAAAGCATCTTTTCCAGCATTTGCAACTGATATTGTTCCCCGGCATTAAAAAACAGTTGCTTCCTGGTTATTTCGCCGGGGCTCCGCACCTCGTCCTTTTTTATCCTGGTTTTTGAAAATATCTTTAAATTCTCACCTTTGAGTAATTCCGCACCCTTTTCCGAGAGCCTGATATTCGTATCATTCAAATAATAACTCTCTTCAGCCTTGATCAGTTCATTTTTTATCAGCACATTATCGCCTACCAGGATTTTCTGAACAAAGTTTACTTTCGAAATCGGTCGGCTAAAAATGCAATCCGCAATATCGCTAATGTCAATATATTCACAGCCTGTAAGCGTTCTCCAGCAAAGATAAAAAAAGAGATATGCGTCTTCATTGTCAAACTCCATTTTTTTTACTTCCTTTATAAGCGGAAAATGAAGATTTTTTTCAATTATCTCATTCATTTCTTCAAATAACAGATTTGTTGTTAATTCTTCCCTTTCTCTTTTTTCACCGATGTAATAAAGCTCTTCAAGCACGTCAAGCACGCTGTTGAATGTTCTGGCTTTGATCTCCGGCAGGCTCTTACCACTGATCACGGCATTGATAACAGAATCATGCATGGTGAATCGCTGGCTTATTATTCGTACTGCACCGTGTTTCGACCTCTTCTTTTTCAGTATCCCTTTCTTTGTTAGTTCAGAAAGGTCATCAAAATACTTCATAAGCTTAATTGGGTTACAGTTCAGATGATCACCCAACAAGCCGATATCGAAATAATCGTTTTTGCAATTTATAACGAGAATGTGCGCCAGGAGAAACGCCTGGTTTTTGGTTACATTGAAATATTCAGCCAGCCCGGTAAGCCTGGCGTCGATTTTATCGAACATCGCCGCCGAATGATCACTGTTTTTCGACTGGTCATAAATGTAGCTGATTGATTGATATAGGCTTTTCATGATTGCTTCTTTTAAATTCGTTTTGAAGCAAAAATAAAATCCGGCCACGACAATCTGTGTCGTTTATTAAGTTTTATTATTTAAACAACATTGGAAGATGGATAAACCCGCCGGCACATTACTAATAACAGCTCCTATCAAAATACATGTTTAGTTGAATTTTTATACCGCGTTTGGTTTTTTATTTCTTTTTTACTTTTTTCCTTATCTCAGAGAGAGAGAAAATACAAATACTGAAATCTAATCATGGTAAAAATAATATTGATACAGCCCCGCCAGATTTTCAGTGCAGACAAAATATATCCGTTACTGACCAGTGCAAAGTCCTGCGACATTATATAATTTAACGATTCCTCCTGTTGGAACATTCAAATAAGCAAGCTGTTATTATGATTTTTCCCCTGTAAACAAATAATAAAAGTATTCCGGCAAAATATTGCTTACATGTACAAAAAATGTCCGCCAACGTACAGTGTATGACTCATATCGTACACCCGGAAGAGTTTTTTATGATGTTTTTTTGATGAATATTATTTATAATAACCTGAATAAGCGTTTGTTATAACTTTTGGCACAGATAATGATATACATTTAATAAACAAATGAAAATAAACCTTAAAAACAACATAAAAATGAAAACACTAAAAAACATCACCCTGACAGCAGTTCTGATAATAGTTACAGCCAATGTTTCCATGGCAAATAATTACATAACACATCGCATCCTGATTCCGGCAGGAAAAGTCGTTGAAATATTTTCAATTATCGAAAGCCCGTTGAAAGAGATCATCCCGGGATATGAAAATATTATAACTGAAACAAGGAACAATAACATTATCGACGTTAACGATATAGAAATATACGTTGAAGCTGAAGTTGAAGAATATCTTCCGGTATTCGCCGAAAAACAAGGCAACGATACCAGTAACACATATTCAGAAACTCTTGAATTTATCAAAACGATATACGCGCCGGAAAAAGAAGTTGATGATCTTCCATTCGAACCTGCCACCTCTGTTCAGTATGGATCGAAATAATATCAACAGGGTCGGTGCCGGAAGCCGGTCAGAAAAACTCAAAGCTTTCTATCAAAAATTCTTACCGTATGATAATTCTGTGTACTTCGCTAAATCTGCTGCCTTTAAGTTGAAAAAAGTAAACCCCTTTGGGAAAAGATGAAACATCAATCACTTTTTCCCCTTCAATGACAGTACTTAAGATCATTTGCCCGGAAATATTGCTTACCCTGAGCGTTGCTTGTTGTCGGTTTTCAATAAAAATATTCAATCGGTTTGTTGCAGGATTAGGGTATATTTGGGAGAACACCATTTGTTCGATAGCTGCCGAGGTAGTATCGTCACCAATGGTGAGCGATGCAAGCCGTGAAAGCCCTTCGCCGGAAAAAACATCCGTATCGGGAAAGCTGTCATCAAAACCGGCAACGAGATCGGTCTCTTCATTTACTGATGTTTCAAAAAGCTTGAAATGTAATTTCTCATTTTGCATAAATCCGTCGGTCTCGTGTGTAAGAGAGTCATTTGCGAAAGCAACCAATGCCCTGTTTTCTGCAGGGTCATCAATTTTAATATAGGCGGCACACAGGTCATCGGGTGTAAAAACGCCTATAAAATCGCCGGCTTCAAAGTTTTCCAATACGGTATGAGGTACCGAAATAACATGTGAGATTCCCGTAGGGCTTATCACTTCCCATGGTGTATTATGGTTTTTCACCTGTTTTGCCATTTTTGCAGGAACATCACAATCGGGAAACATCACTGAAAAGGGAGCGTCTGTTTTCACCAGGTATGCCTTGCCCGGCATCAGTTCCTCGAGAGAATAAATATCTTCCGATGGCCAGTAAACAAGATCTCCGGCAACTTCCTTAACAATTACCAGCTCTTCCGCTGCATTGGTGAACAACTCATCGCATTTAACAGGGCACTTGCTCAGCACAGGCATAAGGTTCCATCCTGCAGCAAGTTCAAGAGCAAGATTCTCTTCGTAATATCCTTCCAGTACAAGCGTTACATCCTCATCTGTCTTGATCTTATATCCTGAATGCGACTCCCAGTAGCCTAAAGTATTGATATCATAGGCGGGATAATATACATCGGTCATGTTTTGTACTATTATCAGCTCACCGGCAATACCCTGCATGACCTTTTCAAATTCTGTTTTCGCAGGAACGATATTGCCTGAAATACCGCTCCAGCCTGCAGCAATATCGATATACTGATAATCGTATGGTTCCTTAACGGTAATTTTAAAATCATCTATATACATACCCTCTTTGGTAACGGCATCATCGCTTATAAAATTAAAACGTATAGTAACATCGGAATTACCGACATACTCAGTAATCGGATAACTCTTTTTTGTCCATGTGTCCTGCGTTCCGGTAAACACGTCAAGATCGGCCCAGTTAACGCCATCTGCGGATATTTGCAGATACATGAAATCGCTGTTATGATCGATATCATATCTTGTCCAGAACGACAATTCACCACTTGCATATCCCGTAAGGTCCAGCGGGTGCAGTGCAGCATAGCTGTTCTCGTTTTTTCCGTAATTTGCGCCGGGGCTTTCGGTAAGCGAATGTTCCGGCGAGTAATAGTCGGCCGTGGTCAAGCCCCATTCCTCATCCAAATACCAGTAGGGAGCGCCGCTCTCGAAATCAATAAACAAGGGAAATGCTACAGGCGCCCAGGGCGTTGCATATACAGTGTCGGAAGGCATCGACTCATGACCCGTACCGGCAAAAACGGCCGTTACGTAATATTCATATCCGGTTCCATATTCAACATCACTATCTGTGAATGTATTACTTTGAGAATTTGTAAAGAATGATCCATCCTTATAAACCTTATAATATTCTATATCCGTCATATCGTCCCATTGCAGGTCAATTTTTTCAATTCCGGGATCGGCAACAATATTTTGTGGCGGCAGAATTATATCGGCCATGGTCACTACTGATGTCAAAACGGCTTTTGTGAAGATCACTGCCTGCTCTTCGTGGTTATAGCTCAATCCTACCAGGTCTTGCGGCGTATGTATGTATGGGCTGTAATTATCAACATCTTCAAAGGGGAAAATGCCCATATAGCCATTGTTGTTGAAGGAAGTATGATCGCTGTCTCCTCCGGTAAATGTGGCGGGTTCCACAACAAAACCGGGGAGGTAAACAGAGCAAACATCCGTATAGAAATCAGCCAGGGGTTTGGCCGATTCGGGATAAATAAGCGAAGTCATGATGGTTGTATGACCGGGTTCGAGGTATCCAATCATATCCATGTTTATATATCCCAGTATATTCTTTCCTTCCTGGGCACATCTGGAAGCATAAGCTTCACTACCGTACAAGCCGTACTCTTCGCCGGAAAAAGCACAAAAAACAATGCTTCTTTCAAACTCATATTGAATCAGGATACGTGCAATTTCCATCACGCCAGATGTTCCTGATGCATTGTCGTCGGCACCCGGAGCATCACCCCACCATGAAATAGAATCATAATGCCCGCCTATTACAACATATTCATCAGGATATTTTTTCCCCGGCAATCTTGCAATTACATTATCGCTAGCCGGTCCGCCGGGCATCGGAAAATCCATGACCTCCAAATCTTCAAAGCCCCACTCCCGAAACTGTTCTTCTATCCATTGCTGGGCAAGAACACTCTCCGGCTCATAAGCATCACGTGTACCATAATCCTCAAGGTGTTGAACCCGGCCGGTAATCTTCTCACCGCATATCTCTTCAAACAATTCATAAATAAACGGGTTTGGTTCAAACGGATCGGGCAGGGTAACAGGAAATTCCAACGGTAAAACAGCTTCTTTATTAAAGATCCTGACCATACCGTCATTTTTTGCCGGCGGCAATTGCCCATATTTCGTCTCGTCGGTGCGAACAATAAAATAATGGCTCCCGTAATAAAGAACATCCGCCCTCTTATCAATCAACTCAAGATAACTTTCCTCATCAACACGATCGTCAAAATATACAAGGTAATAACTCAAATCTTCCTGCCAGGGATTTTTATCCAAAACAATATAATCTTGCTGCAGTTCATTATCTGTTGTTGCAATTACAAATTCGTCGCGGTAAAAATGAACAGTTGCTGACGGGTTTCTGAACAAACTTTTTGTTTCGCTAAAATCATAGGTTTTTATCAATAACAGCTCCGACGTGTAAGATTGAACGCCAATAAAAGAAAGCAAGAAAATCAATACGGTTTTTTTCATCTGAATAAATTATAGTTATTTAACTGTTCTACAATTATTTACGTGTTCAAATATTTAATATCAGGTGCTTCTATCCCGATGGAACCCTCATGCTTTATACATCTTCTTTTGTGAACGTTCAGTTAATGAGGGTTTCATTAGTATAATATGTGTTTAAAGTCTTTATTTTTAAATGATATATTTTAATTAAGGTCTGTATTATCAGTTTCTGGTCCATGCAATCCTCATGCCTTAATAATTATCTTTTGCAAAAGTTGGTCAATGAGGTTTTTATAAAAAATAAAACAAATTAATATAGGTAATAAAATTAAATACAACGGGTTTCGCTACAAAGGTAATAAAATTTGACGTTAACGAGCAGGGTGAAGCTGTATAAAAAACCTGCTCTATGATTTTCAAAGCTTTTTTTCCATTTGAATATAAAAGCATTTAAGGCTTCAACCGTTTTGATAATCTATTTTAACTGATTATCCGGGCCTGCTTTTTTTCGTATATTTTTGGGAATAATTTGAGACGCTTTGTGAAACAGCCATTACACAAAATGCTCCAGAAATAATCACAAACTTGCCCAAGACAGGAGTTGCCGGCATTTATTCACGGGCATCGGGAATAGTCTTCCGGAAAAAAGAATAAACCTGAAAAAACAAATACCCCTGTAATTGAATAATTTTATATAATTTTGCGCCTTTAAAGTGACGTATGACGGGTAACGAGTTACGGGTGGTAAGAGGTAATCTGTAGTAGATTGTGATTTAAAAACAGCTTTTAGATTTTATGAATAATTCAAAATAAAGTAATACTTTGAAATGCAAAAATATCCTGAATACAAGAAATTGGATCTTCCCGGCATTGGAAGGGAAATAATGGATTACTGGGAGGCTAACCATATTTTTGAAAAAAGTATTGAATTATTCAAAGATAATCCTCCGTGGGTTTTTTATGAGGGGCCTCCGTCGGCCAATGGTTTACCGGGGATACATCACATGATGGCTCGTACCATTAAAGATATTTTTTGCAGGTATAAAACCCAGAAGGGCTTTTTCGTAGAGCGTAAGGCCGGTTGGGACACACATGGCCTGCCTGTTGAAATAGGCGTTGAAAAGATGCTTGGCATTACCAAGGAAGATATTGGCAAGACATTATCTATTGAAGATTTCAATGAAGCATGCCGTGTTGACGTGATGAAATACAAGGATAAATGGGAGTATCTAACCAGGATCATGGGTTACTGGATTGATATGAGCGATCCATACATCACTTTTGACAATAAATATATAGAAACTGTCTGGTACTTGTTGAACAGGCTTTACGAAAAAGGTTTGTTATACAAGGGTTATTCCATTCAGCCTTACTCTCCTGCTGCGGGCACGGGTCTCAGCTCGCATGAGCTTAACCAGCCCGGCTGTTACCGTATGGTAAAAGACCCCTCACTTACCGTTAAGTTCAAGGTTATCAGGAACGACAGATCCGGATTCCTGTTTAAGGATGGCAATGAAGACGTTTACCTGCTTGCATGGACGACCACACCGTGGACTCTGCCAAGCAACACGGGTCTGGCAGTACATAAAAACATAGATTACATAAAGGTAAAAACAGTAAATCCTTTCACGGCAAAGCCATGTTACGTTGTTTTGGCAAAAGACCTTATGAATGTTTATTTTCCGGAAGCTAACCGCGGGTTGCCTATTGATGATTTCAAGCCCGGCGATGCCAATGTTCCGTATGAACACACTGACACTTTCAAGGGAGCGCAGCTTGAAAACGTACGTTACGAGCAGCTTTTGCCATATGCCCGGCCTGAGGAGGGTGACCCTTTCAGGGTTGTTCACGGCGATTTTGTCAGCACCGAGGAAGGTACAGGAATAGTACACATAGCTCCAAGCTTTGGTGCCGACGACATGAAAACCGGAAAAGATTACAATCTGGGCGCATTAACCATGGTTGATAAAAAAGGCAGGTTTGTTGATGTCATGGGTGAATTTGCCGGACGCTATGTTAAGCCCGAATATGATCCGGATTTTGACCCAAAGAAAGACCGTCCTACCGATGTGGATATAATCATCAAGCTCAAAGCCGAAAACAAGGTTTTCAAAACCGGCAAGTACGAACACTCATACCCTCATTGCTGGCGTACTGACAAGCCTGTGTTATATTATCCGCTCGACTCATGGTTCATACACACCACCGCACTCAAAGAACGTATGATAGAGCTCAACAACACCATTAACTGGAAGCCGCCGTCAACCGGAACAGGGCGTTTTGGCAACTGGCTGGAAAACCTGCAGGACTGGAACCTGTCAAGAACAAGGATATGGGGTATTCCCCTGCCGGTATGGGCTACCGAAGATCACAGCGAAAAAATATGCATCGGTTCGGTAAAAGAGCTGAAAGAAGAAATAGAAAAATCGATAAGTGCAGGGTTTATGAGCAATAACCCATTCAAACACTTTGACCCCGACGACCAATCGGACGAAAATTATAAATCTTTTGATCTTCACAGACCCTTTGTCGACGACATAGTGCTGGTTTCACCATCGGGAAAAAAGATGTTTCGCGAAACCGATCTTATTGATGTATGGTTCGATTCAGGAGCTATGCCCTATGCACAGTTTCATTATCCGTTCGAGCACAAGGATTATTTCAGGGAAAAATTTCCTGCTGATTTTATTGCCGAAGGTGTTGATCAGACACGTGGATGGTTCTTTACACTTCATGCCATTGCCGTGATGTTATTCGACTCGGTAGCTTTTAAAACGGTCGTGTCAAACGGCCTTGTTGTTGATAAGAAAGGCAACAAAATGTCAAAAAGGCTCGGCAATGCCGTTGACCCGTTCAAAACCATTGAAAAATACGGACCCGACGCCACGCGATGGTACATGATAACCAACGCCCAACCATGGGATAACCTGAAGTTTGACATTGAAGGCGTAGCGGAAGTACAGCGAAAATTTTTCGGAACATTATATAACTCCTATGCTTTCTTTGCACTGTATGCCAATATAGATAATTTTACATATTCCGAGGAAGAATTGCCTTCCGGCAAGAGACCCGAAATTGACAGGTGGATACTTTCAGAGCTTAACTCTCTTATAAAAAATGTTGATGATTGTTACAACGACTATGAGCCCACAAGAGCGGGCAGGCTCATAGAAGTCTTTGTCGACGAACATTTGAGCAACTGGTATGTGCGCCTGTCGCGCAGAAGATTCTGGAAAGGAGATTATACCGATGATAAAATATCGGCTTTCCAGACATTATACCGTTGCCTTGAAACAGTATCACAACTTATAGCACCCATAGCACCTTTCTTCAGCGAAAAACTCTTTAACGACCTGAATAAAGTTACAAAACGCTATAACGTACCATCAGTACATCTAACACCTTTTCCCAAAGCAGATCTGAAAATGGTAGATAAACCACTGGAAGAAAGAATGCAGCTTGCTCAAAAAATTTCTTCTATGGTATTGTCGCTGAGGAAAAAAGTAAATATCAGGGTAAGGCAACCACTGCAAAAAATATTGATACCATTGCTCAATGATAAGTTCGGGCAACAAATCAAATCAGTAGAAAACCTTATACTTAGCGAAGTAAACGTCAAAGAACTGGAATTCATAAGCGACACAACAGATATCCTTGTCAAAAGGATAAAACCGAATTTCAAATCCCTGGGACCGCGTTATGGCAAACTGATGAAAAAGATAGATAAAGCCATTTCAGACTTTACACAGGAAGATATCAAAAAAATTGAAGAAAACCCTCCCTATGAGATGGATATTGAGGGGCAAAAAGTTGTTCTTGATACCGGTGATGTAGAAATCTTTTCCGAAGATATCCCCGGCTGGCTTGTAACCAATGAAGGCAATCTTACCGTTGCTCTCGACATTACAATAAGCGACCGGTTAAGGCAGGAAGGCATAGCACGAGAACTTATCAACAGGATACAAAACCTCAGAAAAGAGAAGGGATTTGAAGTTACAGACAAGATAGAGATATTTATTCGAAAACAAAACGAAATTACCGATGCTATTGTCAATAATATTTATTATATTTGTTCGGAAACTTTGGCTGCAAATCTCAATTATGAAGAAAATTTTCAACACGAATCAATGGTTGAAGTTGATCTGGCAGAAAACATAAAGACATTCGTTAGCGTAGAGAGAATAAAGAATAATAATAAATAAAACCCTTAGATATGGAAACAAAAAAAGAAAAAACCAGGTATTCAGATGAGGAGCTTCAGGAGTTTAAGGAGATTATTTTAAAAAAGCTTGAAGAAGCCCGCAACGGGCTTAAGATGTTAACAGAAGCATATACGACACAAAACGAGAACGACACCAACGACACATCTCCTTCGTTCAAGATACTTGAAGAGGGATCGCAGGTTTTGTCAAAAGAAGAGAACGGGCAGCTTGCAGCCCGTCAGAGGAAGTTCATCAGAGACCTGGAAAATGCCTTGATCAGGATCGAAAATAAATCCTACGGAATCTGCAGGGTTACGGGAAGGCTTATCAGCAAAGAGCGGTTAAGAAGCGTACCACATGCTACTCTTAGCATTGAAGCTAAATTGAACCAAAACAAATAACGGCAGATTTTGCAAATTAAGAAGGAATATATTCCTGTTATTATTATTCCGCTGGTATTGTTTTTAGACCAGTTTATCAAGATATGGGTAAAAACCAACATGACACTTGGTGAATCCATACCGGTTTTTAATGATTGGTTTGTCCTTCATTTTACCGAAAACCCCGGCATGGCTTTCGTCCTGCAATTTGCCGGTGAACACGGTAAAATAATTTTAAGCTTATTTCGAATTGCTGCTGTTATTTTTATTTCCTGGTACCTGTACCGACTGCTTCATAAGAATGCAAAAAAATTGTTAATTGTTTGCATTTCATTAATACTTGCAGGTGCAATAGGCAACATACTGGACAGTGCTTTTTACGGATTGATCTTTTCAGAAAGCACTTTATACTCCACAGCCGAATTCATGCCTGGAGAGGGAGGCTATGCGGCTTTTCTGCACGGCAATGTGGTTGATATGCTTCGTTTCTGGCTTATAGACACTACCCTGCCCGAATGGTTCCCGGTAAGAGGAGGACAAAGATTCATATTCTTTAAACCTGTTTTTAATATCGCCGATGCGGCTATTACCACAGGAGCACTTATACTGATAGTCTTCCAGAAAAAGATTTTCTCAAAAGATAAAAAAAAATGATTTTAAAATATTACGAATGAGCGGATTTCTTTTTGAACAGGTGGTGTTTGGGCCGATCAAAAGCCGCCGCCTCGGCATATCTTTAGGACTGAACCTGCTGCCGGAAGACGAAAAACATTGTACATTTAACTGCCTTTATTGCGAGTGTGGATGGACTGTGCCAATAAACAAACGCAAATTGTCATTTCCGCCCAGAGATACAATAAAAAGCGAGCTGGAAAACAAGCTAAAAGCTATATCCGGTAAAGGCTCATTTATTGACGCAATCACCTTTGCCGGCAACGGCGAACCAACTATCCACCCTGATTTCTGCACTGTTATGAAAGATACCATAGGGCTTCGCAATAGTTATTTCCCCGATGCTAAAGTCGTGGTTTTGAGCAACGGTACAATGACCAACAACAGCCATATAAGGAATGCACTTATGATGGCTGATATCAACATGCTCAAACTGGATGCCGGAACGGAAGAAACATTTCAAAAACTGAACAACCCTATCATAAAAATAACGCTGCAGGAAATAGTTGATAATTACAAAAAATTCAACGGTAATTTCATAGTACAGACCCTTTTCACAAGGATCAACTATAAGGGGGAAATTATTGACAATACTCAACCCGCTGAATTGCAAGCATGGCTTAATATCCTTAAAAAATTAAAACCGGCGCTGGTGACCATTTATCCCATTGCAAGGGATGCTCCAATAAGTGAGGTTGAAAAAATTTCGCCCGGGGTTTTGAATAAAATCGGCAAAATGGTCGAAGAAGCAGGGTTAAAAGTGGAAATTTATAATTAACGGAACACAATATACTTTTCTTTTTCAAATCTAGTGTATGACCTTATCCTGTTGTTGGTTACGAATATGGCGCTCTACATCCTTTCAACCACATCAATACCCAAAAGCCCCATAGCCGAACGTATTACTATTCCTGTAAATGAAGCAAGCCGCAGCCTGAACCCCGATATCTCCTTATCCGGTTCATTAAGGATAGAGAATTCATGGTAGAACTGGTTAAATTCCCTTGCCAGTTCATATGCATAATTGGCAACAATTGAAGGGTTAAACTCATCTGCAGATTCCATGACTATTTCCGGATAATCATGTAGTAGTTTTAAAAGTTCTTTTTCCTTGGCAGCAATTTTTGATGCTGCTATAGTTTTTTTCAAGGGTAAAAGCTTATCATTGGGAGCTTTTCGAAGCACTGAATTTATGCGTGCATATGTATAGAGTATGAATGGTGCGGTATGCCCGTTGAAATCTATTGATTCATCAGGGTTGAAAACCATGTTTTTGCGCGGGTCGACTTTCAGTATAAAATATTTCAGAGCGCCAAGCCCCACCTTTTTATAGAGCAGCTGTTTCTGTTCTTTGGTCATACCCCCGGTTTTTCCCAATTCATCAGTAATCTTTTCCGCCGTTTCTTCCATCAGGTCTATCAGATCATCGGCATCAACCACGGTACCTTCGCGCGATTTCATCCTTCCTCCGGGCAACTCAACCATACCGTAGGACAGATGATAAAGAGCATCACTGTAAGGCTTACCAAGCTTCTCAAGCACCTTCTTCAAAACCTTAAAATGATAATCTTGCTCATTGCCGACCACATATATCATTTTTGAAGGATGAAAATCGTTATACCGCAATTCTGCCGTTCCCAGATCCTGCGTTATATATACTGATGTCTCATCGGGGCGAAGCAGCAGCTTGTCGTCAAGTCCTTCCTGCGAAAGATCCACCCATATGCCGCCGTCCGGCTTACGAAAAAAAACCCCTCGCTTCAATCCTTCTTTTACTATAACCTTGCCATGAAGGTAAGTGTCCGATTCGTAATATATTTTATCGAAACTGATCCCCAGCTTTTCGTATGTTACATCAAAACCCTCATATACCCATTGATTCATTTTTTCCCAAATACAGACAGTCTCTTTATCGCCCTCTTCCCATTTTTTTAACATTTCCCTTACCTTAAGCATCAGGGGAGCGTTTTTTTCGGCCTGTTCAATATTTTCACCGGCATCAACAAGCTCCGACACCTGGTTACGATATTCTTTCTCAAACAGCACATAATAGTCACCAACAAGCTGGTCTCCTTTTCTGCCGGCGGACTCCGGCGTTGCACCATCACCCCATTTAAGCCAGGCAAGCATCGACTTGCAAATGTGAATACCACGGTCATTAACCAAATTAACTTTTTTAACTTTTTGCCCGTAAGCCTCAAGGATCCTGCTTATGGAATCACCAAGCAAATTGTTACGTATATGACCAAGATGCAAGGGCTTGTTTGTATTTGGCGATGAAAACTCAACAACAACAGGTCTTTCCTTCTTCGGCTCACTGTATCCATAGTAAACATCACTGTGATGTTCCAGAAAAAAATCAAGCCAATACCCGGCCTTGAGATTCAAGTTTAAAAATCCCTTAATAACATTACAGGATTCAACATCATCAACCTTTTCGATCAAAGCTTCGCCAAGCTTTTTACCGATCTCTTCGGGAGACTTTCCCAACAACTTTGTAAAAGGAAATATGACAACCGTAAAATCACCTTCAAATTCCCTGCGCGTTTTCTGAACTAACACCTTGCCCGGATCAATGTCATGTCCAAAAATATCTTTAATAATTGAAGGTAAAATCTCTTCCAGCTTCTTTTTTATATACATAGTAAAAAAATACCGTTTTTGGAATATCACTGCTTAGGAAGGCAAAAATAATCAAATAGTAAGGGAAAATGTGATTAAATTTTCGATTTTGTTGTAACCGGGCTTAAAAAAAGCTATCAACAGCCGTTATACAAGGATCTGCAATCCGCTGACGTGCTATTGGAGGATTCTTAATAAAATAAACTTTGTTTTACGTTTTAGGAGTTAATCCTTGTTTTGCTGGATTTTGGTCTTTAATCTGGCCTCATACAGAACGGGCCTGATCCCTTGATACCGTGTATGGGTGCCATTGCCGTGTGAGGCAAGAAAGGTAAGGATGAAAAACTGGTCTGTGAAGCTGTAAATTATGATATCTATTCCGAAAGGTGATTGCCAGGACTCAAAATAAAACTATTATATCTTTTCAAACAGAAATATTTTGCACTGTTAAAGATTAGCCATAAAGTCCATTTAAAAGAAAAAAATGCTATGTTTTGCAAATTTCCCCTCCTGGATACAATTTCCTGACAGAAAATAAAAACGAACTGTTATGGCAGGGTAAATGGTTTCTCTGAAGGTTCAGAAAGGTATTACAAATCCAAGCCATGGAAAAGCAATGAATTCAGAAGGCCAGTATTTTGAAAAGGGACGGAATAAGCCATAATCGAGCGAAAACCGGTTCCACAATGTCCTTCCTCCCAGTGATAATATAAGGACATTTTCATTTCCTGCGCTGAAAAAATAGTTTTCAGATACAAGGTAGCCTCTTTTGCCGGTCCGGATCATCCAGCTTATATTAATCATAGGGTGTTCTGCAAACTCACCGTCAGCAAATCCCCACCCCAAACCTATCGATAAGTTCCTGTCCCTGTCGCCAAAGGTTGTAAGCCCATAAGCAATACCAAAAATACCAAAATCTCCGGGAATATTCGCTATAATAGCACCACCTCCGAGATTGATCAATTCCTTTTTAAGCGGAACTGAAAACTTAGGGGTTATCCAGATTGGCGTATAACTAACTTCAACACCAAATAGAAACAAAGGGATAATTCCAACACCAATGGTGAAATTATCGGATATACCATAACTGACCTGGTTAAACAGGACCCATAAATTCTGGTAATAACCCTCTCCTGCTTTCAGGCCGTATCCGGTGGGTGACCAGAAATGCCTTCCGGATTGAGGATTAGGTGCCCAGTATTCTCCTCTGACAATATGCTCGGGCGGTATCTCCTTCATCGATTTTATACCATCCTTTTTAATGGTCATTAAAACAAGCTTTTCGGTTCTTATTACTACTTCCGCTTCTGTTTCACCTACAAGAGTACCCATAAACTCACTTCCGTCCTTCATTTCTATCCTTACAAGTTTTTCTTCGGAAGTTTCGCGGGCAGACAATTCAGTTTGATAAAAAAAACACAGAAGAAAAAAGACAAGCACAAATATTGATTTTTTCATGGTTTTTGTATTTAATAATGAAAAGGGTTAATAATCAAAACCATCGCCAATACCCCGTCATAGTTTCAATGCTTCTTTTGCCGGAAATTATTTTCGAATATAATATAAGTTTTTTAAAATGCCAAATTTTTTTTAAGGTTTCAACCTTTCTTGGAATGCAAAAAAGTGGATTTAATTAGACAGATTATCGAAAAAAAATTAACAGGTTAAACCTGAAATTAATCATGATAATGCAATAAATCAAAACTATATTTATAATCAATAAAGCTTTTGTTATTTTGGTTTTCGACCCAGGCTTTTTCCTGATGACTTAATTCAATAATTTTCTTTGTGTCGGTATCCTTGAATATTTGAGAAACATTTTCTAAAATTTCAAGTTCTTTTTCAGTAAACAAATCTTTGTTGAAAGCTCTGTTTGTGTTTGAAACAATTTGCTCCCCTGTGCCTTCGTCAGGAAATGTTTTATATTCAACGATTATGTCTCCTTTGTCGGATATGTATTCAAAAAGTCCATTATAATTATTTGGGACAGGCCCCATGGGAATGGCTTTATAGGTTAGTCCACTTATTGAAAAGCCTGTTTTTTTATACATGCCGAAATCAGCATAAAATAAAAGTTTGTTAAGTTTTGTTTTCCAGGGTTTAACCTTTTCAGTAAAAAATACTATCATTTCTGTGAATTTGATCAGGTTGGGTTTTTTATATCCGGTATAAGGGCCCGGAGAACATAGACCCTGAAAATAAGCCTCCAGATATCTTTCTTGTTTGTATGCTTTCTGTTCTTCAAGTATGGTTTGAACTTTCTTTTTATATTTTTCTTTCTGCTTTTCATCCAAGCTATTACACATACTAACCAATTTGCCAAATTCATGCGGATCTTCTGCCAGCTTAATCAAACGTGCATTCGAAATACAGGGCACTTCACCTCCTTCATATTGCCTGTAACTGTTTACTCCAAAACCAAGTATTTCAGACATTTTTGCCGCCGAAACACCATATTTCTCACGTATCTCAATGATTTGATCCGGAAAAGGTATCGAGTTTTTATACCTGTATTGATTTAACACCTGGTTATAATTCAATTGAGCAAATGTTTCGTCCTCAAATTGCTCCTTGGTGTCTTCACATTTGTAAAAATGAAATAAAATCTTAAACTTCTCTTTACGGAGTGTAAGCGTTCTGAATTCTTTATGAACACGCATTTTTTTGCCTGTAAACGGGCTTTTCATAATAGTAGTTTTTCTTTTGTGTTTAAGTATTAAAACTCTTCTATAACTTTGATTGCGGACAAAACAGAGATTCAACTTGAATGAACTTAATTTTATAATAGTATTTAATAATAAAACAAATTTACTGACAAAAGTAATAAAAAACAATAAAAACAACTTTATAATGCATTTTTTTTAAATATTAATTATTATTTACAACTTTATTATTGTTTTTACTATAATAAAAATATTATTGTTTTTCGACAAGTATGTGGTTTTCACTGTGCGGTTTGTTCCGGAATATGTGGCTATGTATATTTAATCTAAATAAGTTTCAATTATTGTTTTGCCGGGATTTGGTTTCGAGTTTGATATATTGCCGCTACCAAAAACACCGGCGGACAGCATAAAGTACCGTCCGCCGATGGCGTGCTCCGACTCGCAAGCCGGGCTAAGTTCTTGAGAACCTGGTACAATGATAACAAAATTTTTTCAATTATCAAGAAAAATCGTATAGCACTGGCTTGTGATTTGTTTCAATCCTTGTTTTGCTAGAAATTGGTCTCGAATTATTTCTTATTTGAGGACAAACATTATCACACTCACGTTTCAATCCTTGAGTCCACTCTAAAAAGTATTTTTCCCGCAGATTCACCCCGTTGGATAAATTTATAAAAAACGGGAATTTATAAAAAGCAAATATCCAACAGGGTAAATCGCAGATTTTCGCTAATAAATATAATTGATTATCAGGAATTTATAATCTGCGTATATCAGCGAAATCTGCGGGAAATAATATTTTCGGACTTTTTAGAGTGGACTCATCCTTGTTATACTGGAAATTGGTCTCGAATTACCATTCCTGCGAAGTTTCATTTACTCTTGCTGCTTGTTTCAATCCTTGTTATACTGGAAATTGGTCTCGAATTTCGCTAAATTAATGATTTTTAATTTTAGAAGTTAAAAGAAGAACAACTGATTATTTCCAAACTTCAAAAATCGTAAATCAGCGTTCCTTGCCTGCCCCGCCTGCCCCATAGCGAAGCGTGTCGGGGTAGCGAAGCGTGTCGGGGTAGCGAAGCGTGTCGGGGTAGCGAAGTGTATCGTTGTGATGAAGTGTATCGGGGTTCTTAAATCAAAAAAATATTTTATAGACATACACAAATTAAAAGCATTAAAAGACGAAGATATTCTCAGACAGGTACGAGAGATATGCCAAAGGACAAAAGGAGACGTAAAAAGGCAAAGGAGACGTGCCGGAAGGCTGAGAAACAGGAAAGACGTGCCGGTAGGCACGAATTCTAAGATATTTACAAGTTTTTTCTAAAAATTATGTTGATAAATATCTATAAATTTAGATTGCCTTTTTTGTACTGCAAATATTCTATTTATCATTTTGCACTTTATAGCATTAATAATTAGATTGTTATCCTTGCCTTCAGCTATTTTTCTTTTATAATAATTCTTTAGCTCAGGATCATGTTTAATTGCTGAATAAGCACCATTTGATAATAATGTTTTAATTTTTTTGTTTGCAAGATGACTAACACGAGTTTTACCTTTTATTGAAGATCCTGAAGAATGTTCAAAGGGAGCAACTCCCGCATAGCAAGCATATTTACGTCCATTGCTGAAGCTCGTAAAATTATTGGTTGTCACAATCATATATGCAGCAATAAGCAGACCTACACCCTTTACAGATCGAATAACATCAAAATTTCTTTTGATTTCCTGGTTGTTTCCAATAATTCTAAGAATCTCATTTTCTGTATTTAATATCCTTGAATTGTTCTCCTGTATTTGTTTTTTTATTTCTTCAGAAAGTTTTAATTGAGTAATATTCTCATATTGCTGGTGACTTTTTAAACTATTTTTTAAAGATGTTCTGATACGCACTAATTGGTCCCTATATGTCAAAAGTTGCTTTGCTTGAATTATAACTTCTGCTGGGAGTTTAAATGGATTTAGCTTGTGTTTATTTGCATAAACATATTCTGCTATTCTTTTAGCATCAACTGCATCATTTTTACCTCTTGTTAATTCTATGCTGCGTTTTATTTGAATTGCCGGCTCAACGCAATAAACAACATCCTTCTGTTCTAACCATGCAAAAAGTAATAGACCATAATTACCTGTATGTTCTAAACAAAACACACAATCACTTATTTTCATGTTTTTGCTTGAAATCCACTTTTCAATACTTTCAAATCCTGAAATGTCATTACTGACATTCTTTTCATGTCCAGTCCTACTATGTTGATCATCAATCAAAAATAAGTCTAAGGTATCTTTTGATATATCAACACCTACAAAATTTGTTTTTTTGCTAATTTTATTCATAACTTTGCTTTTAGTACCGGAGATGGTTGAACTGCTGACACCTTTAATAAGTCTTACTTAATATTCTAATTAGCACGTCAACTATAAGGAAACCAAGGACTTATTCGTGCCATAAATCTTTTTTATGTCTTTACATAGTTCACCTTGGTTTCCATCCGGTTTAGTTTATAAATTTTTTTTCAAAGGTATAATCTCCCTCTAAATCAGCTGTTAATAATATCATTATATATTACCTCATATAA
>PWJZ01000081.1 GCA_003559855.1 Bacteroidales bacterium
CAGGAAGGCAGTTTTAATGATATTGACTGGTCAAGTGCCGATTATTTTATAAATGTAGGGGTGGATGTTTCGGGTGGCTCTGATTATATTGATATGGGTACGAGCCAGTTGTTGTCGGTGCCTTATGCACAATATGCTTTTTCGGGAGTAACCGGTGCGCAAGGACCCGAAGGACCTCCCGGTACAACATCGTGGATTGATAGTGATGAGGCTGTATCGACGGAAAAAAAAGTTGGTATCGGAACAACCGAACCCGCAGCAAAATTAGAGGTAATTCCTTTTGATGATCATGGCGATGACGAGCCTATTTTTGAAGTAAAAAACAAAGATGGTGAAACGGTATTCGCAGTTTATAATAACAGGGTCGAAGTTATTATAGATGACGATGATCCGGAAAAAACAAAAGGTGGCTTTGCTGTTAGCGGAAGAACTACTACCAAAGCAGAACCGCTAGATATTTTACTCATACAACCGGGCTTGACACAGTTTTTTGTTGATGAACAGCAAAACATGAGAACAAAAGGCGGCTTTGCTGTTAGCGGAAGAACTACTACCAAAGCAGAACCGCTAGATATTTTACTCATACAACCAGGCTTGACACAGGTTTTTGTCGATGAACAGCAAAACATGAGAACAAAAGGAGGATTCGCTGTCAGCGGAAGAACTACTACCAAAAACGAATTATATGACCTTTTGCTTATTCAACCAGACCGTACAGAGTTGTTTATCAAAACACTTTCTGGAAAACAGGATCCTGAAAACTTCAGCATATCTTTACTCGATCAGGATTTAACCTCATTAAGCTTGTTTGAAGTATCCGGAACCAGTACCTTTATACATACACCATTGGTCATGGAAGGATATTTTGAGATTACATTTTATGTTTACACAAAAGGCCCGGTCGGTAATCCTTTTCCGCTTCCTGGAGTACCTATTGAATTAACAGGAGGCGGAGAGGTGTATTCCGGAATAACCAATAACAACGGAATAGCCGTTTTTTATAATATTCCTGCCGGTTTAGATTATTTCTATGTAATAGAGAATTTTGAGGGAAATATAATTAACCTGGATAGAGATATAATAATCCCTGCTTTATTAGAACTGTAATATAATTATAAAACCGCTTTAAATATCAAAGAAACTTTTTGATATTGACCTTTTGAGGTCTATTTGTATAATGATCAGAGCTGTAGCCTGATTTTTTAATTCCCGCTAATCGTGGCAGGATATTTTTTTGCCTGTTAAAACATAATCCCGGAAAACTTTCCACAAAATTTTATGTTTATTTCATACAAAGAGATATCTTTGCATAATCTTAATTCAATCTAAATAAAGATAATTTGAAGTATGACATTGCTGGATTTGAAATCAGGTGAAAAGGGTGTTATTGCAAAGGTCAAAGGCAGGGGTGCATTCAGGAAACGTATAATTGAAATGGGGTTTGTAAAAGGAAAGGCCGTTGAGGTAATAAAAAAAGCTCCCCTGCAGGATCCGATTGAATACAGGATTATGGGATACAATGTTTCTTTGCGCAGCAGCGAGGCTCAATTGATAGAGGTAGTGCGTTTAGAAGATAAGTATGAGATGTCGGAAACAGGTTACGGAGGAACAATTGTTGACGAAAAGTTCAAGAAGTTAAAGGACAGGGGTAAAACTATTAATGTAGCATTGGTTGGGAATCCAAACAGCGGAAAAACAACATTTTTCAATTATGCATCAAAAAGCCGTGAAAGGGTGGGAAATTATGGTGGTGTTACTATAGATGCGAAAGAAAGCAGTTTTAAACTAAACGGTTATCATTTTAACATTGTTGATTTACCGGGTACTTATTCACTTACGGCATATTCGCCCGAAGAATTATTTGTAAGAAAGCATATTACTGAAGAATTACCCGATGTGGTTATAAATATTGTTGATGCTTCGAACCTGGAACGCAACCTTTATCTTACAACTCAGCTTATTGATATGGATATAAGGGTGGTAATGGTGCTCAACATGTTTGACGAGCTGCAGAAAAAGGGTGACAAGTTTGATTATGAGCTTTTCGGTAAGCTGACGGGTATCCCTGTTGTTCCGACTGTCAGCACCAAGGGTATGGGCATAAAGGATGTTTTTAAAAAAGTAATAGATGTTTATGAAGACAGAGACGAGACATTGCGCCATGTTCATATCAATTACGGTGAATACTTTGAAAAGTCATTAAAAGAGATTCAGGATAAGATTAACGCTGAGGGCAACCAGCATCTGACAGACCTGATTTCATCAAGGTTTCTTGCAATTAAACTGCTTGAAGGGGATCAGGCAGTGCAGGATATTATTATAGAACAATGTCATAATTATGAAGATATTTTTTCAACCGCCGGTGTTTTTATTCAAAAGCTTCAAAACAAGTATAAAGAACATCCCGAAACACTTATTGCTGATTTAAAATATGGATTTATTGCAGGGGCTTTGAAAGAAACACTTCAGCCCGGTCATAAAGAAAAGCACTGGAAGAGCGAAATAATTGATAATTTTCTCACTCACAAATTTTTCGGTTTTCCGATATTTCTTTTTTTCATGTGGGTAATGTTTACCGTCACATTTTTTTTGGGCAGCTACCCGATGGAGTGGATTGAAACCGGTGTGGAAAAGCTTTCGGTTTTTCTTGATCACCGGATGAGCGAAGGTTTGCTTAAAGATTTGTTTATAAATGGTATAATTAGCGGGGTGGGAGGGGTTATAGTGTTTTTGCCAAATATAATGTTGTTATTTTTTTTCATAAGTCTGATGGAGGATACCGGCTATATGTCGCGGGCGGCATTTATTATGGACAAGCTTATGCATAAGATGGGTTTGCATGGCAAATCATTTATATCATTGCTTATGGGTTTTGGCTGTAATGTTCCTGCCATTATGTCTACGCGAACCATAGAAAGCCGCAACGACAGGTTGCTGACAATGCTTGTCAATCCTTTTATGTCGTGCAGTGCACGTTTGCCGATTTATGTTTTATTTATAAGCGCTTTTTTCACTAAATACCATGGTACCATTCTGTTTGCGATATACGCTGTAGGCGTGGGCATTGCTGTTTTGGTTGCTTTGATATTCAAAAGGGCCTTTTTCAGGGGTTATGAAGCGCCTTTTGTTATGGAATTGCCGCCATACCGGCTCCCGACACCCAAGGTCACTACTATACATATGTGGAATAAAGCAGTTCATTATATCAAAAAAATAAGCGGTGTAATACTTATTGCGTCTGTTGTAATATGGGCGTTGGGATATTTTCCGGCGGGTAATGATTATCATGAATACCTTGACCGGGAAAGAGAAAAACTTAAAAGCCAATACAGCAATAGAATTGCTGCTCTGGAATCAGCGGATCGGTCAATTATTGAAGAATTGCAAGCCGAAAAACAGCATAAGCTAGAAAAGCTTGAAGTCTCATTTTATGCCGGGAGGCAGGAAAGATCGTATATAGGGCGTTTGGGCAGGATAATAGCACCAGTTATGGCGCCGCTGGGGTTTGACTGGAAAATGTCGGTAAGCATACTTTCGGGTGTCGCAGCTAAAGAAATAGTGGTGTCTACGCTTGGTGTGCTTTACCAGGCTGATGAAAGCCTGCAGATAAAAACACCTTCACTGATTGAAAAACTGCAGTCTCAAACATATGATGAAGGACCGAATAAAGGGGAAAAAGTCTTTAACCCCGTAGTTGCAATGGCATTTATGATATTTGTATTACTCTATTTTCCCTGTATTGCCGTAATAGTTACCATAAGCAAGGAAGCAAGACACTGGAAATGGGGCTTATTTACAGTTTTATATACAACATTTATTGCATGGGTGGTTTCATTTATAATTTATCAGGCAGGTAGCTATCTCTTCCTTTAAAGAGCAATAAGTTAATCATTCAGACGAAAATCTTCAATTTCTTTATCTTCGTCAAAATCATCATTATCATCATCATCATCGCCTTCAACGTTGTCATCATCATAAATGTTGTTCGGGACATATTGATCCTGTACATCTAATATGTCAGGCTGCAATGTTTTTATTCTTTTTAGATCTTTTTGCGATTCTTTCTTTTGCCCGCTTAAAAAATAAGCTTCACATCTTCCCATTAATGCAAGTATGAATTTTTTGTCGAGCCTAAGTGTAATTGTAAAATATTCAATTGCTTTATTATACTCTTTATTCATCAATGAAGCCATTCCTTTTCCAAACCAGGCACCGGCGTTGTTCTTGTCTCTTGTAAGACACCGTTCGAAACAATCATAGGCTTTTTGATATTCTTCAAGTATAAGATAACAGCCGCCCATATCATAATAGCCGTCGGCGTAAGCAGGATTTATCTTAACAGATTTCTCAATATCTTTCAAAGCTTCTTTCGGCTTGTTAATGCTGCCTTTGACCAATCCTCTGAGGTGATATGCCTTATAGCTTTTCGGATTATTTTTCAGAAATATGTTTAAATCGTTCAGCGCACGGTCAAATTCCTTTTGTTTGAATAAAGAACACGCCCTGCCGTAAAGCGCTTCATCATTATTTTCCTCTTTGATAGTGTCTGAAAATACCGTTTCCGAACCCTCAAAATCTTTTTTGAAAAATTTTGTCCATGCTCTTTCTATTAACGGCTTCTTTGGCTTTTGCTTCTTTGGTTTCATCTGGAAAAAACTTGTTAAACCTACTTGTTTCTGTTAATATATCGTTTCACTAGTGTCCGGTTAAGAATTAATCTTGCCACTAAGACATTCACCCTGTTGGATATATGTTTTTCATATTCATCCTGTTAGTTAACAAATTATCCAACAGGGCGGAAACTCTAAGAAACACAAAGAGTAATGTGCAGAAATTCAGTTCTTTGAGTTATTTCACTTCGTTCAATACAAGCTTGATGTCTTTGAATCTTTGTGGCTCGTATGTTTGTAAAAGATTATAATCATTTAATTTTCATTTCTTTTGTAATGACTGATATTAAGAGAAAACACCCAATTTTTGAATTTTTAACCGGACAATAGTGATATCGTTTTTTAAATTACCATTTTTAGTTTTAAACCCGTATAACCTTAACGCTTTATTGTACTTTTTAATTCCCGTATAAACACCACAGGCTGTCAGATCGGTTAATCAAACAGCTCGTGTTAACGCTTTGCTAAGTTCGCTAAGTTCATTATTTGTTCTGAACGTTAGTAAAGAGGATTTAATTTGAACAAGTGCTTTTGATATAAACATAGTAAAAAAACCTGGTTACTGATGGTTAATGAATTAAATGAATATGTTTAAAAAAGATTTTTAAAATGCACCAAATATAATCATGATTTGCAAACCAAATAATTACTGTTTGAAATAAAATTATTAGAATGTGTGAAGTTGTTATAAAATCAGTATATATAGAATTTTTGACAATTACCGGGCTTTTTTATGCTAAAACTAATATTATTGTTTAAAATCAATCAGCCGTATAGTATTTTTATTTATGGTGATCCGGTTTTATATGGGGTTGATGAAAAACCGCATTGCTGTGCAAATACTATGGATTGATTCCTGTTTTGCAGGCGATTAGCAGCATTGCAGCAAAATTATGATCGATTTTTTATTATTAATTGTCTAAATGTTCAATATATACTATATTTTTGCTAATGATAGAATCAATTATTGCTGAAATTAAAAATACTAACAACATTATATGGTAGTTGCAGGAAAAAACAGAGGGCATGGGATATGTATCACATAGCATGGACAAGTCGTTAATAAGAGAAATAAAGAATAAGTAAAAAAGCAGGGAGAAAAAGAGCGGTAAAAATAAAATATCGCAGTTAATTTAACAGACAGATCGCAGAATAATTATCCAAAGAGGGGTAAGCCATAAAACAATATATTTGTTATAAAAATCTGAGCATATGAAAGACTTGGAGAAGTTAATTAACATGTCGTGGGAAGATATAAGCCTGTTGAAGGAAATGAAATACAAAGACGGTATCAGGCATGTGGTTGAAATGCTTGACAGGGGGGAGGTTCGTGTGGCGGAGCCTGAGGCAGGTAAATGGTTTGTAAATCAATGGGTTAAAAAAGCTGTTGTGTTATATTTCCGTATATCGGAGATGCGGACCTTTAGTTCGGGCATATTTGAGTTTTATGATAAGATACCTCTTAAGAGGAGTTTTCCGGATATAGGTGTACGGGTCGTGCCTCATGCAATAGCCCGTTATGGTTCGTATATTGCGCCGGGTGTTGTGATGATGCCTTCTTATGTTAATATAGGTGCTTATGTTGACGAAGGTACCATGGTTGATACATGGGCTACTGTCGGGTCATGTGCTCAAATAGGCAAAAATGTGCATTTGAGTGGAGGTGTGGGCATTGGGGGCGTCCTGGAACCCTTGCAGGCTGCACCAGTTATTATTGAAGACGGCTGTTTTATCGGCTCACGTTCAATAATAGTTGAGGGAGTCAGGATAGGGAAAGAAGCCGTTGTAGGAGCAAATGTGGTGATCACCAGGTCAACGAAGATCATTGATGTTACCGGATTATCACCAGAAACACATAATGCGGAAGTGCCTCCGGGAAAAGTGGTAATACCAGGTGCATACTCAAAAAAATTCCCGGCAGGAGAATACCAGGTGCCGTGTGCACTAATTATTGGAGAAAGAAAAAAATCAACCGACCTGAAAACATCACTTAATGAAGCCTTGAGGGAGTTTGATGTGCCGGTTTGAATGCTGAAAACCAGCATTGTTTATTATCAATATAACTGTTGCTTTTTAATATATAATCTTAACTATACCGGTTATGCCTGAAATATCTGCCGTAATTATTACCTATAATGAAGAAAAGTACATAGAGCAGTGCATAAACTCAACTTTAGATGTTGCCGACGAAATAGTGGTAGTAGATTCTTATTCTACCGACAGAACGCCTGAAATATGTAAGAAACTGGGAGTAAAATTTGTTCAGCAAAAGTTTTTGGGTTATCAGGAGCAAAAAAATTTTGCATTAAAACAAACTTCATTCGATTATGTTTTGTCTCTTGATGCGGATGAGGCTTTATCAGCTGAATTGTGCGATTCAATATTGTCGGTTAAAGAAAATATCAGCTATGATGGTTACAAATTCAAAAGGTTAAATAATTATTGCGGCAAATGGATATTTCATACCAGCCTTTATCCTGAAAGGAAGATAAGACTATTTAACAAACATAAAGGAAAATGGGGTGGTATTAATCCTCACGACAAATTTGAAATGTTTAAGGGAGCTAAGGTAGGATATCTTAAAGGTCATATTTTACATTGGGTTTACGATACTATTGATGAGCATGTGAGCAAGATCAACAGTTTTAGTTATATATCAGCAAACGAATATTTTAAGCTTGGATATAAATCAGGTTTATGTCGTATGTTTTTTCACAGCTTTTGGCGTTTCTTACATTCCTACATAATTAAACTGGGATTTCTTGAAGGAACCACAGGATTTGTAATAAGCGTGAATGTTGCCTACCAATGTTTTTTGAAATATGCAAAGCTTAACAGTATAAAAAAGGAAAATAATAATAAAAAAGGTGGCAATGTTAATTATAAAAGAGTGTGGATAGCTGTAAAAAATGGGAAAAAGCAAGTTTAGGAATCACGGATAATTGATTTCCAGCGATCGTCCGCCATTTTCTGCCGGACAGGTTTGATGGTATAAAACCCCTTATCGCTTCATTATATATATGACAAGGTTATATGCAAAAGATTATGCCGTTCTCAGTTTTTTGTCGAGTTAATATTTTTGGGATATATAAAACAGAAAAATAAGGTAAAAAACAAAAACATAATTTGTCCAAATTGGACTTCTAATTGATTATTGCCAAACAGGAATATTATCCATCCAATTATAAAAATATTAAAGGGAAGAATTTTGTATGCGCGGGTTTTGACCACGGTATAAGTATAAAAGAATAAATACATTATAAACCCTATACTTCCAAAAGTAACCATAATCAACAGGTATTGATTATGAGGTTTTAAAACCCTGTCATTATTTTCTTTGTTTGGCAGCATATGAAAGGAGTTTATCTTTTCCAAACCGTATTTCATTGCGCGGAATATATCGCCCGGACCCCATCCCAGATAGGGTTTTTTAATAAAAGCATTATATGCGGCTTTCCATAATTCTATTCTTTGAGTCAAGGTGCTGTGCATTGGGTATCCTGAATCACGGTATTTTTGCAGGCCGGTCATGGCCTGATGGATCCTGATCATAATACCGGGCCAGCTCGCGTATAAATAGTTTGGTATCCCTTTTTCCACTGCTCTTATGTCTTCATCTGTCAATAATTCCATATGCTTTTTATCTTTTCTGTAGCCCTTGGAAGCCATATACCTGTAAAGCGTGTGGTTTATATGGTGGTTTAATTTATCCCTTCCGTAGTAGTCAACATCACTGCGTTTGTTCCACGTATTTTTCAACTCCTCTTCCGACAAATATATATAGACAAGGTGACCATTTTCCCTTAATGTCCTTGTTGTATCATGTGAATAAGGATTCCCCTCACTGGTATATTGATCAAGCGACGAAAAATCTGTGTCTTCCTTATATGTTGTTAATTGGTAAATATGGTTTAAAAATAATATTGTTATAACTATTGTTGCAATAAAACCGGTTATTGTGGCAACTTTTACGGTAATGGATTTATGATTTACAACATATCTGGATATTATAAAAATCATGACACCGGCTAATGCTGCAATACCTGATAGTGGTCTCAAAACAAAAAGGAAAAGTATCATCAATACAGAAATAGCTGAAGATGAAATCACCAAAGATTGTTTTGATGTAGTTTGTTTTACCAGCCAGGGTAGCATGAAAGCCGCTAAAATCAACATCATACTATAATCAATGTGACTGATAAAAGGTATCATGTCGCGAAAATCTATTAATGATAAAGCCAGGTATCGCGTCATTCCAATTAAAGCAACCGTTATGACCGTTGCAATGAATAAATAAAGAATGATACGGATATTTTTAATATCAAGAGCAGGCGAAGTAGCAACAACAAATGTTAATGTTAATATGGGGAGCTTCCTTTTCAGATCCGAACCAATACCATAATTCAGATCGGATGTCCATAACAAACTTACTAAATGCAATCCGTAAATCAAAGTGAAAATAATGGCAGGCTTATTACTGAAAAATTTATGGAATTTTGCTTTGTATTGACCTTCTGCGAGCCAGTTGATACCAAGTAGTATCTGAGCTATGTTTATCCCGGTGCGGGATGTGGGTATGGAAATAACCAGCAGGCACAGACAGAAGAAGTAGATCCACAGATGATCTGATTGGCTGAAAATATTTTTTCGGATTATTGATCTCATGCCCGTTGTTGAAATAAACTTTCAAAAATGACCTCTAAATTATATTTTATACGATTACGTTGCTGAATTATTTCACCATTTTTTCAGGTAGTTTAATTTAATAACCTTATTTTATCTAATTTTGCTTGCGTTAGTAAATTAAATCAAACCCACAGTCTAAATACAATATGATCAAATATGATATTAGTCAAGGCTTTGAAAAATACAAAAATTTTATTTTGAGAATAAAAGATGTTTTTGCTGATGTAGGTGAAACCATCTACAGATCCCGAAATGAAATAAAGATCATTGATCATGATGGTTTTAAACTGTGCGTAAAATCTTTTGGAAATAAAAATATAATTAACAGATGGATATATTCTTTACTAAGACCTTCAAAAGCTAAACGTTCTTATTTTTATGCTCAGAGATTATTGGCGAAAAACATAAATACACCGCAGCCTGTTGCATATATCGAATATTACAGTAATAAAGGCATTTTGAAAAAAAGCTTTTTTATTTCCGGATATTTTGAATATGATTTTGATTTAAGACAAACATTGAATTTTGATTTTAAGCGAAAATTGGAAGTTTTTTCCGAATTTGCGGTTTATATATCAGATTTGTTGCATAAAAATGGCGTTTTTCATAAGGATCTCTCACCGGGAAATGTGTTGATAAGGCAAAAAAATAACAGATATGAATTTGCTTTGATTGATCTGAACAGGATCAGTTTCAGAAAAAGGATATCTTTGAGAAAAGGGATCATAAACCTTAAACGAATTGACAGTGATGCCCTTAATTCATCTGTAATTGCTTATTATTATGCACTGAGCAGGGGAGCAAATCCCGATAATACGGTTTATAAACTGTTAATACGCCAGTTGTTTTTTTATTTTTTCAGAAGAAAAAAGCAGAGATTGAAAAAAATAGTGCAAAAAATTTATTCGTAATCGCAACTATGGTATGAACTGAATTAATCATGTTCGAGCAAAAGCATATATTAAAAATACCGTTATTTATTGTTTTATTTATAGTCTTTTCTGCGAAACTTTTCAGCCAAACTTTTTTTAAAGCAAATATTTCAGCAGGCTATACATTTAACAATGCTGTTTATTTGAATCAGGAAAGGGTTTATGCTTCAAATGGTATGGTTTTTTCGGTTTCCGGCAAAACGGAAATTCCTTTGATATCCTCTTTCTTTTTGTCAACAGGTATATCATTAAAAGCTGTTTTGGCGTCAGGAAAAGTAGGTTTAACTGATTACAGGTCACAAACCCTTAGATTGTCTGTTCCTTTTCTTGCCGGAAAGAAGATCAATGATAAGCTGAGCATTTTATCCGGTGCCTCTTTTCAAAACAATAAAAAGTTTTCTGAATTTCGTGCCAGGAAGAAATATAATCTCAGATATGACTTTGTTGTTATTGGATATTATCAGATCAATAACAATTGGTCTGTAATAAAATCCGTGAATTATAATTTTGGCCTGCCTGATGCATATTTGATAAACGACCCGGGAATATCATTTTCGGTTGGAACTTCTTTTAATCTGGATAATATATATTCGGAAAAAAGGCGTAATAATGAATATCTGAAATTTCAAAAAGTCAATTAATTACAAAAATCCATGAGAAAGATAATCTTATTTGTGTTGGTCATCATTTTTGCCGGATGTTCGGATTATAATGAGTCATTGCTGGTTGATTTTCCTTCATATAAATCATTGACACCTCAGGGTATAGATACAAGCCTTCCGGTTATCAACATTGAGGTTGATCAGGATGAGTTTGACAATATGTATGATAATTACCTGAAGAATATTCATGTATATGGTTTTTTTAATCTATACAGAGACAATGACCTGATATATGAGAATATTGATGTCCGGTTACAAATCAAAGGTGGGTATTCAGCGGCATTTCCTCTGAAATCTCTCGGTATAAGATTTGATGGTATGATATGCAATATTGACAGGCAATTAATTAATCCACTCAACACTTTACCTTTTCACAATATTGATGAAATTGAGATTTTCAGATTACGCAATTCTGGTAATGATTTTTATGGTACAATGATCAAAGATATATCATATACACAATTAGCTGTTGATGAAGGTTTGGATATAGATGTCATGTATACGGAACAAGCCGTTGTTTTTATCAACGGGCAGTTTTCTGGTGTGATGAATATGCGAACCGAGGGCAATACACGCGGTATGGCAGGGCTTTATGGGGTGCCCAAAAGCAGGGTTACCCTGGGGAAAATAATTCCTGTGGGTCAAGTAATAATAATGGATGGCGATTATGAAAGAATTAAGAAATTTCTTGAAGCTATCGGGAACAGAAACCTGAACTATTTGAAAATGGAAACAGATGTTGAGAATTTTATAGATTATATGATTTTTCAATCATATGTGGCAAACAGAGACTGGCCTCACAATAACGTACGTTTTTATGCTATTGATGACTCCAAATTCAGGTTTGTTATGTTTGATATGGATTTATGCAATACCACGCGACTTAGCCACAGCCCGCTCGACTTTATTTATAATTCAAACCCTAATCGGGTTACCGATCTGTTTGATGTATTTTATTCGGACCAGGATTTCAGAGATCAATTTTACCGGAGATATATGGAGTTGCTGGATTCCGATTTGTCTGCAACCGGTAGATTTTCTGATATTTCGGTTTACCATTACCAAAATATTGAAGAAGTTATGCCTTATCATATTGAAAAATACAATATACCCGAAACAATGATAGAATGGTACAGAAACATTGATATTGTGAATATGAAATTTGAAGAAAGGCATAAATACGTAAAAAAAGAATTTCATCAACAACAAGAATAATATGGTATATAGTTGTTTTAGAATTATATTGCCTGCGATATTGTTTTATATGTTTTTCTCTTGTCTGATGACAGCCCAGGATGTTTCACTCAATGAGGTCATGGCATCAAATTCTTCTGTTATTGCCGATGAAGATGGTGATTACGAAGATTGGATAGAAATATACAACTATGGTGATGATGAAGTTAATTTGGAAGGTTTTTATTTGTCGGATGATTATTCCGTTCCTTATATGTGGGAATTTCCTGAAACTATCATTCTGCCCGGTGAATATTTGCTTGTTTGGGCTTCGGGCAAAGACCGTAATAACCCTCATGCTCCATTGCATACTAATTTCAGGATAAGCAGGGCAGGGGAAGAGATAATTTTCACCAGCAGTGGCGGTAAACGCATAGACGAGCTTGCTCCTACACCAATTCCAACCGACAAGGTTTATGGACGCAATCCTGATGGCACAGGGTCTTGGCACTATCCGGAATACCCGACACCCGGACTATCCAACGCTTCACACATTCACGGGAAATCAATGCTGTTGCATTACTGGTTTTTTAATACTGATATACCAAACAATACGCCTCTTGTGGGAATGGAAGCTTTTTACGGAATCATGCCGGGCGGAGAAATTGAATACATATCATGTCTTACGGGTTATCCCTTCTATGAAAACCATTATAACTGGCGCAAAGCTTCGATGGAGAGAAGGAATATGCCAACCCCGGTCAATTACCGGCCCGAAGGTAATGATAACATATGCTATGCTAATACTGATATGAGAGGATTGCAGGTAAAACAACCTTTTGAAAGTAACGGTTTGAAAAATACCATTATCTTTCATCTGCCCTCAACAGGTTTTGAGAATATGAATTTTCGATTTGCCGCCAAAGACGAAGGAGCTGCTGAATACCTGATAATAGATTATTCCGTCAATGATACCCATGAAAAATGGACGGTAGAAGGCCTTATAAATACTGAATTGGAATTAAGCAATGATTACCAGCTTTATGAGGTGGATTTTCAGAATATTGATTTGGTTGACAATAATCCGGATTTTAAGATCAGGATACGGTTTGGCGGCGAAAACATGAGCCACGACAATGGCAACCGTGTTACATTCAATAACATTACTCTTGATGGCGAACCGCTAAAAGCCTATTATATTCATTCATCAGCCGGCAAAAACGGTATGATATACCCTTTTGGGTTTAATAAAGTGTTCAAAGGCAAGAATAAAACATTCAATATCTTTCCCGAGACTAACTTCATCATAGACCGGGTTGAAGTTGATGGAATTGATGTGTCGGAGCAGGTGTATACAGGCGAAGATGAAACAGGTATATATGAGTTTGAGAATGTTGCCGGCGACCATGTAATACAAACATTCTTTTTATTAAATCCTGAGTATCTCAAACAGCAAAAAGATAAAATCCTTATATATCCTAATCCCGCTACAATAACGGCAAGAATAAAGTCTGCCGAAAAATTTCATAAAATTGTAGTTATTAATTTGAAAGGCGACATTATTTACGAAAACATAACGGGTTCATACGACTATTCCCTGAATATCAGCGGATTTGCGCCAGGTATGTATATTATCAATATCCACTTGAGCAAAAAAATTGTTTCCAGAAAATTTCAGGTCATTAAACCTTGAAAACAGCTAAATTAATTAGTAATATGAAATCCGTACCAATTTATATAACTGAGTTGATCCATGTCTCTCTCAACTGAAAAATCAATCAGAATGTGATCTCTTCAATTGGGCTTCAGCCCGAAACGTCATATCTGTTTATTAGCTTATAAATATCCGGGCAATATCAGTTTCCTTTCAAAATGGACTTTATTTTTATTCTGTAATTTCTTTTTTTGGTTTTGATCTTTTGAATAAAATAAGATAGTTTATAAATAAATGAATTTGTGATTTTGGCGTTTAGCAATGCTCCCGTTTCATTATGTGCCTGAACAAACTTTGCCAGGTTCATCAGAAACTTAATTTTTTTAAAAACAAATGGTTTTTTAAGCCTCATATCTATAAAATAGACGGTATTGTCTTTTATTAAGAAATTTGACAGTTGAGGGTCACTTCTTATATATCCATGGCTGTGAAGTTTTTGCAACGCTTCCAGAACCTTATTTATATTATCCTTGCCGGCTGTATCACCATCAATAAAATCATATAAAAAAAAGCTGTCGGTTACGAATCCGCATGATCTTTTTTGAGCTGCAAGTAGCGGCTTTGGGGCATTTAAACCCAGGTTGTTTACAGTTTCAAGGCTGCCAAAGATCCTGAAAGCATCACTTTCCCTGAAAAGGGTCAAAAACCTTTCCCAAATCCTTGAGTTCCTGCTTCTGGGTATTTTCAGGACTATGTTTTCAAAATCACCGGTCTTTATTTTGGATACAAGGCAGTTTTTGTTGTTCTTGTATTCGTGCTGTATCTGATAACTCTCTTGTAAAACCTCGTTTACCAACTTTAATGCTTTCTGGTAATCAAGCCCGGTTATTATCTTATAGCCTTTATGAGAGTAAAAGTACATTGTTTCAAAACTTGTTTTGGCAGTCGATCTATATGTGGTACGATAAAGGTAATTCTTATGTTACGCAAAGCGGTATTACAAAAGAGGTTTTTTATAAGCATTAGGGGAATAATGACCATTTAATAAAAATTTTCTTTTTATGTCTTTATATTGTTTATTGTAAGTCAATTTTTCAGCTGTAGTAATTTTGGTGCGAAATTTGTAAGGGTTAATGCCGGTTCAAAGTTTAATATTTTTCTTTAATAACAGATATTGCATTATTATGTCGGTTTTGCTGTTGAAACAAAAAATTGTTGATAAATATTTTATAAAATTTCTTTAATTAAGATAAACAATTTCATTATTTATCTGTTTTTTTGTATTCTGGTGAGTAGTGTTTTGGTGTTAATGTCAATAGTTTTTCTTTTAGCGGTTTATTAAAAAATGGTTTTTAAAATGCTAAGAAACAAAACTTTAAAAGCAATATTAATTTTCGCGTTAACTATTTTACTTTTTGGATTGGTTTATCTTTTTAGGCCAGCAGGTCTTAGTGAACATAGTGAAGTTGGGGATACTGCAATTGATTTGTCTGAGATAAAAGAAAGAGGTGTTTTACGGGCGACTACCAATTTCAACTCAACAAATTATTTTATATATCGTGGTCAGCCTATGGGTTTTCACCTGGAACTGTTAAAGCTTTTTGCCAATGATATTGGTGTTGAGCTTGAGGTTTTTGTAAGCAATGATCTTGAAGAAAATTTTGCCTGTCTTCTATTAAACAGTGAATGTGATATCATAGCTATGGATTTGACGGTTACGCGTAGCCGGAGCAAATTTCTCGGTTTTACCGAACCACATAGTCAGACGCGTCAGGTTCTTGTTCAGCGATTGCCCGACAATTGGTACAGCATGCGGTCAGCCGAAATAGAAAAACATCTTATACGCAATCAACTTGATATTGCCGGTAAAACCATACATGTTCAGCGAAATTCAGCTTTTGTTGACCGTTTGAAGCACCTCATGGAAGAGATCGGGGATACGATTTATATTGTGGAGGTTGACAAGGAAGTGGAAGCACTCATAGAGCTTGTAGCCAGTGGTGATATTGATTATACGGTAAGTGACGAACATTTGGCCAAGGTAAATGAAAATTATTATGCAAATATTGATGTAAAGACACCGGTAAGTTTCTATCAAAACCTTGCATGGGCTGTAAGACATGAATCTGATGAGCTGCTTGAAGTTATCAATGAATGGATGGCTGATTTCAGGAATACAAGGCAATATGCTGAGATTTACAATAAGTATTTCAGAAATCCCCGTTCGGCATATATTGCAAAAAGTCCTTTCAGCACTATCAGGGGTGGTAATGTAAGTGCTTATGATGACTATTTCAGGGAGTACAGTGAGAAGAAGGGATGGGATTGGCGACTTGTAGCTTCAATTGCTTACCAGGAATCAAGGTTTGATCCTTCAGCTGTCAGCTGGGCTGGAGCTTTCGGGGTCATGCAACTAATGCCGGGAACCGCCGCTCAATTCAATGTTTATAAAGATTCACCGGTGGCTGACAATATCATTGCTGGTATAAATTATCTTAACTGGTTGGATAACACACTTAAAAGGCATGTCAAAGATGATGAAGAAAGGTTGAAGTTTGTTCTTGCTGCATATAATGTTGGTTTAGGACATGTGCTTGATGCACGCAGATTAGCTGAAAAATACGGTAAAGATCCTAATTTATGGAAAGATAACGTAGATTATTTTGTTTTAAATAAGTCCGATCCGAAATATTATCGCGATCCTGTGGTGCAATTCGGGTATGCACGCGGAAGAGAACCATATCATTATGTTTATGAAATCCTTGAAAGGTATGAGCATTATAAAAATGTTATTGACGGATAGTGTTTAATGTGCTTCCAGCCAGTTCATTCCGGTATTCAGGTCAACTTCAACGGGAACCGAAAGTCCGAGAGCGTTTTTCATACGTTTTGTAATGATACGTTTCAGTTTGTCAACTTCAGGTTTTAATGAATCAAAGACCAGCTCGTCGTGAACTTGGAGTATCATTTTGCTTTTCATCTCTTCTTCTTTCAGATCATTATAAATGTCTATCATAGCTCGTTTTATCATGTCGGCAGCAGTGCCCTGTATCGGTGCGTTTATGGCGTTGCGTTCTCCATAGCCCCTGACTACGCTGTTGGAGCTGTTGATATCTTTTATGTACCTCCGCCTGCCCATTAAGGTTTTTACGTATTGATGCTTTTTTGCAAAGGCAATAGTCTCTTCCATGTACTTTTTTATGCCTGGATATTGATTGAAATACTGGTTTATTATGTCTCCAGCTTCCGGACGGGGTATGTTTAACCTCTCTGACAACCCGAAAGCCGATATGCCATAGATTATCCCGAAGTTGACGGTCTTGGCTTTACGACGCATCTCTTTCGTTACATCCTTAATCTTCACTCCGAAAACCCTGGCCGCCGTTGCAGCATGAATATCCAAGCCGTTCTTAAAATCCTCTATCATAGCTTTGTCATCACTTATCGAAGCTATTATTCGTAATTCAATTTGTGAATAATCAGCGGCAAGCAGTATGTGGTCATCGTCGCGTGCTACAAATGCTTTGCGTATCTCCCTGCCCTGTTCGGTGCGTATAGGAATATTCTGAAGATTCGGATTGTTGGATGTCAGCCTCCCTGTGGCAGCAATAGTTTGGTTATATGACGTGTGAATACGACCGCTTTTCTTGTTAATCAATTTGGGCAGCGAATCAACATACGTTGATTTTAGTTTGGTCAAAGACCTGTATTCAAGAATATGCCCTACAATTTCATGCTTGTTGACCAGTTTGGACAAAATCTCTTCACTGGTGCTGAATTGTTTCGTTTTTGTTTTTTTGGGTTTATCAACTATTTTCAATTTTTCGAATAGTATATTGCCGAGCTGTTTTGGCGATGCTATGTTGAATTCGGTGCCTGCAAGGTTATATATTTTCTTTTCAACCCGTGCAATCTCGTTTTCAAGTTTTTTTGAAAAAGCGCCTAGCGCATCCTTGTCAATACGGACGCCTTCCATTTCCATGTCTGAAAGTACCGGTATCAACGGCGTTTCCAATTCATCAAAGAGTTTTATCAATTCGTGCTTTTCAAGCATCGGTTCAAATATTTCTCTTAATTGCAAAGTAATATCGGCATCTTCGCACGCATATATAGTCTGTTTATCAACAGAGATGCTTCTCATGCTTTTCTGGTTTTTGCCTTTTTTGCCTATCAGACTTTCTATATTCAAAGGCTTGTAATCGAGATAAGCTTCTGAAAGTGTGCCAAGGCTGTGGCGCATGTCGGGGTTTAAAACATAGTGTGCAAGCATAGTGTCGAAAAGACGACCTTTGACCTCTATATTATAGTTCTTTAGAACTCCGGTATCAAACTTGAGATTTTGACCCGTTTTTTCAATTTCCGTGCTCTCAAAAATATCTTTTAACTGCTCTGCCAGTTTATTTGCTTTCTGACGGTTTTCCGGAAAGGGCACGTAGAAAGCCTCACGGGGTTTCATACAAAAAGCAATGCCCACAAGTTCATTATCGAAAATATCAAGTCCGGTAGTTTCAACATCGAAACAAAAGCTGCCGGCATTCCTGATCTTTTTTATCAATGTTTCTATATCGTTGATATCGGTTAATGATTGATAATCATTTTCAGATTTGATTTCCTCAAATCTTTTTTCAATGATCTCTTCCTGTTCCTCTTTAGTGTATCCTTTTTCGTCAAACAGCGATATTTGTGTTGCTGGCGGAATTGCAACACTGCTTTGACCGGTTTGATTCTTCAGTTCCGAAACTCTTTTGGCAAAATTGCGAAATTCGAGCTCATTGAAAAGAGGTTCAAGTTTTGTAAAATCGGGCTCTCTGACTTTCATAAGCTCTTCATTCAGTTCAACCGGTACATCGAGAATTATTGTGGCAAGTTTTTTGGATATGATGGCATTATCTTTACCCTCCTCAACCTTTTTAAGTAGTGAAGGATTTTTAATGTTTGTATAATTATCCAACAGGTTTTCTATTGAGCCAAATTCGGCTATCAGTTTTTTGGCTGTTACCTCACCGATTCCTTTGATCCCCGGAATGTTATCGGAAGAGTCGCCTTGAAGTCCAAGTATATCAATTAACTGACCGGGTTGCCTGATGTTGTACTTATGGCATATTTCATCAGGTCCGAGTATTTCAGCGTCCGTACCGGAACGTGATGGTTTGTAAACACGGATATTGTCCGATACCAGCTGCCCGAAATCCTTGTCGGTAGTTACCATAAAAACTTCATAGTTTTTTTGTTCGGCTTTTCTTGCCAGTGTTCCGATTATGTCATCAGCTTCGTAGCCTTCTGCAATCAAAGCAGGTATATTGAATCCTTCAAGCATTTTAATGATATAGGGAATGGAAGTTTCAATATCTTCGGGCATATCTTCCCTGGTGGATTTATAATCAGCAAATTCGATATGACGTTGTGTAGGCTCCCGGCTGTCAAAAGCCACGGCAATGTGTGTGGGATTTTCGTTTTTCAGCACATCAAGCAGGGTGTTGCCAAAACCAAATATTGCCGAAGTGTTCATGCCCTGCGAGTTTATCCTTGGATTCCGGCTGAAAGCAAAATATGCCCTGTAGATCAGCGCCATTGCATCCAGCAGAAAGAGTTTTTTTTCCTGTGACATAAAGTATGTTTTTTTGGCAAACCTACCAATAATTTTTTATTTGTTGTTTTGGTATAACATCAATGATTGCAATTTTTACCTGATAAAATAAGCAAAAATTATTGAACATTCCAATATTGTCCGGACTATTTGTAAGCTGCCTCTTTAACGTATTATCTGGACACGTTCAGTGATAAGACGGTTGTTAGTATGAATTTGTATAAAGTACATTCCTGTGCGCATGTTATTAGCGTCGATTTTGGCGTGGAAATCATCAACAGCAATATTTTTGATCACCTGTCCGCCGATATCGATAAGCCTGATATGTATTATCTTTTCGTCTGACTTAACATAAAACTTGTCTCGTGCAGGATTGGGGAATACAGAGATGGAGGCTGAACTAACATCTTCGGTTCCTGTAACTTCTTCAAACTTAACATTGGCATCCACGTCAGCATTGAGGTTTTCGATCAGATATTCCGGCTCTTCGTAGCCTTTAATAACATTACCATTGATTATCCACTCATGAATTTTATAATCTTCATCCGGTGTTGCTGTAAAGAGTACATTACTGCCTTCTTGTACTTCATCGCCTGAGTTGATCCCGGCACCGTCAACCTCTGCCATCAGCGTGCCATTGCCACTGACAACGCTGAAAGTAACCTTATGAGTTGTGGCTTTGAATGCAATATTGACATCTACATCACTGTCAAGTTCTTCTATCAGGTATTGTGGTTCTTCATAACCCTCAACAATATCACCATTTACCGTCCACTCAGATATCCTGTATCCTTCGCCGGGTATAGCTGTAAATAATACGTCGCTGCCTTCTTGTACCTCATCGCCTGAGTTGATCCCGGCACCGTCAACCTCTGCCGTCAATGTGCCGTTGCCGCCAACAACGCTGAAAGCAACTTCATGGGTAATTGCTTTAAATTCAACATTTACATCCAGGTCAGCATCGAGGTTTTCGATCAGATATTCCGGCTCTTTGTAGCCTTCAATAACGTTGCCATTGATTGTCCACTCATGAATTTCATAACCCTCATCAGGTGTTGCTAAAAATAATACGTCGCTGCCTTCTTGTACCTCATCGCCTGGGTTAATCCCGGCACCGTCAACCTCTGCCATCAGCGTGCCATTGCCACTGACAACGCTGAAAGTAACTTTATGAGTAATTGCTTCGAACTCAACCGTAACTTCAACGGTTGCCTGAATATTTTCAAGTATAAATATGTTATCAGTTTCGTTTTCCTGTATTTCTCCATTTACTCTCCATTCTTTAACCCGATAACCTGAATAGGGAATGGCAGTAAAAACTATATCAGTGCCTTCTTCTACCAGTTCGCCTGAATCAATTTCAGTATCACCGACAGTAGCGGTTAACTCACCGTTTTCGCTTTCAACACTGAATATAACTTTATATATATTTGTTCCTACGGTATCTGATGGTTCAGACTCATATTCATAATCATAAACAGCAGTAACGAAGTACTGATAAAAACCATCATCTGTAACCGCATCGGTATATTCGTTCTCCGGAGATGTTCCGATAATTTCGAAATCATCATTATCAAAGCTGCGATATATATTGAAATATGTGACCGGTCTGTTGTCAGGGTTTGTTTTGCCCTGACTTTGTAATTTGCCGGTGTTATCAGCTTCGCTAATGATAGCGTACTTACGTTCATATTCTTCCCACATAAGTGTAATTTCATTGAAATCGACTTCATAGGCAAGGTTCACGGGAGGTGCAATATACTCCAGGTTGAAGTCAATTATGATGGTATCTCCTTCTGCAATAAATATTTCTTCTACTGTTTTGGGCACATAACCCGGTAAGCCGGCAGTGATATCATGGCTGCCTTCAATGACCGCCAGGGAATAGAACCCGTTTTCATCGGGGCAGGTATATTGACCGCCTGCATTGATCAAAACATCGGCAACACTACCGGGACCCGCATTCAATGACACCTGCCCTTCAAAAAAAGCTATGTTATCATACAGGTTCATGCCGCCAACGATAACATCATCAATATTCCACCAGTTGATATCCCATGAGTCACCATCAAACGTCCAGGCTATTCTGAACTCTTCAGAAC
>PWJZ01000020.1 GCA_003559855.1 Bacteroidales bacterium
GCCCGGGGAAACCTGCATAAAACCATTAAAAAACATCATAAATCCCCAGGACTTTAAATTTTACTTATCGAGTTATCTGAACGCGTTCGGTTATGATGCTTCCGGCAGTATGTATTTGTATAAAGTAAACTCCGGGGTGCAGGTTGCTCACGTTTATATCTGTGCTTAATTCATTCACAGCCATATCTTTGACAACTTGACCGCCGATGCTTACCAGCCTGATCTGTTTTATCATCTCATTTGACCTGACTGTAAAATTGTTGTGCGTTGGGTTAGGAAAAACAATAATGTTAACGCGGGAGATTTCTTTCACTGTATTTATACAGAATGAAGCAGTAAGTGTAATATCTTTAGCCGGCATAGTTACTGTTGGCGTTGTTGAATAAATATCATCAACATGCTCTGTATCCCCGTACCAGCAGCAAAAATGCCAACATTCGCATGTTGATTCAACAGAAATTGTTACTTCATCGCCTGATTTGTACTCACCTTCACCGTAAACAATACCGGCTTCTTTAGGACAAGCTGAAAGCATGAGGGTAAAAAGTTCGGCAAGTAAGGTTACATCTATAACAACATTCTCATTCCACACTTCAGCTATACCTTCTTCCGGTAAATACCCCGGTTTGGTAACGATATACTCATAAGTGCCGATAACTACATTTTCTATTAGCACCTGACCATTGGCACAGGTTGAGTACTCCTCTTCATCGAAGGTAAGCACAGCGTTTTCAATTGCATCGCCATCTTCATCCGTAACGTTGAAGACAACATCGAATTCCGGATCCTCACCTATGACAAGTTCAACAATTACTTCTGTATCCTCATAATCTACGTTAACCATCCCATAATGAGTGATATAGTCCTGCTTGAAGACAGAGTAATAGTACTCGCCGGGCAAAACATCTTCTATTGCAACTTTACCGTCATTACCGGTAAAAAACATGTCATTATCGAACAGAACAACGGCACCGGCGAGCGGCTCGCCATAAAGCTTGCATGAAACCACAAAAGTAACCGTAAATACAGGAATGGCTTCCATCACTACCTCTACCGTGACATCGTCTTCAACCATTATCGAGTCTTCAACGGTGTAATAGCCCATTTTTTCTACCTTGTAGTCGTATTCTCCGTATGCTACGTTCTCAAAAACATAATCACCCGGAGGGTTTTCAACACTGCCAAGCGTAACAACACAGTTTTCCACCGGTTTGCCCTCTGTATCGGCAATATCAAAAATAACCGTGAAATAAGGCAGCATCACTGCTTCAATCGTAATATCATTATCCAAAGTAACCTCACCTTCAAAAGTTTCATATCCTTCTTTTTCAACCATATAATAATAAGTTCCTGCCTTTATATTTTCAAACACATAATCACCCGGCGGATTTTCAACACCGTCGAAAGTAGCAACGGCATCAGTGATCTCATTGCCCGTTATATCCGTAACGGCAAAGGTGACTGTGTTTGATTTGAACATCGTAACATTCACGGTAACATCCTGTTCCACCAGAATCTCATCTTCAACGGTTATGTAACCGGCTTTTTCCACCTTGTATTCATACTCGCCCCCTGGTATTTTTTCAAACACATAATCACCCGGGCTGTTCTCGAAAACATCCAGTGTTGCAATGGCACCGGTGATATCATTTCCTTCATCATCTTTAACGTTGAAGGTAACGGTCGAGAAGGTTGATTCAAGACTGACAATATTTGTCTGAAAAACTTCCTTTGACGGCACATCCTGCACGAAAGCCACCAGGTTGATGTTTTCACCAGCCCAGCCTGCATCAAGAGAAAAACTCAGATTTACCATCTGTTCGTCGCTCGCTGAAAAGTCAAGCGGTGTGCCGAGCGTATCGGGCACCATTGCCCTCAGAGCATAAGTTATGTGTGTCAGTCCTTGCCATGAATAAGGAATGTCGGTTTCGGTAATCGCAAAATGCAGAACCAAATCGCTTGCGACGTAATTGTCACAAACCTGTTTTACCAGTACATTCGCATCATAGCTCAACCCGCCGGTGTTTTCAAAATAAACGGCTATGGTAAACGGAGAGGGTACTTCAATACGTTGTTCATATAACGGCAAATAGATGTGGTAAATACTGGAATAAGGATCACCGCCCGTATAAGTCACAATGCCATCAAACTTGGCTGTCGGATAACCTTCTATTTCATAATAGTTGATCCTGGCTTCGGAATGCAGATTAGAAAAAGCATCGTTTTTGTGGTATTTAATGACAGCTACGTCATGGCCGTGATCTATCAGATCACCGGCTCCAAGAGACGCACCCACACAAAATCCGCACCAGGTACCCGTGCCTATCTCAACCAATACGTTTTGGCGTTGTACAGGCTGACCATAAAGAATTGCTGCGGAGATCAGTAAAATAACAGCAACTATCGACCTTTTCATACATCTGTTTTTTGATTAGTAAAAGTTAATTACTACAAATATACGTTAAAAAAATTTTCGGAACCTTTCCTGATAAATATACATTTCCAACACATTTCTTTGCGGTAAAAAATTTAACCATGAAGTACCCGGAGTACATTCACAAAGTAACAGAGGATCTTTATTTTGCAATATGCTGTTTTGTTATAGCTCTTCTGATTTTCCAAGCCCCGGGCTTCGGATAATTAAAACAGCATCAAAAAATTTTAGTGCGTTGCCCCTCAATTAATTGAGTTTTTCGGTAAAAACAAAAAATTATATCGTAAATTTGCAGCTTATTAATTGACCGGGATACCCGCGTTTTTAATAATATAGTGCAAAACTTACAACTACTTATTTATTATGAAAAAGACCTTAGCATTGTTTTTTCCGGCACTTTTTTTTACTTTTTCTTCTTTGGCTCAGCGCACTGCCACGTTGCCCGAATTAACCATAAAAACTCTTCAGGGGCATGAAATAAACACCAAAACTCTTGAAAACCAAGGCAAGCCGTTTGCCATCAGTTTCTGGGCGACCTGGTGTCGTCCTTGTTTGCAAGAGCTCAACGCCATTGATGAAATTTACCATGAGTGGCAGGATTACGGTTTTAAGCTTATTGCCGTTAGTATTGACGATACACGTACCCGTGCCAATGTTTTGCCCATGGTGAAAGGGCGTGGTTGGGAGTATGAGTTTTACCTTGACGAAAACGGTGACTTCCGGCGGGCAATGGGAGTGGGCAACGTGCCGCACACCTTTATCCTGAACGGCAAAGGTGAAGTGGTTTACCAGCATACCTCCTTTTCCGACGGCATGGAATGGGAAATGTTTGATGTTTTAATCGAATTGCTGGAAGATGATGAGTAACTACAGACGCAACATTTTAACCACCGGCATTTCACTCATGCTTGGTTTTCTTTTTGCCTTCACCGATACTTTGAAGTCGCAGGAATTACTACCCGGCGGTCGTATATGGGGTAATTTCGAGTTAAACGCCCAGTATTACTTTTCCGATACTCTGATAGGTGCTCCGGAGGTTCCCGAGAAGATCCTGATGAACGGTTTCGGCAACATTAACTTTTCCTACAAAGGCTTTACCATTGGCATGCGTTATGAAAGCTATCAGAACGCTTTGCTGGGCTATGATCCGCGTTACAAGGGCAATGGCATTCCATACCGTTTTGCTTCATACACGCGTGAAAATCTTGAGGTAACCCTGGGCAATTTTTATGAGCAGTTTGGCAGCGGGTTGATATTTCGCACTTATGAGGAGCGGGATCTTGGCGTCGACAATGCCATGGACGGCTTAAAGCTCGTTTATCGTCCGCTCGACGGGGTCACCCTCAGGGGTGTTATCGGGCAGCAAAGATTGTTCTTTGACACCGGGCCGGGAATAGTAAGAGGCTTTGATGCACGTGTAAGCCTCAACTCGGTCTTTGACTCTATGGCTGAAAACAAAAGTCAGTGGACTCTTGGCGGCAGCGTTGTCAGCAAATACCAGTCAGACCATAACCCCCTTTACAATTTGCCGGAGAACGTGGCAGCTTTTGCCGGAAGGATAAACTTCATTCGCGGGCCGCTAAACATAACCACCGAATATGCCCATAAGATCAACGACCCTTCGGCTGACAACAATTTCATATATAAGGACGGGAATGGGCTGCATCTTACAGGCAGCTATGCGGTAAAGGGTGCAGGGCTTGTGCTCTCAGCCAAACGTATAGACAACATGGGGTTTCGCAGCGACCGCAATGCCACAGGCAACGACCTCAACATCAACTACCTGCCGCCAACCACCAGACAGCATGTCTACAGCCTCAGCAGTATGTATCCCTATGCTACTCAGCCCACCGGTGAAATAGGATTCATGGGTGAGCTGACATTCAGCCTGCCACGGGAAACTACCCTTGGCGGTCAATACGGCACAAACATTATGATAAACTACAGCCGGGCCAATTCAATACATAAAGAAAGGATCCATGATACAATACCTGTCGGGCAAACAGGTACCAACGGGTACCGCTCCGAATTTTTCCGCATAGGCGACGAAAAATATTTTCAGGACCTCAACATAGAAATAAGCCGCAGATTCTCACGAACCCTTAGAGGGCTGTTCTCATATGCATATATAGCCTACAACCAAAATGTTATTGAAGGGTATGTTGACAAGGAAATGGTATATGCCCATGTGGTGATAGCCGATGTTACGCACCGCCTTCCCGAAAGAAGGAGCATCAGGTGGGAGTTGCAGCATCTCTATACTAAACAGGACAATCAAAGCTGGGCAATGGCTATGATCGAGTATTCCATTGCTCCCAACTGGTTCTTTGCCGTCAGCGATCAGTTTAACTATGGTAATGACGATAAAGATCTGCGTGTACACTATTACACCCTGAGCGCCGGTTATACCAAAGGAGGAAACCGGTTCAGCCTTTCGTACGGCAGGCAGCGGGAAGGCATAATTTGTGTTGGTGGCGTGTGCAGAAAAGTGCCGGCATCAAACGGATTTACATTAAACGTTACAAGCAGTTTCTAAAAAAAAAATATTCATTATGTATTTTATAAAAAAAATATCCGCACCTTTAATTTCGGGCTTCCTGATTTTTTTACTTTTATTATCATGCGACAAAATTGATCCGCCGTACATGACCGGTCATGATAACAATAACGGCAACAACGGCGAGGATGTCCGTAAAGTCCTGCTTGAAGAGTTTACCGGTCATCGTTGCCCTAACTGCCCCGAAGGCAGCAAAACAGCAGAAGAACTCAGCAACTTTTACGGCAACAGGGTGGTGATAATGTCAATACATGCCGGCTTTTTTGCCGAGCCTTCAGCAAGCCCGTTCGAATATGATTTCATAACAGAAGAAGGCAATGAGTTGCACGACTTTTTCAGCATTCATTTATATCCCTCAGGTATGATAAACCGCAAATCTTTTAACGGCAGCCCGTCAATGTCACCCGCGGGCTGGGGAGAAGCAATCAGCCAGGTGATAGACACAGAACCGGGCTTTAGCCTCGAACTGTTACTGCAATATGATCAGCAAAACAAACAACTGAAAGTTGATGCCGATGTTCTTATACTCGCTGACTCCGAAAATATATATTACCTTTCACTCTTTCTTACCGAAAACAACATTATAAAACCCCAAAGCACCAATAACCCCGAATACCCCGAAGGAATTATTGAAGACTACCGGCATGATCATGTACTGCGTAAAGCCATCAACAACACATGGGGCGAACAAATAAACCAAATACCCGTCTTTAACGGAGATACCTTCTCAAAAAGCTATTCCCTTTATCTTGACGATGAATGGATTCCACAAAACTGCTCGGTGATAGCTTTCGTGTACAACAAAAACACGCACGAAATAATGCAGGTCACCGAAACTCAAATACCCGGCTGACCGTAAAACAATAAGCAGCAACATTGACGCTGAAAATAGAATGCATATTTTTTGTTTTAAGTATAGAAATATGCGTATCCACCCTACCAACCCCATATTGACTTTATGGATGTTTTTTATTATTGTAGTAAATTTTAGTGGTTTCTTTCCCTTATTTGCTAAAGGGGTTTAGGATATTTTTTCTTTATCAAAATA
>PWJZ01000120.1 GCA_003559855.1 Bacteroidales bacterium
CTATTCGTGTCGGTGCTAATATTCTCATGCCCAATATAACTCCAGGTATATATCGCAACAGCTACAAACTTTATGATAACAAGCCCGGCACTGACGAAAACGCAGAAGACTCAGCCGGCAATCTCGAACAGCTGGCCAGGCTTGCCGGAGCAGAGATCGGTTATGGGGTATGGGGTGACTCGAAGAGGTTTCTGAAGAAGTGAATCGGAAGATTCTTACCCAAAACCTTTAGGGTTTTTGGAAACCCTAAAGGTTTGTACCGTAAATAAACGAAAACTGTGAACTTCCGGGCAAACCCCTCTTAAGCCCTCGTAGAGGGCAAATAGCGATAGAAGAGAATACCCAAAAAACAACAACAGCGCCTCGTAGAGGTGCAATAATATTTTGCGGGATTGTTAACAATAATCCATGCTACCCATTGGCAATAAATGCGTTAACGATCGGATTGTTTTGTTTTTGCATTTTTTTGGGATTAATTGCTTCGCGGTGTTTTAGGAGGGTTGGTATTTTCCAGGATTTGTTTTGCTATCTTATGTCACCCCGCTGGGGTGAGTTGGCATATATGGTTAGGCATTTTGTTCTATCGTTATGTCACCTCTACGAGGTGGGATTTATTATAATATTATTAGGCAGGTGGAATCCTCTGGACAGAACCAGTTTCAAATTAATTTCATTATTATATCTTTTTTTTGTTTATTTGTAATTAATATAGGATATGATTCTATATTAATTCTAAGTTGCTTTGTTAAAAACCCAATTAACAATAGATATGACTTCCAATTTACCTGTTCAAAACATCAAGAACAAAATCTACGAAATAAGGGGCGTTCAGGTAATGCTTGACTCTGATTTAGCAAAGCTTTATGAGGTTAAGTCTATTCGGTTAAGAGAGCAAGTTAAAAGAAACATTAAAAGATTTCCTGGCGACTTTATGTTTAGGTTGACTGATGATGAAGTAGAATTGATGGTATCGCAAAATGCGATACCATCAATAAAGATATTAGGAGGCCATAACCCTTTTGTTTTTACAGAGCAAGGTGTGGCAATGCTTTCAGGAATTTTGAGAAGTAGTAAAGCAGTAGAGGTTAACATAAAAATTATGCGTGCTTTCGTTGAAATGAGATATTTCTTGGTTAGAAATGCTGATGTTTTTCAGAAATTTCAAAAAATAGATCAAAAAATGTTAGAATATGACGATAATTTTAGAGAATTATTTAAAGCATTAGAGCAAAAACAGCTTGCACCTAAGCAAGGTATATTTTTTAACGGGCAGGTTTTTGATGCCCATATTTTTGTTTCTGATCTGATAAAAAAAGCCAACAAAAACATAGTATTAATTGATAATTACGTGGATGAAAAAACCTTGACGCTTCTAAGCAAAAAGAAACCGGAAGTAAAAGCAAATATTTATACAAAAAACATTAATACTAAGTTATTACAGGACGTTGAAAAATTCAACGAACAATACAAAAACCTGATTTTAAATAAATTTAAAGAAAGCCACGACTGGTTCTTAATTATTGATCAGGAGATTTATCATATAGGGGCTTCTTTGAAAGATTTAGGCAAGAAATGGTTTGCGTTTTCAAAGCTTCATTTACAGTTAGAGGTTATTTTATCCAGGTTAAAATAATTTTGAAAACTGGAGTATCCTTTAAGAGTGATCTTATCCGGAATTTGGAAGTTCGTTTTGTGGTGATTTTATCCAGAAGCTGGAATATATTATCTATTTTCAAATCCGGAAGCTGGAATTTCTTATCTTAGTAAGCTTTTTAAAATAAATGTCGTAAAAAACAATAATTTTAAACCTGTTACCCCGAACACTTTATCAAACAACAAACATATGAAAACAGCCTTAATATCAGGAGCAAGCGGTTTAACAGGCTCTTTCCTTCTTAAATTGCTTCTTGAAAGCAAAGCATACAACCGTGTTAAAATACTGGTTAGAAAACCTTTGGATATTGAACATCCTTTGATGCACCAGATCGTATATGACTATGAAAACCCGAATTCCGAAGCCTTAAAAGCCAATCACATTTATTGCTGCCTAGGTACTACCATCAAAAAAGCCGGTTCAAAAGAGGCTTTCAGAAAGGTTGATTACGAATATCCTTTGCAGGTTGCAAGATTAGCTCATCAAAATGGTGCTGAAAAGTTCGCACTTATAAGTGCAATAGGTGCAAACCCCGGGTCTAAAATATTCTACAACAAGGTTAAAGGTCAGGTTGAAGAAGCTATTAAAGATATCCCTTTTGAAGCAACATATATAATGCGCCCGTCAATGCTATTGGGAAAAAGGGATGAGTTCCGTTTTGGTGAGGAAGCAGGCAAACTTATTATGATACCCTTAAATTTCATATTTCCTAAAAACTTAAAACCTATTCATGCATCCCAAGTAGCAGCCTGTATGCTGGATAGAATAAATAGCAGCGAAAAAGGTTTTCACGTGATATTATCAGGACAAATGAGAAAGTATCAGGTGAAACATTAAAATTATTAATATCCTGCTTCAAATCACAACCAACTTATTCTTAATAGCATAGGCCATCAATGCCAGGGAGTTTTTGGTATCAGTCTTGGTAAGTAAGTTAGTCTTGTGTCCCAACACTGTACGCTCACTGATAAATAAAGCCTCGGCAATTTCTTTATTGCTCAGGCCTTCACAAAGCAGCTGTAGTATCTCTTTTTCCCTGCGTGTGAGGTTAAGCTTATCTTCTTTCTTATCCGATTCTTTTTCTTTGGTAAGTTGTTTGGTAAAAAAATCAAACAGTTCTTCCGAGTAATAGTTGCCGCCGTTATGTACTGTTTGTAAAGCTTTATCAAGAGTCTCCTTGTTTATGTTTTTCATTAAAAAGCCCTTTGCACCGGCATCCAACATGCTTTGAATATATTCATCATCTCCAAACATAGTCAAAGTAATTATCTTAAGCTTGGGGTTTTTCTTTAGCGCAACTTTTGTAGCATCAACCCCGTTCATTTCCGGCATTTCAATATCCATTAATACTATATCTGCCTTAATTTCATCAAGCATCTCAATAAATAGCTTACCATCGGTAGCTTCGCCAACAATCTCAACATATTTGAGCTTCCCCAGAACCATTTTTAAGCCGTTACGAAAAATCTCATGGTCATCAACTATAAATACTTTTATCTTTTCACCCATAGCTATCCTGTTTTTAAGTATTAATTTCAATTTTAATGGTAAAACCTTCTCCGGGACTACTTGTAAAGTTATATTTTCCGCTTATTGACTTAACCCTGCTGATAATGTTTTTTAACCCCATACCTTTACTTTCAGAATTTATGATCTCATCAACATCAAATCCAATACCATCATCTTTAAAGTATAGGGTCAGTTTGTCTTCATATTTAATAAGTAAAATATAAACATTCTTTGCTTGTGCATGTTTGATGGTATTGTTAATAAGCTCACTGATAACTCTGAAAAAGATAAGTTCAAGGTTACCATCAAGTCTTTGATCAATATTTTCAGTTTCAAAATTAATATTCAACTGGTTGGTTTTATTCACTTTATCGCAAAATGCCTTTAGGGCTTTAACCATTCCATAAGAGTTAATAACGGTAGGCATCAGGTTATTTGATATGGTTCGAGTTGCTGTTACGGCCTCATCTAAAAGTTCATTACTATGCTTTATTAGCTCTTTTTTTTCATCTTCACTTAATGAAACTGAGTCTAGTTCATTCACATACATTTTTATTGCTGACAGCAAAGGCCCGAGGCCATCATGCATTTCCTTTGCAAAACGATGTCTTTCACGTTCCTCACCTTTAATTACTGCACTTAATATCTGTCTTTCCGATTCAATGCGCTTACTTATATTCCTGAAAACACTTAAAATCAACTCTTCGCTTCCATAGCTGACAAGCCTGCTGGTAAATTCAACCTGCACTATATCGCCTGATTTAGTAATATGCTCAGAATCAAATCTGTGATTTCCCGTTTCATATATTATTTGTCGGTTTTCAGAAACATTGTCCTTAAATTTTTCTGATTTTATATCTGTGATCTTCATTTTAAGCAATTCTCGCCTGGTGTAACCCAAGGTTTCACACGCAGCATTATTAACTTCCACAATGTTTTCATTTATATCTGTCACAAAAATATCATCTCCCGTGCTGTCAAACAATTTTCTATAACGTTCTTCCGATTCTTCAAGAGCACGGCTTACAGTATCAAGTTTTTTCCTGGATTTTTGCAACTCGGTAAAAAACCTGTAAATACGATCCGTTGTAAAATAATATATAAAACCCAAAAGCAGCAATATTGAAATACCACCTGTAATAGCTGCCCCTATAATTGTTTCTCTTCTCAGGTCTTTTGTTTCAATATCTTTGAAGACTGAAGCAGCCACATAAAGCTCAAACTTGTCAAAATAATCAAATGCCATGGTCTTTTCCTGATCCTCATACAGGTAATTAATTACACCATGCTTCATATCTGCAACCTGGTTGAATAAAGCCGAATCTCCCCAAAATTCACCCTCACGGTATGGATGAATTAACAGATATCCATCTTGATCAAAAACAAAAGGATAGCCACTTTCACCGATCTGTAATTCATAAAGAATATTTTTTAACACATCCAGATCTTTTTCCTTATCCCCGACATATATCATTCCTGCTAAAACATCATTATAAAAAATTGGCTCATAAGCAGTAACATACCAATTGTCAACAACAATAGCACGACCGTAATATGTCTCCCCTTTCAAAACAGACCTGCTTACAGGAGAATCCATAGGAATATATGTACCTACAGCTCTTTGCCCGTCTTCCATAAGCACGTTTGTTGATATCCTTACAAAGCCACTATCAACCTTTTGAAAAATTGTTACAGTACCTCCAAATTTATTTTGTAAACTGTCAACAAACATCGTATCTTCGAAAACCTCAGTATCATTCATAAACCATTTTTTCAACCTTGTCGTATGTGAAAAACCGGTATTTTGATTTACAATTTCCAAAGCATAAGTCTCAGAATTGATTCGAAAATCACTATTGATAAAATCTGCTTTTGCAACTTTCAAATTCGACTCAACTTTCTCATGCTTTAAGCTATGTTCTCGCTCAAACATCTGATAAATTGATTGAACAACCATTTGAAGGTTGTTCTCGATTTGTGCATTAAAAATATTGATCGATTTGTTTACAAAATATATAGTAAATACAATTACTACAATGGTAATAATCAAACTAACAGGTAAAAACAAACGAAGCCTGAGAGGTAAATAAAACTTTTTCATGACAAAAACCGGTTTGGCGAATGTAATGCAAAGTTAGTAATAATCTGACATAAAAGGCTACAAGGGTTTGGTTGTGTATTGACCGGGTCTGTTAAAAATTGAATCTTTTCATGCCAAGTTGTTATATTATTTTTTGACATGGTGTATATAAACTAAACTACAATGTTTCACGTTAGAAACTATAACTTCATAAAAGCGCATATGCGAAAAAGGTATCTGTTTTTGATTAAATTTTTCATTGCAATGATTTATTGTTTTCCGTCTGATATTTTGTTAGGTCAGGATGCAATTTTTTCGCAGTTTTATGCCAACCCGTTATATCTTAACCCGGCATTTGCCGGTGTTCAGATATGTCCGCAGCTTCATCTCAATTATCGCAATCATCCTTTTCCTGACTTTGGTCATCTTTCCACCTACAGTGTTTCATATCAACGGCACTGGCGTCCGGTTTCGGGAGGTATAGGATTACTGGTTACAAGTGAACACATGGGAGAAATGTTACGTCGCCATTTCATAGGCGGTATTTATTCCTATCATACTCAACTGACAAGAGATTATCATCTGAATTTTGGCGTTAATGCAGCATATTACAGAAAAGACCTTCAATGGGACAAACTCGTTTTTCCTGATCAATACGATCCTTTTACTGGAAATATTGTTCCAACCGGCGAAACGCCACCTGAAAACACATGGATCCATGCCCTGGATATATCAACAGGTATTTTATTTTACTCTGAAAAATTTTTCACCGGCATTACTGGTCACCATTTGACCCGGCCGCAGCAGAGCCTTTATTCTGACGAAAAATTACCAATAAAGCTTACATTACATGGTGGCACAAGATTCAAACTTGAGAGATATGGCTACAGGGGAAGTGTACAAAATATCTATTTTTCACCCAATATAATAATGCAACATCAGGGTGATTTTTTTCGTATAAATTATGGAGCATATTTTGATATTGAACTTGTGACTGCCGGAGTGTGGTTAAGACAGGATTTTAAGAACCGAAAAACACTGATTTTTCTTATTGGTTTTTTTCAGGAAAAATACCGAATAGGGTATAGTTATGACTACTCACTTTCAGGTGTTTATATGAGCGGCGCCGGTGTTCACGAAATAAGTATATCACTGAATTTTGCATGTGACAGGCAAAAACTTAAGTATAACATACTAAATTGTCCTAATTTTTAGTTATTTTTGTATAAACTTTTAAAATTGAATTACTATGTCGAGGAATTTCAAGAACCTGATTTTTGTATTTGCTTTCATTTTAGCTATCACTTTGACATTTTCGTCCTGCAAGGAGCATTCACGTACTACGGGATGGGTTTATAATGACCCTGACTGGGGTGGTTTTGAGAAAAGAGACGATGTTGAGCAGGAAACAGGGCCCGGGCTTGTATTTATAGAAGGTGGTACTTTTGTTATGGGACGTACCGAGCAAGACGTAATGTTCGACTGGAATAACATACCAAGGCGTGTGACTGTTTCTTCGTTTTACATGGATGAAACCGAGGTAAGCAATTTTGATTATGTTGAATACCTTTACTGGGTCAACAGGGTTTTTGGTGAGACTTACCCCGAAGTATACAGGAAGGCTCTTCCTGACACACTGGTATGGCGCGACAGGCTTGCTTATAACGAGCCCTATGTATATAATTATTTAAGGCATGCTGCCTATCGTGATCATCCGGTAGTAGGTGTCAGCTGGGTACAGGCGTCTGAGTACGCTTCCTGGCGCACAGACAGAGTAAATGAAATGATCCTGATACGAGAGGGTATCCTTTATGTTGATCCTGATCAGGTCAATGAGAGAAACTTCAACACGGAAGCATACCTTGCCGGACAATATGAAGGTCTTATAAGGCAAAATCTGCGCGATTATGCTACGGGAGGTGATAGAAGAGTAAGGCGAGAAGACGGAATTCTGCTGCCTGCATACCGGCTGCCGACTGAAGCCGAATGGGAGTTTGCCGCTTCCGGACTGATAGGAAATACCGTATATGAAAGAATAATAGAAAGAAGGCTATACCCTTGGAATGGTCATCAAATCCGCTCAAGCGAAAGAAGAACCATGGGTACCTTTATGGCTAACATTAAAAGAGGCCGCGGCGATATGATGGGTGTTGCAGGAAACCTCAACGATGCCGGCGAAATAACTGTTCCTGTTTATGCATACTGGCCAAATGATTACGGACTATACAACATGGCAGGAAACGTAAGCGAATGGGTGAAAGATGTTTACCGCCCGCTTTCTCATGAAGACGTTACAGCTTTCCGACCATTCCGCGGAAACGTGTTCAGAAGACTAAAAGTTGATGAAGAAGGAAATATTCTGCCTAAAGACAGCTTAGGACGACTGCAATGGACTGAAGTTACAGAAGAAGAAAGCGCTACCCGCCGTAATTATCGATATGCCGATAACAGAAGCTTCCGCGACGGCGACTTTGCTTCAAGTATATACTACGACAGCGAAGAAATGAGGGAAGAAGAAGATAAGCTTATGTATGAATATGGCGTTACAAGCCTGATCAACGATGAAGCAAGAGTCTATAAAGGAGGTTCATGGAAAGACAGAGCTTATTGGATCGTGCCTGGAACACGACGCTTCCTCGACCAAGACGAAGCAGCAAGCCATATCGGATTCAGATGTGCCATGGACAGAGTCGGAAGCCCAATCAAATATTAATACCATTGAAAAATTCCTTGTAATTCAATATATGCAACCCCATTTGTCGACTCAAATGGGGTTTTTTTAAAACCACATGTCTATGATCTTAATCCAATATAATCTTCAATGAACAAAAATGAACAAATTATATACAATGAGCTGTCGGCTGGAAGTGAAATATGTACCGACAGCCGAAAAACCATTGCAAGTAGCGTGTTTTTTGCCTTAAAAGGTGATAACTTCGATGGAAATGATTTTGCTCACAACGCATTGAAAAACGGTTGTAAAATCGCCGTTGTTGATAACCCAAAAATAAAAACCGATGAAAGGTTTATCCTTGTGGAAGATGTTGTGAATACATTGCAAAACATTGCTCTACAACACCGTAATAAGTTCAATATACCTTTTATCGGTATTACGGGAACCAATGGCAAAACTACTACCAAAGAACTTCTCTGTTCGGTGCTTTCAAAAAAAACCATAACCCATTCTACGACTGGTAACCTAAATAACCATATAGGTGTTCCCATAACCCTGCTATCATTAAAAAAAGATGCAAAAATTGCTGTTATTGAAATGGGGGCAAATCATATCGGCGAAATAAATGATTTATGCAATATCGTAAAACCCACGCACGGGATCATCACAAATATAGGAAAAGCACACCTGGAAGGCTTTGGCAACATAAAAAATATCATTAAAGCCAAGTCAGAGCTGTATAATTACATAGAGAAAAACAAAGGCAAACTTTTTGTTAATTATGATAATGACACTCTGATGAAACTATCTGAGAATTTGCCCAGAATAACGTACGGTAAATCGCAAAATGCCGATTATACAGGAAAAATTATCGAAAACAGCACATTTTTAAGAGTTGTCTTTTCGGAAAAAAAATATATCCGCCAAAAATATACAATAAATACCAACCTGGTAGGAAGCTATAATTTTGAGAACGTAATGTCGGCAATATGTATTGGCTCTTACTTCGGTGTTGAAAAAGAAGATATAAGGAAGGCATTAGAAGAGTATTTTCCGACAAACAACAGGTCGCAATTTATAAAAACAAGTCGAAACACGATTCTGATGGATGCTTATAATGCTAACCCGACAAGCATGAAGCTGGCCATTGAAAATTTCACCTCTGCAAAACTTGAAAATAAGGTCGCTATTCTCGGAGATATGCTTGAACTTGGGGAAAATGCAAAAAAGGAACATTCTGAGATATTGAATTTTGCTATTAAGCAGGGATATGAAAAAAATTTTCTGGTAGGTAAAGAGTTCAGTGAAGTTGCCAATAAGCATAAAAATGTCATCAGTTTTCCCAACACCCCGGAAATCATAAAATGGCTGAAGAGAAAACCACTGTCGGACAGCAGTATTCTTATAAAAGCATCAAGGGGAATAGGGCTGGAAAAAATATTGCAATATTTGTGAACCGGGAGGTTGTATAAAAAACTTTGTGATAGTCTTTGTACCACTCTTAACAATTTAAAGTATCAGAGTTATACAAATATACATCAAAGAAACTCAAAGGCAAAAGCGCTTTTGATACAGCCTAAATAAAAAATACAGCTAATGAAATACTCATCAATCGGTTTAATGTCGGGCACTTCTCTTGATGGTACCGATATTGCATATTGTCTGTTTGAAAATAGCGCCTCCGGCTGGAATTTCAGGATAATAAAAGCCCAAACCATTCCATATCCGCCTGTTTGGGAAAAAAGATTACGCAGCGCGCCAGAAATGAACGGAGAGGAACTGATAAAAACCCATGTTGATTACGGACATTATCTTGGCAAAATAACGAAAGAATTCATAATAACCAACAATTATAAGGATCCTGACCTTGTAGCAAGTCATGGTCATACTGTTTTTCATCAGCCTGAAAACGGGTTTACTTTTCAAATGGGCGATGGATCAGCCATAGCTGCACAAAGCGGATGCAGGGTGGTGTGCGACTTCAGATCTTTGAACATCGCATGTGGCGGTCAAGGCGCACCGTTAGTACCAATAGGAGATGAATTACTGTTTGGAAATTTTGACTTTTGCCTGAACCTCGGAGGATTTGCCAATATATCATTTAAAAAACAAAACAAAAGAATAGCCTTTGATGTTTGTCCGGTCAATTTTGTTATTAACAACATTGTCAGAAAAAGAAAAAAGGAAGCATCAAAAATATTATTTGATGATAAACAGAAAAAAATTGACTACGACCCCAACGGAAAAATAGCAAGACCTGGCAAAAATTTTACCCGACTGACAGATGAACTCAATAAATTAGATTATTACCAGAAAAAACCGCCAAAGTCTCTTGGTGCCGAATGGGTAGAAAAAAATATTCCCCCGATTATAAAAAAATACCACGACATACCATTGCAAGACATACTAAGGTCTTTTTATGAACATATTGCATTACGCATTAATAAAACAGTAAAAAATAATCCGGGAGGTAAAATGCTGGTTACAGGAGGCGGAGCATACAACAAATTCCTCATAGATTTATTAAAAAACAAATTGCCGTTAATTGTTCATATACCTGACAGAAATATCATAGAATATAAAGAAGCGCTGATATTTGCCTTTTTGGGTGTTTTGAGAATAAATAATATGCACAACATCCTTAAAAGTGCTTCGGGAGGCAGGAAAAATAACACAGGTGGAGGAATTTATGAAGGCCGATAAAAATAGTTACAAAGCAACACCTTGCTTGCCGTTAAAAGCCCGTGACATTATGTAAAATCTTCGGAAACCTTTAATATAACTACTTTGAAATCTTTTTTATATCTTTTTTAATGGTATCAACCTCTTTCTGAAGCGCTTTTACGGTATATTTTAACTGCTCATTTTGATTATCCGCCTCAGGAACTTCGTTGCTGATATAATTGACAAACTTCCACACTTCACGTATGTCTTTAACATTAACATCATAAGGTTCATAAAGAGGGTTGAGCGAATGTAATCTCAGCTTACCCTCGGCTTTGATCAGATTTTCCACTACCTTAAAGACAACCCCATCATCCAGTGTGTGAATAATATAGGCATAGCGGTCTCTGATCAGGTTCCAGTTCTGTATAAACTCACCTGTAACCCACGAACCGTCTGTTATCGGATACATAGAATCGCCGCTGATCTGAAAAGTACGGTACTTTTTCTGTTTTGACAAAAAGGGCATCTGGAAAGTAGGCAGCACCTTGATAAACTCGGGGTCGGCAAAGCCGGTCCTGTAACCTGCTTTGGCTTTTTCATCAACCAGCTCTATGTTTTCATCATTCTCGTTATTAACGGTAGTAGCCAATACGCGAAGCTTACTGCCGCTGACAAAAGCATCATAGCCTCGCTCAAGTTGAGAAAGCTCACTCTCAGATAACTGAGAAAGATCAATTTTTATCAAGGTATCTACAGAAACCTTGTAATACTTCGAAAAAGATATAAGCGCCTCTAGGCCCGGCTGTGCAACATTATTCTCGTATCCGCTCAAAGTAGAACGCTTCATACCCAACGCAAAAGCAACTTCATCCTGGGTACGCCCGCGGCGCTTGCGAAGCAGTTTGATGTTTGATGAAAAATAGTTGTTCATTGTTTTATTTTTTTAGTGACAGGTGACGAGTAACGGGTAACGAGTGTGCTTTAAGTTCTGTTTTCAAGATATTTAATAAGTCCTACAATTTGTTTTCTTATTATATTCATTTTCTCTATCAGATCATCACATAAATCATATTGCAAGTATCCTAAATTCTTTGCTATAATTATTTGTGTTTCTAATTCCGATAAACTTCCTCTCGCAATAAATAAAAATTTAGAAAATTTTTTACCGTGCCTTCTACCTGCTCCTTCAGCAATATTTGAAGGTACCGAAACTGCAGACCTTCTAACTTGACTAGTTAAACCATATAATTCTTCTTTTGGAAAAAGCTTCGTAATTCTATAAATTTCTGTTACCAAACCCATAGCATTACTCTAAACATCCAGATCTTTATGTGTTTTTATAGAAAGCTGATTTAGCTATTTTGCAATATATTAAAATCTATAATTTCACAAATAAACTCACCTGTTACCCGCTACTCGTTACCCGTCATCCTTTACTCATCCGTGTTCTATTATTTGTTTTTATTCCAAAAATGATTATATTGTAGTCGGAATTTTGATTAATTTTTAATCAAAAGTAAAAAACATTTATTAAACGACCAAATTTTTTTCAAAAAAAAATGCAAGATATTGACCGCACCATAGCTCATTTAGATCTTGACACTTTTTTCGTGTCGGCAGAGCGTTTGGTTAACAGCACTTTGCACGGCAAGCCTGTTATCATTGGCGGCATATCTGACCGCGGGGTGGTAGCCAGCTGCAGTTATGAAGCACGCAAGTATGGTGTACATTCTGCCATGCCCATGAAAATGGCTCGCCATATTTGCAGTGATGCATTTTTTATAAGGGGCGACATGGAGCTTTACAGCAAATATTCAAATTTGGTAACTCAAATAATCCACGAAAAAGCTCCGGTATATGAAAAGACCTCTATTGACGAACATTACCTGGACATTACCGGCATGGACCGCTTCTTCGGCTCCCATCGCTGGATGCAGGAGCTGCGTCATACGATAATCAAAGAAACAGGACTGCCCATATCTTTCGGACTTTCGATAAACAAAACCGTATCGAAAATAGCCACAGGCGAAGCAAAGCCCAATGGCGAGCTATATGTTGAAAAACCACACGTACGATCTTTCCTGGCACCACTGTCAATTCGCAAAATACCTATGATAGGCGAAAAAACCTTTCGCACCCTACGTTCAATGGGTGTTGGTAATATAGCTACATTGCAGCAAATGCCGGTTAACCTTATGGAAAATATTATGGGTAAAAACGGCATTGAAATATGGCGGCGCGCCAACGGCATTGATAACACTCCCGTGCAACCATACCGGCAACAGAAATCGATTAGTGCCGAACATACTTTCGAACAGGATACATCTGATGTAGCCGTAATAAAAAATATGCTGACAGGAATGGTTGAAAAGCTTTGCTATGAACTGCGATCACAGCAAAAACTTACTGCATGTGTCACGGTAAAAATCAGGTATTCAAACTTCGACACTCATACAAAGCAAAAAAGAATACCCTACACCTCTTTTGACCACGTAATAAACGATATAGTAAAAGAACTGTTTGATCAACTTTACACACGAAGGATGCTGATACGCCTGGCAGGAATACGCCTTAATCACCTGGTGCAAGGAACACAGCAACTGAGCCTCTTTGAAAACACACCCGAAACGCTCAACCTTTACAATGCTGTTGACCGTATTAAGAAAAAGTTCGGCAAACAAGCCGTCACCAAAGCCGTAAACCTACAGCCATGATATACGCCTGCCACACATATTACAGCTTGCTTTACGGAACTATGTCGCCCGAAACGCTAGTCAAAGAAGCCAAAAAACACGGCATAAAATCACCTGTAATAACCGACATCAACAACTCCACCGCCTGCTTCAACTTCGTAAAACTATGCAACGAAAGTGGCCTGAACCCCTTGTGCGGAATAGAGTTCAAAAATGAAAACCAACACCTTTACACCTGCATAGCTCGCAACCACGAAGGGTTAAAGGAGATAAACCAACACCTTGCTTTCCATAACCTCCAAAAAAAGCCGCTGCCAAAACAGACTCCCCGTTTTTCAAATGTATTTGTAATATATGCACCGGGTATCATTGAGCCTGATAAACTTAAAAAAAACGAATACATAGGAATAACACCACGTGATATCAACAAAATTTACCGGACTCAATATCGCAATCACACGAACAAGCTTGCTGCATATTGCAAGGTAACATTTGCCCGCAAGCAAGATCAGGAGTTTCACAAACACCTCAGGGCTATCAGCCATAATACTTTGCTGAGCAAGCTTACGCCGCAACAAATGGCAAATCCCGACGAATTTTTTATCCCGCTGTCTATGCTTAAAAAACTTTACAACGGCTATCGCAAACTTATTTACAATTCGCAAAAACTCCTTGATGAATGCAGCTTTTCATTTGACTTCAAAACACCGAAAAACAAACGTACTTTCACAGGCAATCGTTACGACGACATGCTGCTGCTGGAAAAGCTTGCAATGGACGGGTTAGAATACCGTTACAGGGGCAGTAATCTTAAAAAAGCTCTTGAACGTGTGCAAAAAGAGTTGCAGGTTATCCACGACATGGGGTTTTCATCTTACTTTCTTATTACATGGGATATAATCCGCTACTCCATGTCGCGGGGATTTTATCATGTGGGGCGCGGCAGCGGCGGCAATAGCGTTATAGCATACTGCCTGAATATTACCGATATTGACCCACTGGAGCTTGACCTTTACTTTGAGCGGTTCATAAACCCGCAACGTACCAGCCCGCCCGACTTCGACATTGACTACTCATGGCAGGAACGCGATGAAGTGCTGGACTATATATTTAAACGATACGGAAATGAACATACAGCTTTGCTGGGTACAATAAACACTTTCCGCGACAGGTCGGTAATACGTGAACTGGGGAAAGTTTACGGGCTGCCGAAAAGTGAAATAGACCAACTGGTTGAAAACCGGAAAACCGAAAATTGCCGCAACGGCATCACCCAAAAGATATTTGAGTTTGGCAATCGACTTATGGACTTTCCCCATCATCGCAGCATACATGCCGGCGGCGTACTGATTTCGGAAAAGCCCATAGCATATTACACTGCACTTGACCTGCCGCCAAAAAACTTCCCTACAGCACAATGCGATATGTACGTAGCCGAAGATATAGGCTTTGAAAAACTCGACATATTGAGTCAGCGCGGTATAGCACATATCAAAGAGTGTGCCGATATTGTACTGCAAAACAGAGGCATCAGCATAGATGTTCATGATGTTGAAAAATTCAAAAAAGATGATAAGATAAACCGGCGGCTGTATAACGGCGAGGTCACCGGCTGCTTTTACATTGAATCGCCCGCCATGCGTCAATTGCTGAAAAAGCTTCGCTGCAACGATTATATCCGCCTGGTGGCTGCAAGTTCAATAATTCGCCCCGGAGTAGCAAAAAGCGGGATGATGAAAGAATATATCAAACGTTTTCATGATCCCGAAAACATCAACTACCTGCATCCGGTCTTTGAACAGCAGCTTAAAGAAACTTTCGGGGTGATGGTTTACCAGGAAGATGTGATCAAGATATGCCACCACTTTGCCGGTCTTGGCCTGTCGGATTCCGACATCTTACGCCGTGCAATGTCGGGAAAGTTCCGCTCACGCAAAGAGTTTGACCGTATAAAAAACACCTTTTTCAGCAATTGCCAAAAACGAAATTATTCGAAACAGCTGGCTGAAGAGGTGTGGAGGCAAATAGAGTCCTTTTCGGGCTATGCGTTTTGTAAAGCCCATTCTGCTTCGTATGCTGTTGAAAGCTACCAGAGCCTTTATCTGAAAACATACTTCCCGCATGAATTTCACGTAGCTGTGATAAACAACTTCGGCGGGTTTTACCGCACATGGGTTTATATCAATGAAGCCCGGCAATATGGAGCAATCATCAACCTGCCATGCGTAAACAAAAGCACGTTTAAAACTTCACTGGAAGGCAACAATATGCATCTTGGCTTTATACATATCAAAAGTCTGGAAACAAAACTGGCACAGCTTATTGTAACCGAAAGAGAAAAACACGGCTGCTACAAAAGTCTTTACGATTTCATTCGCCGTACACCTGCCGCAACAGAACAACTGAAAATATTGATACGCTCCGCCGCTTTTCGCTTTACCGGAAAAACAAAAAAAGAGCTGATGTGGGAGATGCACTTTCTTCTGTCAAACAAAGTACAAAAGGAAAAAGATCCTGTTATTTTTGATGACAATATTAAACAATACCGGCTTCCGCCGCTTGAAGACCATCCGCTGGAAGATGCTTATGACGAGATTGAACTGCTCGGATTCCCCTTAACAATATCATACTTCGATATGCTGAAAACCAATTACAGGGGCAATGCCATGGCAGTGGATCTGTCTTGTATGCCTGGAAAAACCGTGCGTATGGTGGGTAACCTTGTAAACATAAAGTATGTACGCACGGTAAAAAAAGAATTGATGCACTTTGGCTGCTTCCTCGATGAAGAAGGCAGGTTCTTTGATACCGTTCACTTCCCGGATACCCTGAAGAAATATCCTTTTACAGGATACGGCATATATCTGATCGAAGGCACGGTAGTAAAGGAGTTCGGATATCCAAGCGTGGAAGTAAGTAAGCTTGCAAAATTGGGTTTTAAAAGTGATCCGGGAATGGAGTGAATTATTGTGATTGTAATTTAACGCCGTGTATTATCACGACCGATCAGTTATTTAAGAATATAAGGTAGTAATTAAACCATTTATAGCCCAATCACCAGCACCAACAAAACACTCATTGGAATAAAAAGGTTATCACTTCCCTTCCAACTGATCAATTCTGCAAGAGTGCCCACAAGTGCTATGATAAAGGCAAGCCAGAATGTTTTCAGGTCAAAGCTAATCTGCCGGAAATAGAGAGCGATAATACTTATTGTGAAACTGGTAACAAAAAATGAACCGGAGCCAAGCCATGTTTTTTCAAGTGTACGGTTGAATATCTTAATCCTGTAATTGTACTGTTTAGTGTTCATGCCCAAAATACCTGCTAAAGGATCACATATAGCCAGTATTAAAATAGGAAGAATAAACAGAAAATTGTCTTCAAGCAATTTAGATATTAAAAAGGTTAGGTAAATTGCAACAGGCAGCAAATAACTTCCAACAGATACCCTGTTGATATCGTGAATAGACTTGAGATGTTTTTTGTTACGACTGAGAAAAAGCAGCATAAAAAATATAATTGCAAGTATAAGTACATGCCAGTGACTGCGGAAAATAAAGGGAAATGATATTGTAGTCATAGTAGCCAAAAAATGAGCCGTTTTTCTGGTAATTTCTCCTTTCACTTTGAATTTTCGATAAACCATCTCATTAAAAACAAGCAATAAAAGGATAGCAACCAAAAACACTATCGTAATACCAATTTGTTTTTCCATCTACAATAAATTATAATATTTCAAAGTTATTTCTTTTTTTAAATTACGATTACTAATTGAACCAGCGCAACGAATGCTCCACCTGCAATAAGGCTGTCAAACCGGTCGAGGACACCTCCATGACCGGGTATCAGGTTGCTGAAGTCCTTTACCTTGTAATTTCTCTTGTAATAAGATGTAGCTGTGTCGCCTAAAAAGGCAAATATCATTATGCCTGTTGTCAGAATAAGAACTTCAAATATCCCTTTATCAATAAGACTTCTCAGGAAAAACCCGTTTAAAAGGGTCATCACTGCCCCGCCAATAAATCCTTCAACAGTTTTTGAAGGACTTATGGAAGGAAACATTTTTTTTCTTCCGAGCAACTGTCCGCTGATCTGACTGAACCCATCAAAGACGGAAAGCATTATAACTGTGAAAAGGACAACATTTTTGTCCATTCGGCTAAAAATAATAAACCCAATACACAGGATTACAAATACCGCCATAAACGAAGAAAAAAAGTATTTACCCTCATATCCTGAATTGCGAAAAAGTTTAAATAATTCTGTAAATCCGATCAGTACGATTATTATACTTATGATATGAAATACCGGGGAGTTGAATACTATGGAAAAGAACAGTGCATTAATAATGAAAAAGTATGTGATAAATTTTATCCAACTCTTGCGTGCTGTAACAGGGTTTTTTTTACGATTGATAAAATAAAACCCAATACCTCCAAGCAGGAAATAGATCAATATAATAATATAGATTGTTTTTATCATAATTTTTCTTTATTGTTGAGTTAGTTTTTTGCTTCGGGAAAATTTCAGAAGATCAGCAAAATAATTCCCAAAACAAGAATCACTAATGCATAGGATTGCTTAATAATACCTTCTTTTTTGCCACCCACTTTCCATCTTTTTGTAATTCTGGGACCAAAAAATGCTCCCAGTATGGCTCCTGAAGTGAGAAACCAGACAAGAGTAAGGTCTATTATCCCTACAAAGATATGACCTGCAAGAGCCGAAAAGGTATTGATGAATATAATCATAAGAGAAGTTCCTGCCACCAGTTTTATGGGCAACCTTATTGCAAACAGCCCTGCAAGCACGGGTGCTGTACCGCTGGTTCCAAAAGTACCGGAAATAACCCCCCCTGATAATCCGTAGAAAGTTCCTTTGGGTATTCTGTCGAACAGACGTACGACAGGCGACGGGTTATTTGTTTGTTTGCTGCTCTTATGCTTGTTGCCACTGCCATACTTTACAATTATCGCAAGCAGGATTAAATAAATCCCAAAAATATACTGCAACTGTTTTGCAGTAACCAAGCCCGTAAAAAAAGCTCCTGCTATGGCACCAAGAATGCCTGCTATTCCGAAAACCAGCCCTGTGCGCATATCAATATTGCCAAGCCGGTAGTGTCCAACTGCACCTGCAAAACAAATTGGTAATGTGGCGGCCAGTGAAGTGGTCACGGCAATATGGGCAGGTATCTGAAAAAACAAAATAAGTGCAGGTGGAAACAGAAATCCCCCACCCCCACCGATCATTGAAGCCAACATCCCCACAAACAAGCCTATTAAAGGCAACCAGAGATAACTGTATTGAAATGAAGAATGAAATATCATAACATAATTATTACCTGCTAATTTACTGATCTTTAGCAGACCTATCTTTCAGTACCCAGTATAAACCTTTTACATTAGACCTCATCTCAGGAATTATAAGCTGGATAACGATCATCTCTAGAATTGAAATAATACCCCATATCATAACAATATAAAAGAAGATCGGTATGAAATCGTATATAAACAGAACAAAAAAGAAGACCCCCTGCATATAACCCCCTATTTTAGTAGCATAGGTATGTAAACTGGAAATTCTGCCAAATTTGATAAACGAATGTACCAGGTAGGTCACTCCCAAAATTATAAAAATATAAAATACAAAAAGGTGCGGGCGCAATTCCTCCAGCTTAAAAACAAATATACCTGTAATAGCCAGGGCATATGTTAGTTTATCGGCAGTAGAATCAAGACGGGCTCCAAATTCTGTTTCCTGATCAAGCTTACGGGCCAAATAGCCATCCAGCGCATCGGTTATAAGGTTTATAATAATAAAAATAACGAACAATGTCTCTTTATCGCCTATTATGAACCACAGAATAAAAGGAAAGGATAGAAAACGGTAAAACGATAACAGGTTTGGTATGGTAAAAATTCTTTCTTTTTGCATATCTTATGATTCATCAAAAAAATATAATGCGTATGTCTAAAAAAACACCTCGCTTCAAATAACAAAGAAAGACAGTCTTTAAAAACACGCTTTTCGTTGCAAACTTAATAATAAAAATTTATTTAAGTCAAAATCATAAGGTAAACTGAAACAGCTCGGTAAACCGGTCTCTTTGATGAAAACAAATAATAATGATAATTTTAGTTTTTCCTATCATTGAATAATACTTCAAAACTGTGAATTCAATTAGTAAGTGCGATAAAAAATAATTAAAAACAGCCCTTAATTAAATATATTTTACGAAATTTGCACATTAAACATTAAATATTAAACAACAAAAAACAAAAGCTATGAACACAGCACTAATAGTAATAATTATAATAGCTGTTATATCTGTATTTATGATAATATTTATTTATAACAGGCTTGTAAGATTGAGAAATAACCGCGAGAATGCTTTTGCCGACATTGATGTACAGTTGAAACAGCGTCATGATCTTATTCCTCAACTTGTTGATGCGGTAAAAGGATATATGCAACATGAGAGGGAAGTTCTTACCGAGATCACCAATGCACGTGCAAAGGCTATGAATGCAACCAATTTGAATGACCGTATTGATGCAGAAAATCAACTAAGCAGTGCCCTGGCAGGATTGAGGGTGGCTGTTGAGGCATATCCGGACTTGAAAGCAAGTCAGAATTTTATGAAGCTGCAGGAAGAGATTTCCGATGTTGAGAACAAGCTGGCTGCATCGAGAAGATTTTTCAACTCGGCTACCAAAGAACTGAACAGTGCCATACAGGTATTTCCTGCAGTACTTTTTGCCGGAATGTTCGGCTTCACGCGTCAGCCTATGTTTGAGATCAGCCCCGAGCAAAGAGCTGCTCACGAAAAAGCACCGAAAATTAATTTTTAAATACGTGACGGGTAACAAGTGACGGATAACGAGCTATTAAATGCCCACCTGTCACCCGTTACCCGTTACCCTTTACCAAAAAACATGAAATACAGAGGTTTACAAACACAGATCTGGAATAACAACCTCAAGTCCACGATTTTGCTGATAATGTTCCCGTTGGTAATATTGGGACTTGTCTGGCTGTTTTTTTACTTCACAAGGCCGGAATATAGTACTATTGATGATGTTCATTACTCTTTCATTAATGCAGCACCCTGGGTTATTGGCGGTGTTCTTATATGGTTTCTTATTGCATGGTCAGCCAATACGGCTATTATACGTAATGCAACGGGGGCAAAACCGCTGGAAAGAAGAGAAAACAAAAGAGTTTATAACCTGGTTGAAAATCTATGTATAGCAACAGGTATGAGCATGCCAAAGATCAACATCATGGAAGATAATTCGATGAATGCATACGCCAGCGGGATCAACAAGAAAACCTATACTGTTACTCTTTCAAGGGGCATCATCAATAACCTCAACGATGAAGAGCTGGAGGGAGTAATTGCACATGAGCTAAGCCATATAAGGAACAGGGATGTAAGATTGCTGATAGTGTCCATTATTTTTGTGGGTATTTTCGCAATGCTCACCCAAATACTTTTACGTTCATTCTTTTATTCGAGTATGATGCGAAGCAGAGGTGGCGGCGGCAGAGGCAAAGGTGGTGCTGCTATTCTTATAGCATTAGCTCTTGCTGTTGTTGGATTTATAATCACTTCACTATTCCGGTTTGCTATTTCACGCAAACGCGAATATATGGCTGACGCAGGTGCCGCACAACTGACCAAAAGGCCTAAGACCCTTGCTTCGGCTCTTAGGAAAGTTTCGCAAAAACCCAAAATAGAAGCTGTTACAAGAAAAGATGTAGCACAACTTTTTATCGAAAACCCGAAAGAACAGAAAAAAGACCTGTTCTCTTTCTTCAATGGGCTGTTTGCTACACATCCGCCCATCGAAAAGAGAATAGCCGTTTTGGAGCAGTTTTAAAGGTGATGATCTGCATTTGATAAAAAACCCGGTATAAAAACGGCACAAAATCCTGCCTATGTAGTATATGTCAATAAAGTCTAACACTATTTAGAGTCTGTCTATAATGTCGAACTTAAATTTAACATAAGCACCAAATAGCAAATAACAA
>PWJZ01000076.1 GCA_003559855.1 Bacteroidales bacterium
AGCCCGCGGGCTTCGTCATGTTCTCCCTCAAAAAGAAACTCAAGCTCTTCAGTTACAGGATCAAAAGTGTACATCTTAGGACCTTGACCGCCATACATAGAGCCGATATAAATAAGTTCACCGTCATAAGCTAAACCGCAAGCATTACTGTTGACCTCATAAGTGTTTAATATAGTCCAGTCGCTCCTGGCATCAATGTGATGCCGTTGAAAACCATTTTGCAGGTTAGCAAATTGTAAATGCGTTAAAAGCATCAGGAATGCAATCAATATGATGGTATTTTTTTTCATAAAACAAGAGTTTTGATTGTTATTGAATTGTATGGACCCGAAACAGGTTTAAGAATATTTAAAGTTATGCAAAGTATAGGAAAAAGTTAGTAAAAATTTATGTTTATATATTATTAGTTTTAAAAATCAGATATATAATCAAAGATAACAAAAATCATATTGTTATAAAATTGACATTTCAAATTTTGTAAAATATTTCAAGTATTATTTTTTATGGTTTGATGTTTAACGTTCGACGGAAAAGGGGTTGTATATGTTAGTATTTATAAGATTAATAAAAATCAAGATTCAGTTTGTCTTTTAGAATCAGAAGGTCGGGGTTTTTTTCCGAAAGCAGTTTGAATTTTTCTTCGGGCAGATAAGGTTTTGGTTTTTCGCTGTCGTTGTGTTTTATTTTAGCCGAGAGAGTTATGGAATTATTTTCCAGCTTTTCCCTAAGAAAGCCGAGAATTTTGGGTTTTTTCTCATTTATTTCACTTACCTGCACCATGTTGTCTACATATACTTCAATAAGGTTATCATTACCAAGGTGAGGCTTGTTTTTTTTAAAGGCAATAAAAAGGCTATGGCTGTCATTTTTTAATTTTTCTGCCAGCTCTATCCAGTATTCGAGCAAGCGATCAACGCTGATCTCTTTGTTATGATATTTTTCGTATTCGTTGTTTTGGTCAGGGTCTTCATTTACTGACGGCGGTTTTTTATCGCTTACGGGTTCATTAATTTTAAGCGGTTTTTTTAATTTCAGATTTTCAGCTGTTTTTTTTTGACCGTTGTTGATTTTTTCTTCTTCAACTTTTTGCCCTGTATCTTTTGTTTGGGGCTTATATAGTTTTTTTTCAGCTGCTTCTTTTTGTGGTTTTGCTGTTGCTGCGGATGCCGGAGCTGACCTGGGTTTAATCAGGGTTTGATTGTCATTTTCCTGTTGTGTTTGGTACTTTTTTTTTTGATAAGAAGCCATTCTCATCAAAGCCAGCTCGAGGTGCAATTTTTTGTTTGAGGTGATTTTATATGTGGAATCGCATTTCGAGAGGGTTTCCAGGGCATTGATCAGGAAATCTTCATCGCATTTTTCGGCTTGTTCGAGGTATTTTTGTCTGATGCTTTCACTGGTTTCCAGCAGTTTAACGGTTTGAGGGTTTTTACTGACAAGCAGGTTGCGCAGGTGATGTCCGAAGCCTGTAATAAATTGAACCCCTTCAAAGCCCCTTTCGATTATTTCGTTAATCAGCAATAGAATTTCAGTAGCATTTTGTTCAATAATATGACCGGTAATTTTGAAATAGTAATCATGATCAAGAATATTCAGATTTTCGATAACGTCTTGATAAGATACTTTATTACCTGTATAGCTTACTATCTGATCGAATATTGACAATGCATCGCGTAATGCGCCGTCAGCTTTTTGTGCAATCAGATGGAGAGCTTCCTTATCAGCATTGACATTTTCTTTTCCGGCAATATATTGAAGCTGTTTCACCATATTGTCAACCGTAATACGCTTGAAATCGAATATCTGGCATCTTGACAAGATCGTGGGAATGATCTTGGGTTTTTCTGTTGTGGCGAGGATAAACTTGGCATAGTGGGGCGGCTCTTCAAGGGTTTTCAGAAAAGCGTTGAAAGCTTGTGCTGACAGCATGTGTACCTCATCAATGATGTAAATTTTGTACTTTCCAATTTGCGGAGGTATGCGCACCTGGTCAACCAGTGTTCTGATATCCTCGACGGAATTGTTTGAGGCAGCGTCAAGCTCATGTACATTAAAAGAACCGGATGTGTTGAATGACTGGCATGATTTACACTTATTGCAGGGTTCTACCGAATCGGTAATATTTTCACAGTTGATGGTTTTGGCGAGTATTCTGGCACAGGTGGTTTTTCCTATACCTCTTGGCCCGCAAAAAAGAAACGACTGAGCCAAATGATTACTCTTTATTGCGTTTTTCAGAGTATTTGTGATCGACTTTTGACCAACAACCGTGTCAAAAGTAGCAGGACGGTATTTCCTGGCTGAAACTTTATAACTTTCCATTATACGTATGAATTCAAAACAAAATACAAAAATAACTTTCTTGCTAAGAAAGGTGAATGGTTTTAGCAGAAAGTTATCAAGAAATAAAAGTTAATAGATCTCAATTTTACAGTCGGCAGTCAAGTCAACCGAATACCGAATACCGATTACCGAATGAACAATGACCAATTTACCCCATTAAATAAGCCCCTTTTCATGTTTTTCCCTGATAGCTTTAAGCATATCCTGTGTCATGGCATCGAGGTCATAATCGGGTTTCCAGCCCCATTGTTCGCGGGCGGGTGTATCATCGACCGAGTTTGGCCATGAGTCGGCAATAGCCTGACGTTCATCGGGTTGATATGTCATTTCGAATTCGGGGATATACTTTTTCACGGAATCTGCCAATTCTTTTGCACTAAAGCTCATAGCCCCAACATTAAAGTCGCAATGGTGCTTCAGCTTTGAAAAGTCGGCTTGCATAAGGTCTATGGTCGCTTTAAGGCAGTCGGGCATATACATCATTGGCAGGCGTGTATCTTCGTTGACAAAGCATGTATATTTTTTATTTTTAACAGCTTCGTAGTAAATGGCAACGGCGTAGTCGGTAGTACCGCCGCCGGGCAATGTTTCGTGGCTGATAATTCCCGGATAGCGCAATCCTCGAACATCAAGGCCGTATTTCTGGACATAATAATCGCCTAACAGCTCGCCTGAAACCTTAGTTATACCATACATTGTGGTTGGTTTCAGAATAGTTTCCTGTGGTGTGTTGTCAACCGGTGTGGAAGGGCCAAAAACAGCTATTGAGCTTGGCACAAGCACCTGTTTCATTTTGAATTCACGCGCTATTTCAAGTACGTTGATCAACCCGTTCATGTTAACGTTCCAGGCTAAATTAGGATTTTTTTCTCCCGTGGCAGAAAGTATAGCTGCCATGTTTATGATAATGTCAACGTTATATTTCTTGATCGTGTCTACCAGTTCTTCAACATTCAACGCATCAACAACCTCAACGGGTCCTGTATTTGCAATTTTTTCCGATGGCCTGGTTTTCCTTATACCGGCAATAACGTTATCTCCACCATAAATTTCTCTCAATAAAAGAGTGAATTCCGAGCCGATCTGCCCGGCAGATCCTATTATTAATATTTTTTCCATTTCTGATAAGTGTTTAAAATTTAAAATATAATAAAATTTTAAGGGCAAAAATAAACATTTTTGCAAAACCGAAAAAATGAATAGCTGATCCTTTACCTGTCAGAAAAAAAATATACCTTTGCGTGAAATTTTTTTTAAGCATATCTTTTGTCCAAACATGTTAAACTAAATATATTATTAACTAAATAAAAATAAAATTATGTACGGAAAAATTAAGGAGCATTTACAATCGGAGTTAAAGGGTATCCGCGAGGCGGGATTATACAAAGAAGAGCGTATCATAATCAGTCCTCAGGGTGCTGAGATAAAAATTTCGACAGGTGAGACTGTTTTGAATTTTTGTGCAAATAATTATTTGGGCTTATCTAATCATCCCGGTTTGATAGAGGCGGCAAAAGAGGGAATGGATTCTCATGGTTACGGGATGTCATCAGTACGTTTTATTTGCGGTACACAGGATCTGCATAAGACTTTGGAGAGAAAGGTATCTGAATTTTTCGGCACGGACGACACGATACTTTATGCGGCATGTTTCGATGCCAATGGCGGTGCATTTGAACCTATTTTAACCAATGAGGATGCGATCATATCCGATTCTTTGAATCATGCTTCAATAATTGACGGTGTGCGTCTTTGCAAAGCTCACCGTTACAGGTATAATAATGCTGATATGGAAGATCTGGAGCAAAAGCTCAAGGAAGCCCAGGCTCAGAGATTTCGTGTCATTGTAACCGACGGGGTTTTTTCTATGGACGGCAATGTTGCGCCGATGGACAAGATCATTGAGCTGGCTGAAAAGTATGATGCACTTGTGATGGTTGATGAAGCTCATTCAGCCGGTGTTGTTGGTGAAACAGGCAGGGGAGTAACCGAACTATTTAATATTCGCGGTAAAGTGGATATTATTACAGGCACCCTGGGTAAAGCATTTGGAGGTGCAATAGGCGGGTTTACAACCGGCAGAAAAGAGATAATAGAAATATTGCGGCAGCGTTCACGCCCATATTTGTTCTCAAATTCACTGCCCCCTTCAGTTGCTAATGCAGGCATCAAAATGTTCGATATGATGACCGAAACTCACGAACTGCAAGATAAGCTGCACAAAAATACCGGTTATTTCATGGAAAAGATGAGGAACGCGGGCTTCGATGTAAAACCCACACAATCGGCAATTATAGCTGTAATGCTATATGATGCCAAACTTTCGCAGGATTTCGCTGAAAAACTACTGAAAGAAGGAATTTATGTTATCGGATTCTATTACCCTGTTGTCCCAAGAGGGCAAGCAAGGATACGTGTACAGGTCTCAGCTGCGCATGAAACAGAACACCTTGATAAATGTATTGATGCTTTCAAAAAAGTCGGAAAAGAACTTGGTGTGCTGAAATAAAACTTGAAACTCTTATAATTCTTTGTTTATAAACAGGATCATAATTGTTTTTTATAATTACAAAAAGGGGATATATTGCAACATCCCCTTTTTTATTATTTTTAGTTTGGGTTATTACAAAAATATAATTCAAGGTCAATTAAATGAATTTTATTATTAATATTGCGACATCATTATAAAGAAAAACTGTGATAGCTGAAGAAAATAAAAGAAAGTCAAATGACGAACAAAAACTCTATTACAGCATAGGGGAGGTAGCCGATATGTTTTCGGTAAACACTTCACTGATAAGATTCTGGGAAAAAGAGTTTGATCTGATAAAACCCAAAAGAAACATAAAAGGCACACGTTTTTTTTCGACAAAGGATGTAGAAAATTTCCATCTTATTTATAACCTTGTGAAAGAGAGGGGATACACACTACGGGGAGCGAAAGAAAAAATCAAAAAAAATCCTGAAGAAGTCTATGAAGACTTCGAAATGATAAATACTTTGAAGAAAATAAGAAAATTTCTGCTGGAAGTAAAAAAAGAACTTTGACCTTTTGCTTTTTCTCAAAGAGTTCAATAAACAAGGTATTTATAAAATTACAAATGAAAATTTATAAAAATTTGGTTTTTTTGTTAAACAAATGTTTAATTTTGCGAAAAATTATTCAATTATATTAACCCAAATCCGTCATTAGAAACATAACAGATTAAAAGCCAAGCAAATATAAATTTTCTAAATTTTATTAAGTGCTGTATTTCAATGTTTTACATCTCTAATGACGGATTTGGGAATAAATAATAAGCCGTTATAACTACCTTTAAAAAATGTTTTTTTAAATTTGCTTTTTTTAATAAATAAATTGATTAAAAATTAATACTAAAACAGAAATATGGTAGATGCAATAAAGAGGAGACTAAACGAATCAAGGTTTATCAGGTGGAGTGTATTGATACTGATAAGTTTTACGATGGCAACGAATTATTATTTTTATGATGCTTTGGCGCCGTTGACCGATCTTTTACGTGTAAATTTAGGTTTTTCTTCGGCTGATTACGGTTTTATCATGTCGGCTTATGCTATTCCCAATGTATTTTTGGCGATGGCTGTGATAGGAGGTATTATCCTTGACCGCGTGGGGATACGAATTACCGGTTTTTCTTTTGTTTTCCTGATGAGCCTGGGAGGAGCAATAACTGCTTACGGGGCATCGGATACTTTTCTCAGTGGTGGTTTTGGATACGCTTTTATGGATTCATTTTTGACCGCTTACTCACCTGCTTTGAAAATGATGTGCCTGGGCTTTTTTATTTTCGGGCTTGGAGCCGAAACCAGCATTATTGTACTTTCGAAAGTTGTAGTTAAGTGGTTTAAAGGCAAAGAACTTGCCCTGGCGCTTGGGCTTAACCTTTCTATCGGAAGGCTTGGAGCGGCATTAGCCCTGACACTTTCGCCAAGGTTGGTGCATCCTGAATGGACAACGGCTATATGGTTTGGAGTTTTGCTTTTATGGATAGGGCTTTTGGCTTTCATAATATATATGTTTGTTGACCGTAAGCTTGACCGTCAGATCAAGATTGATGTGAAAGACCCGGAAGATGAATTCCGCTGGTCTGACTTAAAAGATTTGGTTACCAACAGATCAGTCATTTTCATAACACTACTTTGTGTTACTTTTTATTCTGCAGTATTTCCTTTCATAAAGTTTGCACCCGACCTGTTGATGAACAAGTTTGCAATGGCAAGGCATATTGCCGGAGATGTAACGGCCTACCTGATGTACGGAACAATTTTACTTACTCCGTTATTCGGGTGGGTTTGCGATTACAAAGGCAAGAGTGCAACTCTTATGTACCTGGGGTCTGCACTGTTGATCATTGCACATATGATGTTTGCATTAACCCATATTAACCCCAGAATACCTATAGTTTTACTTGGTATTGCGTTTTCACTTGTACCTGCGGCAATGTGGCCGGCAGTAGCAAAAATTGTCAGGGAAAGCAAACTGGGTACAGCCTATGGGTTTATGTTCACCATACAGAATGTCGGTCTTATGGCTTTCCCTATTGTTATCGGTTTGGTGGTAGATGCTTCCAATCCTTACTACCGTACACCAGTTTATGCAGAAGAATATAAGATTGTGCAGGAGCAGCAGATGAGTTTTTCCGGAAAATACATAGATCGCAGAGACCAACCTGTTGCAAACGAAGAAATAAATGTTACTGCTGTTGTATTCAAAGATAGTTTAAGCGGTGAGATTGTCTGGAATGAAACCCATACGGTAATGACCGATGAAAAGGGCAATTATGAACTGGAAATTGGCAGAGGAGATATAATTGAAAGAGTTGATTTCTCCCAAATTGTTGATACGATAAAATACAGGGCGAAAGTTTCAATATTCGACGGTGATGATATTGTAGAGGTTTATAATAACCAATTAATCTATGATGAGCATCTGCATTTCGTTTCCATGATGGATAAAAAACATGAAGCGTATTTTGACGGCAGAAACAGGGGCTCTCTTAAGATTTATGATCCTGAAAATGACAAGAAGGTTTGGGAGGAACGAATAAGGTTTTATGTTGATGATGAAGGTGAATTCGATATATTACTTGGCTATGGCAGATTGCAATATGCTGATCGTGATTATTTCGGCCTGAATTTCAGAGAACACGAAGCAGAGATCATCAAACCGCTTGATTATACTAATCCAATGCTTGTATTTGCAGCTTTGGGACTTTTCGGGCTGGTATTTGCGTTCCTTTTGAGGAGAGAGGATAAAACATCAGGATATGGGCTTGAATTGCCAAACAAGGATATGGAATCCTGAATGGGGTTTTGAATCCATTGGGTTTATTCTGCCTTTTAAATAAGGATTTGTTCATTTGTCGAAATATGGTTTTTAAGCTTAATATGATTAATCATTAAACAGATAAATATCAGTTTAATAATAACCACATTTACCCATGATTGTCGTAACCGGAGCAGCAGGTTTTATTGGCAGTTGTTTGGTTAACAAGCTGAATAACAAAGGCTTTAAGAATATAGTCATTGTTGATGAATTTACCGATTATGTAAAAAGTAAAAACCTGGCCAATAAAGCCTTTAGTAAGAAAGTTGACCGTGAGGTGTTTTTCGAATGGTTAGATGAACACCACAAAAAGGTTAATTTTGTTTTTCACATGGGGGCGCGTACCGACACGGCAGAGTTTGATAAAGCAGTGTTTGATGAACTTAATCTCAATTATTCAAAAAGACTTTGGGAATCTTGTGTAGAATATGATCTGCCTTTGGTTTATGCCTCGTCTGCAGCCACATATGGTGATGGTAAGCTTGGATATAAAGATGACCATGATCTTGTTGAAAAGCTGAAACCCTTGAATCTTTATGGTAAATCAAAAAACGACTTTGACAAATGGGCGTTGCGACAGAAAAAAAAGCCTTACTTCTGGGCAGGGCTTAAATTTTTCAATGTTTACGGACCTAATGAATATCATAAGGGCAGAATGGCATCGGTAGTATATCATGCTTATAAGCAGATATCGGAAACCGGTAAAATAAAGTTGTTTAAATCGCATAATCCCGATTATGAAGACGGGAAACAACTTCGCGACTTCATATATGTAAAGGATGTTGTTAACGTTTGTTTTTTCCTGATGCTGCAAAAAAAATATCACGGATTGTATAATCTGGGAACGGGGAAAGCCCGTACTTTTCTTGATCTTGCAAAAGCGGTATTTCATTCGATGGGTAGTGAACCGCAAATTGAATACATAGACATTCCGGCAGATATTCGTGATAAATACCAGTATTTTACGGAAGCCGACATCACAAAATTGCGTTCTTTCGGCTACAAATTGCCTTTTTATACTCTCGAACAAGGGATTTCCGATTATGTGCAGAAATACCTTGCGGGTAAATTGTATTACTGAAACTCCTGAACTTTATACAAGAAGTGTTCGGGAGGATTGATCCTACAAATTATAAATAATTACCCTTTCTCTATCATTACCGCGCAAACTTTCAGTTCCGGTATTTTTGCCACGGGGTCGAGAGCCGGGTTGGTAAGGACATTTGTCGGGCTTTCAAAAAAGTGAAAACTCATAGCTACAGTGCCCGCAGGAGATTTATTAGTGATCTTTGCTACCGCGTCAACATTACCGCGTCTTGAAGTTACGCATACTTTATCGCCGTCATTTACTCCGATAGTTTTGGCATCAACGGGATTTATCTCAACGAGTTCTCTTTCATTCAATTGATTCAGTCCATCCACCCTTCTTGTCATTGTTCCCGTATGATAGTGATACAGGCTTCTTTCGGTTGTAAGTATAAGCGGGTATTGTTTGTCGGGAAGCTCAGCCGGTGGCCTATATTTTAACGGGAAAAACTTGGCTTTGCTGCTTGCGGTAGGAAATACATCTTTGTGTAAAACAGGTGTGCCTTTATGCTTTTCATCATTAACGGGCCATTGCAAGCCTTCCTTTTCTATTCTTTTATAAGAAATTCCTTTGTATGACGGGGTAAGCAATGCAACTTCATTAAAAATTTCTTCGGAATTTTTAAAATCAAAACCCTTCCGGTTCATTTTTTTTGCTATCTGACATGTTATCCACCAGTCGGGCTGAGAATTTCCAACAGGATTAATTGCCTTGCGAATACGCTGAACACGCCTTTCGGTATTGGTAAAGGTGCCGTCTTTCTCGGCAAAACTTGCAGCAGGTAAAACAACATCCGCCAAACGGGCTGTTTCCGAAAGAAAAATATCCTGGGCTACAAAAAAGTCTAATTTTTGCAGTGATTTGCGTACATGATTTGCGTCAGGTTCGCTCAACAGGGAATTTTCGCCAATCAAATACAAGGCTTTTATTTTCTTATTGTAGGCTGAATTTACAATTTCTGTCAGCGTTAACCCCGGGGTATCGCTTAATTTACAATTCCATGCTTTTTCAAACTTTTGCTTTGCTTTCGGGTCTGCGACTTTTTGATAACCCGGGTAGACAACAGGTAAAGCACCCATATCGCATGCTCCCTGAACATTGTTTTGTCCGCGTAAAGGATTAACTCCTGATGAAAGCTTGCCAATGTTTCCGGTAAGTAAAGCAAGGTTGCTTATTGCCAAAACGTTATCCGTGCCATGTGTATGTTGAGTAATGCCCATTGCATATAGAATAGATGCAGGACTGTTGCTTGCATAAATCTCAGCTGCTGCCTCGATTTGCTTAGCAGGAACCCCGGTGATCTTTTCAACATAATCCAATCCAAACTCCTTCAAAGACCTTTTAAAAGCGTCAAAATTTTCAGATCGTTTTTCTATGAATGATTCATCAATAAGGTTTTTATCCACAATTACCCTGCAGATTCCCATAAGCAGGGCAACATCAGTTCCGGTTTTATGCTGCAGCCAAATATCGGCAAATTTGCACAAGTCTATTTTTCGCGGATTGGCAACAATTATTTTTGCTCCGTTCCATTTTGCTTCTTTTACTTTTAATCCTATGATCGGATGGCTTTCTGTTGTGTTTGATCCGATTGCAAAAATAGAAGCTGCATCACTGATCTCTTTTATGGAGTTGGTCATGGCTCCGCTACCTATACTTTGAGCCAGACCGGCTACCGATGGTGCATGACAAAGACGCGCGCAATGATCAATATGATTGGAACCCATAACTGCCCGGGTAAACTTTTGAATGACGTAATTTTCCTCATTAGTGCATCTTGCTGATGAAAAGGTGGCAAATTCATGGCTTTTGTATTTCGAAAAATTTTTGGCAATAAGCTCTAAGGCTTCATCCCAGCCTGATTCGACAAATTTGCCTGCCTTTTTGATAAGAGGGGTTTTCAGGCGCTCGTCATGGTTTATCCATTCGTAGCCGAAACGGCCTTTTACACATAATCTTCCTTTATTTACCGGGCTTTCGTAATCTCCTTCAATGCTGACGATTTTTTCACCCCTGACACCAAGATTTATTCCGCATCCAACTCCGCAATATGGGCATATTGTTTTTACTGTACGGGAAGGTCTTTGCATGTTTTTCGGGATTAATGCCCCTACCGGACATCTTACGACACATTCGCCGCACGACTCACAGACAGATTCCTTAATAGGCTTATTCAAAAATGTACAAACCAAAGTATCGAAACCACTGTAACCGTATTGCAAAGCATCAACCCCCTGAATTTCATTGCAGGTTCTTATACAGATACCGCATAATATGCATTTGTTATGATCAAGATTGAAGAAGGGATTTGAAGTATCTACCGGAATCAAAGGCCTGTTCTTTCTCATCTGTTCTATGCGGGTTTCATTTGTCCCGATATAAGAAGTTACTTCCTGAAGTTGACAGTTTGTGTTTTTCATGCAATTAGTACAATCCTGTGTATGATTGACATGGAGTAGCTCCAGGGTCATTTGCCTGATAAAATTGATCTCGGGGTTATCTGTAATGACGGTCATTCCCTCTTCAACTTTTATCTTACACGCAATTACCTGTACCTTTCTGTTGTTGATCTCAACCAAACACAACCTGCAAGAACCTGATGGTATTAAATCCTTGTGATGACATAAGTTAGGGATATAAACATTGTTTTCGAGTGCCGCCTCCAAAACAGTTAATGAATCATCAACTTTTAGTTTTATTCCGTCTATTGTTATATTAACTTTCATCTGTTAGAAATTAGAAATTAGAAATTAGATTTTTTTTATTAATTATCTTCAACTAAAAGCAACATTCGTTTATCAGTTTCTTCCTGAGCAATAATAATCAGAATTTAGAAAATATTTCTGCTTTCTAATTTCTAAATTCTAATTTTTTCCCCTGCGTAAGATTCTATTGCACTGATTTTTGGCGGGCACTTTTCGAAGCAAATGCCACACCTGGTACATTTATGCTGTATAATTTTATGGGGTTTTTTTGCTTCTCCTTCAATTGCATTTTCAGGGCAATTTGTAAAGCAAAGATGGCAGCCTGTGCATTTCTCAGGGTTGATATAGAAAGAGATTAAAGCTTTACATTTTTTTGCCCGGCATAATTTGTCATTAATATGCTCTTCGTATTCCTGTCTGAAATATTTGATAGTTGTGATTATGGGATTTGGAGCTGTTTGTCCCAGTCCGCAGAGCGAACCTGCTTTAATGCTTATGGCTAAATCCATTAACAGGTCCATATCTTCCGGTTTCCCTTTTCCTTCAACAATATCGTTGAGAATATCAAGCATTTGTTTTGTTCCTAGCCTGCATGGTGAACAATATCCGCAGGATTCTTTTTGTGTAAAGTCGAGAAAGTATTTTGACACGTCGACCATGCAGGTTGATTCGTCCATAACAACCATGCCGCCTGAGCCCATCATTGCCCCGGCTTCTTTTAAGGAGTCAAAGTCAACCGGCAGATCAAGCAAACTTTCCGGCAGACATCCGCCTGAGGGGCCGCCGATCTGTATTTCTTTAAATTTTTTATTATCTGTTGTTCCGCCTCCTATTCCATATATAATTTCACGTAAGGTCATTCCCATAGGTACTTCTACAAGTCCGCAATTTGCCACTTCGCCCGTTAATGAAAAAATTGCGGTTCCTTTGCTATTATCGGTGCCCATCTTTGTAAACCATTCTACACCGTTATTTATAATGTTAGGAATTGAGGCATATGTTTTAACATTATTGAGCAGGGTAGGTTTTCCCCATAATCCCGATTCTGCCGGGAAAGGCGGTCTGTGTCTTGGAGCTCCTCTTTTGCCTTCAATTGATGCTATTAAAGCGGTTTCTTCCCCACAAACAAATGCGCCCGCACCCTGAAATATTTCCAGGTCAAAATCTTTGTTGCTATCGAAAATGTTCTTACCTAAAAATCCTTTTTTTTGTGCCTGGTCAAGTGCAATTTTAAGCCTTTTTACCGCAAGCGGATATTCCGCTCTTACATAAATAAAGCCTTTTTTGGCTCCAATGGTAGTTGCGGCAATTATTATACCTTCTATTACCGAATGAGGGTCTCCTTCAAATACCGACCTGTCCTGGAACGAGCCGGGGTCTCCCTCATCCCCGTTACAAATAATATATTTTTCATCTGCTTTTGCGTTATAGCAAAACCTCCATTTAAGCCCTGTATGAAAACCCGCACCCCCAAGCCCCCTTAAAGAAGAACCATTAATCATATTTAAGACTTTTTCAGGGGTCATTTCTTTGAGTGCTTTTTCTATTGCCCGGTATCCGCCTTTCTCAATATATTCGTTGATATCTTCCGGGTTTACATGTCCGCAATTGCGTAATATTACACGGTTTTGTTTTTTATAAAATTGTATGTCTTTATAGTGAGGTATTTTTCCCCCGGTTTTGGGTTCATGATAAAAAAGGCGTTCGACAGGTTTATTGTTTTCAATATGAGAATTGATGATCTCTTTAACATCTTCTGTTTTTGTCCTGCTGTATAATATTCCATCGGGTTCTGTAATAACCAAAGGCCCTTCCTGGCAAAATCCATGACAACCGGTAGGTTTGACATTTATTTTTTTGTTTTTTGTTTCTTGCTTAAGCGCATCTAATATTTTGTCTGCTTTTGCAGAAACACAACCTGTTCCGCAACAAACAAGTATTTCACGTGATTTATTGCTTTTATTCATTGGTTTTTTCCTCCGCTTTTTTTCTTTTGAAAATCTTTTCTATTGATTTGGCATTTAACCGCCCGTGTACTTCACTGTTAATTGTAATACAAGGCGCTAAGGCGCAACAACCTATACATGCAACACTTTCCAGTGTATATTGCATATCAGCGCTTGTTTCGCCATCTTCTATGCCAACCTGGCGAGATATTTCGTCTAATACTTTCTCAGCACCTTTTACATGGCAAGCGGTACCTTTGCAAACCATTATCATGTTTTTGCCAACAGGTGTAAACCTGAATTGTGCATAAAATGAAGCCACTCCAAACACTGTGCTTTCGGGCACGTTAAGAAATTCAGCCGCATAAAGCATGGCATCGCCGGGCAAATAACCCAGCTCTTCCTGTATTTGCTGAAGAGCAGGTATAAGCTCATTGCTTTTACCCTGGAAGGATGATAAAATTTTATTTAATTCTTTTTCCATTTTTGAGTTTAATTAAAAAAGTACATTTCTACTCAGGCATTATAAAAAAAATTTAACCACAAAGATATTCCATCATATAAAATTCTTTAGATTCTGGTTCGAACTTTTAAGAACAAAACAAGGTGAGGAACATCTTTGTGCTTATATTGTTATTATCTCATTTTTTAGTTTTAATGCTAATTGTGTAAATGTTTGGTTATGTGAAAATTGAAAATAGTTTTCCATTTTCACATAACTTATTATATCGACGCTAATATAATGCTAAGTTTTATAAATTAGCCTAAATATATTATCTATGTGGTAAAAGAGTTATTTTTGACTTTTTACAGTGGATTCATACTTTATGTTAAATAATTATTCCATAGAGTAGATCTTTGATCCACAACATTATAGCAAACACAGATTTATTATCATAATCAAAGCTTGTTACCGGTAAATTTCTTTTTTTGAGGCCAGCAGCGTATTCTTTAATAATGATACTATTGTCATCGGGCCTACTCCACCCGGCACCGGTGTGATATAACTGCATTTAGGTGAAACTTCATCAAATTTCACATCACCTTTTAGTTTCCATCCCGACTTTGTTTTGTCGGATTTTACCCGTGTAGTACCGACATCAATCACAACAGCACCTTCACCTACCATGTCGGCGGTAAGGAATTCGGGAGAACCGAGAGCAGCAATAAGTATATCGGCATTGGCACATACTTCATTAAGATTCTTTGTGCGGCTATGGCATACCGTAACCGTTGCATTGGCAGTAGGTGTTTTCTGAGATAAAAGAATACTCAGAGGCCTGCCGACAATATTACTTCTGCCTACTATAACGCAATTCTGCCCTGATGTGTTGATTTTATACCTTTCCAATAATATCATTATACCGGCAGGGGTTGCCGACACAAAAGCAGGCAAACCAATTACCATACGACCTACATTAACAGGATGAAATCCGTCAACATCCTTGCTCGGGCGAATTGCTTCAATAACTTTTTGCTCCGAAATATGATCAGGTAGGGGCAACTGAACAATGAAGCCGTCCAGGTCTTTATCATTGTTTAATTCATCAACTTTAGCCAAAAGTTCTTCTTCAGTAACATCTTCCTCAAACCTTACGAGGGTTGATTTAAATCCCACTTCTTCACAAGCTTTTACTTTATGTGCAACATAAGTTTCGCTTGCACCATCGTGGCCTACCAATACCGCCGCCAGATGGGGTGTTTTCCCGCCGGAAGCTTTTATTGAATTTGCTTCTTCAGCAATTTCCTTCTTCATTTCTGCTGCAACTTTTTTACCTTCTATTAGTTCCATAATTTTAGATTTTTAGTTTTTTATTAATTTTTTTGAATGAACCTGTTCTAAATAGTGTTTTGTGCCAAAGATTACTGCCACAGATTACACACATTTACACAGATTTTTTATAAGTATTTTAATTCCAACAACTTATAATCCAGGTTATTTTGTGTTTACCCCGTTGGATGTTTTCTTTTTCAACTTATTCTTTTTTTATGAGATTGTCCAACGGGGTAAATCTTTTTTACTTTTCAGAGCGAACTCTTGAATTTCAATTTAAAACAATCCTTTTACCTTGCCTGTTTCGACATCAACATCAATTTTTCTGAAAGCGGGGTCAGAGCCTGTTCCGGGCATCAGTTTAATTTCACCGGCAATTGGTACGACAAATCCTGCTCCCTGGAATATTGCAATATCCCTGATGGGGAGTGTCCAGCCTTTGGGCCTTCCTTTTAATTCAGGCTTATGAGTCAGGCTTAAATGGGTTTTTACCATACAGGTTCCCAGCTTTTTAAGTTCAGGATCTTCATCTATCATCTTAATTTTTGCTTCTGCATCGGGTGTATAGGATACGCCGTCGGCGCCATAAACTTCCGTGGCAATTCTTGAAATTCTTTCTTTTAAAGGTGTATTGAGTTCATAAAGGAATTTGAAATCGGGTTTATCATTACACGCTTCTATTACCATATTAGCAAGTTCAATAGCTCCTTCGCCGCCTGATTCCCAGTGTTTGCTGAGCGCCACCCTTGCTCCTGCTTCTTCGGCAGCTTTACGAACAACGTCAACTTCTTCATCAGCATCTGTATAGAAATGATTTATACAAACAACAGGGGAGATACCGCTTTTTTTCACCGTTTCGATATGAGCAATCAGGTTTGGCAATCCTTTTTCAACGAGTTCTACGTTACTATCGGTATATTCTTTATCGAGGGCTTTGCCGGGAACTACTTTCGGGCCTCCGCCGTGCATCTTTAAAGCCCTGATAGTAGCCACTATAACAGAACAGTTGGGAGTAAGCCCGCTGAATCTGCATTTCAGGTTCCAGAATTTTTCAAATCCGATATCTGCTCCAAATCCGCTTTCCGTCACATGATAATCGGCAAGTTTCAAGCCAACAAGGTCGGCAATGATAGAAGACTGCCCGATAGCAATATTGGCAAAAGGTCCGGCATGAACCAACACAGGCTGACCTTCAAGGGTCTGCATAAGAGTCGGATTAATGGCTTTAGCCATAAGTGCAGTCATGGCACCGTCAACTTCAATATCCCCGGCTGTTATGGGTCTGGCGTTTTTTGACTTGTCATAACCAACAACGATCTTAGACATGCGTTCTCTCATATCTTTAAGGCTTGTTGAAACAGACAGGATAGCCATGATTTCGGAAGATACGGTAATCTGAAAACCTGTTTTCAGCATAAAACCATCCATTTTGCCGCCAATACCTATTATAATTTCACGTAATGCCTGTGCACAAAAATCAATCGCCCATCCAAAAGCTAAATTACGCGGATTGATATTCAACCTTTTTAAATTTCTTTTTGCCAAAAATTCGTCCGAATAGTTAAATTCATGCTGCAGACGGCTGGTTACGGCTACCATTGCAAGATTATGAGCATTTGTAATAGCATCAATATCACCGGTAAGCCCTAAACTAAATTCTGTTAATGGAATACATTGTGCGAGACCCCCGCCGGCAGCCGAACCCTTGATGTTAAATGTCGGACCACCCGAGGGCTGCCTTATGGCACCAATTACCTTTTTATTTAATTTACCAAGCCCCTGAACCAATCCCATAGAAGTTGTCGATTTCCCTTCACCCAAAGGAGTAGGCGTAATTGCCGTTACTTCAACATATTTCCCGTTTGGCTTGTCCTTAAGACGGTTAAGGATCTTGATGAAATCAAGCTTTCCAATATAATGCCCGTAAGGTAACAGCTCCATCTTTTCTATGCCCATCTCCTCGGCAAGCTCATATACTGTTTTCATGTGTTCTTCGGCAGCCTCAGCAATCTGCCAGTCTTGCATTTTTGTTGGATCTAATTTGTTTTTCATGTCTTAACTCCTTGAATTTTTTTGGTTTCCGTTTTTATTAATAATGTTATTGAATTTGCCGCTTGTGGAATATTAAAAAAGTTACATCTGTCCTGAAAAAATATTATTAGTGATAAAAAAACAAAAATTTACCATAATAAGTGATAAATATTTATGTTTTTGCCAAATATAATAATTTAGGTTTATTAACAAATAAAATTATTATTAGAATTAAACAACAAATATAAACATTCGCAGATAAATCGAAAAAAGTAAATAAAAAACTAACGTTTTTAATACCTGCCACATAAACGGTTTTTTTAATTTTGCATTGTAAAAAGAGGTTTGTTGTGTTTTTATGTTTCACGGGTTTTAAATCCGGCCCGAAAGGTATCAGAATTTATTTCGAACTTTAAACAGGATTATAGTACCAATATTATTTTAGTTTTTCATCAACTAATTGCTGAACAAATTTTAGCGAATATTTTTGAATTATCAGCGTTAAATAAAAATAATGAAAATAATAAATAATATATCCGCAACATTACTTGCCTGTTTTTTTCTCTTGTCAAACAACGGGATCAGCCTGATACTGCATCACTGTTTTACATGTGATACTACCGATTACTATGTTTCTTTATTTACCGCTAAAATTGAACATTCTCATCATGATGATGACCATTCATTTCATGGTTCCTGCCATAATGATACTAATGGAGACGTTCATGAAGATCATCATGCTCATGGTTGCGGCATTTTTGCCGGTGATAATGAAGGTTGTGAAACCAGATTTCAATATTTGAAAAATGAATATGAACTACTTCTGAAAAACCTTTCAGTCAGGCTTTTGCAGCTGGTGTCTTTACCCATTGACATATCAACGGATGATCTTTGTTGCAGTGAGTGTATAGCCGGCAAGATAATACAAGACTACATAGAACCTCCTCCAAGACTGGTATCAAAAACTTTTATCATTTTTGCGAATCAACTCAAGATTTGCTGAGTTTTCTTCTTTTTTTCGTTACGAACTTTGTTTTAACATAGTGTTTGTAGCACATATCTGGTAATTTATTCTAAACAAAAAAGAAGAAAAAATGAATTCAACAATAAAAAACATAGTTGTATTTTTTATAGCATTTATTGCCGTTGCCAATAATCTTAATGCGCAGCAACATTCTCACCTTGACCATGCTCATGTCAGGGGGGTTGTTTATGAACGGCCGGCAACAGATGGAAAGCAGGAGCTTGTTCCGCTTGCGGGAGCCAGTGTGTATTGGCTCGGTACTTCTTCAGGTACAGCTACCGATACTGCAGGTAACTTTGATATTCATCCATATAACCTGCCTCATAAGCTTGTTATCAGTTTTGTGGGTTTTAAAAGCGACACGGTTATTGTAGAAAATGTTGATGACTTTATTGAAGTTGTACTTTATTCAACAGGTGATCTTGATGAGGTTGTTGTTACTGCCCGTGAAGCCGGCGCACATGTTTCGGGTTTTGAACCCATACATACAGAGGTTATCACTTCTGCCGAACTCCGCCGTGCGGCATGCTGTAATATATCCGAAGCTTTTGAGACCAGCGCCGCAATTGATGTGGAATATACCGATGCCGTTTCAGGTGCACAACAGATATTGTTGTTAGGGCTTGCCGGTATTTATAGTCAGTTGCTGAGCGAAAACTTTCCAATGATCAGAGGACTGGGACAACCCTTCGGATTAACCTATGTGCCCGGACCATGGATGGAATCAATCTATATCTCCAAAGGCGCTTCCTCAGTCATTAACGGGTATGAATCTATTACAGGTCAAATAAATGTGGAGCTGAAAAAACCAGAAACCAGCGAAAAACTATTTTGTAACCTATACGTGAATGATCTCGGAAAACTGGAAGGAAACCTTAACAGCTCCGTTGATATTACCGACAATTTCAGGACTATGGTTTTGCTGCATGGCGAATATTTTAATAACCCGGTTGATCATAACAGCAATTCATTCGCCGACCATCCTCTTGTACAGAAGATCAATCTGATGAACAGGTACCGGTATGACATTCCGGACATCATGGAATCGCAATTTGGCATAAGGGTCATGAAAGAAGACAGAAGCGGCGGACAGGTCGACTATCTTAATGGTGGTATAAACTCAATAGATCATAGTTATGGCTTTAACAACTATACCACGCGTTATGATTTATTTGCCAAGCCGGGGTTTTTTCTTCCGAATCAGCCTCATGGAAGCATAGGTACGATTTTGGTGTTTTCACATCATAACCATGAATCATATTATGGGTTAAATGAATACGACGGTAGGCAAAACACCTTTTATGCCAATATTATCTATGAAAACATAATAGGTACCACTGATCATAAGATAAACGGAGGCTTCAGTTATCTTTTTGATGATTACGATGAAACCTTAAATGATTCTGTTTTTGCAAGACGTGAATCGGTACCCGGTGTTTTTGCGCAATATACATATAGTAATCTTGAAAAACTTACTGCTATTGCAGGGATCAGGGCTGATTTTCATAATATTTATAATACTTTCATAACACCAAGGCTCCATCTGAGATATGATTTTACAGGCAGCACAACAATACGGGCATCTGCCGGTAAAGGCTACAGGGTGCCGAATATTATAGCAGATAATACCGGTCTGCTGGTCAGTTCAAGAATTATCCATGTTCTTGAAGATATAAAACCTGAAGAAGCATGGAATTATGGCGCTACACTGACACAAAAATTTCATCTCTTTGGTAATGAGGCATCATTGAGCGTGGAATATTTCAGAACAGATTTTGTAAATCAGCTTATCGTTGATATTGATACTGATCCTTTTAAAGCTTTGTTCTACAATCTGGAAGGCAGATCATATTCCAACAGCTATCAGGCTGAGTTCTCGTTTGAGCCTCTGTCGGGATTTGAAGTGACGGCAGCCTATCGTCATAGCGATGTAAAAAAGACCATAAGTGGCGATCTTATCCGTAAACCGTTTGTCAATTTGTACAGGGGGCTGTTAACCGGGTCTTATGCCACTAAAAACAATAAATGGCAAATCGACCTTACAGCCCAGTTCAACGGTCCAGGCAGAATACCAAACCTTGATGACAACCCTGAAGCCTTTGATTTTCCTGATGAATCGCCTTTTTACACTATACTTCTCGGGCAGGTAACATACAGGTTTAATCGTTTTGATATATACTTAGGGGGTGAAAACCTGACGGATTACAAACAATCAAACCCCATTATTGCCTCACATGATCCGTTCAGTGAAAACTTTGACGGTTCAATGATCTGGGGGCCGGTGTCGGGAAGGATGTTTTACCTCGGATTAAGATATGAACTATGAATCGTAAAAGGGTTATACCCTATTTAAAACATATAATTGTTTTATTGCTGATTAGGATATTGGCTTGTGTTTATTACAGAAGAATGATCAAAACAGAGGAGGTTTCATCCGGTCTGTTTATTAAAATTTTAAACGGATGAAACCCGTAAAATAAAAAGACTTCCAAAGTTGTCAAAAACTTTGGAAGTCTTTCGGTCTTATTGTTTAACGGACGATCTGAACACGTTTGGTTTTTATACTGTTGGTAGTGTGAACCTGCATAAAATATACTCCCTTGCTTATGTTGCTTACATTAATTTCATAGCGTGGTGCATCAACAGTTATATTTTTGATTACCTGTCCACTAATGTTTATTAATCTTATTTGTTCGATCATTTCGCCGGATACAACGGTAAATTTGTCGCGTGCCGGATTGGGAAATACCGATAGTTTTGCTTTATCAGGCATATCAGCGTGGGTTTCGACTATCACTACTTCTATATCAACATCGCTTTCTACCGCAACCTCATCCCCTGCTGTTATAAATCCTTCCTTTTCAACCATGTATTCATACGTTCCGGCTTTTACATTTTCAATAACATATTCGCCCGGATCGTAGGTTTCACCATCGAAGGTGATGACGGCATTTTCAATTTCGTTACCTTCTTTATCCATAATTTCAAAGGTCACAGTATAAATCTTTATCATTGTAACATCTACGGTAATATCATCATCAACCATAATCTCATCTTCAATGGTACTGAAACCCTCTTTTTCCACCATGTATTCATATTCTCCTTCCTCTACATCTTCAATCACATATTCACCCGGATCGTAAGTTTCGCCATCGAAAGTGATAATGGCATTTTCAATATCATTGCCTTCTTCATCCATGATTGCAAATGTAACGACATGTGCTTTTATCATTGTAACGTCAACGGTAATGTCCTTATCAACGGTAATTTCATCTTCAACCGTAAAGAACCCGTCTTTTTCCACTGTATATTCATATGTTCCCTCTTCCACATCTTCAATCACATATTCACCCGGATCGTAAGTTTCGCCATCGAAAGTAATAATGGCATTTTCAATATCATTGCCTTCTTCATCCATGATTGCAAATGTAACGACATGTGTTTTTATCATTGTAACGCCAACGGTAATGTCCTTATCAACGGTAATTTCATCTTCAACCGTAAAGAACCCGTCTTTTTCCACTGTATATTCATATGTTCCCTCTTCCAAATCTTCAATCACATATTCACCCGGATCGTAAGTTTCGCCATCGAAAGTGATAATGGCATTTTCAATATCGTTGCCATCTTCATCTTCAATTTCAAAGGTAACGGTATATCCTGCATAAATTTCAATATTATCATTAATATAGGTTGCTTTATTAAAACCGGTAATAGCGAGTGTCATAATTCCTGCATCTTTGAGTGGTTCATCGAAGATGATTTCTGCTGTGCCGTTTTCGGCAACGGCTGTACCAAGAATTATTACTTCATCATTTTCGTCGAATATTGTTAGCGCTGCAGTTGCTCCATCGTCAATAGATGTTACCGTGAATGACTGGTCGCCTGTTGAAGCTTCGGGCGGGTGTTCCGGTTCAAAAGGTGTCGGCACGTCGGTTCTTACCATAAGTGTCGGGTCACCGAACAACACCCATGTTTCATGGGTTCGGATACCCTGACCACCATATTGAGGTATCATAAACATACTGCCATTTGTGGATACTCCTCCGTATGTTCTTTTTATCGTGCTGCCATGTGCAATGCTTTCTTCCGTAAGGATGCTTACCATTTCGTCCTGTCCGCACATAGGTGGTTGCCATGGCTGGTTAATGGTGGATCCCATAAAACCGATGGCACCTGTGGGTTCACCACCGTGTGTTGCACGCAGCCAGGATTCTGCAAAACAAAATTTACCGACAAAATCACCATTTACACAGGCTACCGAGACGATATATGGCATTTTGCCTATGTTGGTAAGCTGATTCACATGATAAATACTATAGTTGGCAACACTCCATCCGCTGACAGAACCGTGGTTGCAAAAGTTAATGGTAGAGACACCGTTATTGATATGCCCTGAAATTATTGCGGCGGAAGTGCTGTATCCGGGCCCGTCATAACAGCTGTGAACTTCGTCGTAAGTAAAGTTAAGCAGGGTATCCCTGATAAAGTTCATGTGCTGAATGTCGGATTCCCCATGGTGCCCCATACCGGCGCCTTCATTGCGTGCAATACCCAGGCCTGTATTTACCCATGTATCGGTCTCGTCAAGGTCTCTTTCATATTCTATCATGCGTTGTACCTGTGTTTCGACATGAGCAACGGTTTCAGCGGAAAAACGACCGACGAAGATATCGTTATACATTCCTGACAGTATCGCGTAAGCATTGTCAGAATAATCGCCGTAAGAGCCTATTCCCGCAGGTATTTGATTTGGTGCATCACCAATAAGAAGCAAGTAAGCAAAATCTTCGTTTTCATTGTAGTATTCCTCTACATAATTTTTGATTTCCCCAAATGTGTTTCCTGCTTCCGACCTGGGCACTATCTCGGTTTTTCTGCCGACAGTTCGCTTCCAGTCAACAAAAGGCTTCATTGGTTCCATAAAATCGTCGTAGCAGATTATCAGCAGGCTGCCTTCTTCGCCTTCAAGCATCGGGTAGCTTCTTTCGGCAGCTTCCATGTTAAGGAAGAAACGTTCATAGATCCTTCCGAATTCAGGCTCTACAACAATCTCGTCGCGTCTGCGTATCAGGGGATCTTCACCCATCTTTCCCGTGGAGGTAACCTCAACCTCTATGTCGGTATATACCCTGAGGATATTGCTCACGGGGTTGTAATGAAACGTGAAGATCGTAACGGTTTGACCGCGGAAATCCCTCATGATGAAGGGCTCTTCAAGCTGTGCGAGTTTGCCCGGCCAGAAAGCATCTTTCTCGTAAACCTCACCGTAGGTAAAGGGTACGTCATCAGGATTAATGCTCCTGTCGAAATGCCCCTTCGAAGGCGCTACCTCAATGCCGGTAAATTCCCTGTATTCATAGCCGGTAACGTTTACTTCCATATCATCCATATCGGGAATTATAATGGTTGTAACCAGTTTTGCCAGGTCAGGTTTGCCTTTTTCCATTATTCGCACACCTTCCCCCACGGTTATCACCATCTGGGTTCCGCGCGGGGTTTCCAAAGGTGTTTCCTTGTACCCATCAAGCGAGAATTGAATCTGTGTTTGCTCTATGTCGCTCTGAACAAGCTTTACATCTGCAGGAGCCTGCTCGTGGCCGTTAATACCTGCCCAGTTGTACCGGGCACCGGCGGTGAAAAAAAACATCCCCGCCATAAAAAAAATTAGTAAATAAACAGTTCGTTTCATAATTTGACTTTTTTGATTCGTAATTAAATTCTATAAAAAGATAAGTGCTTTTTAAAAAAGCACTCACTTCTTTTTAATATTATAAGGTAACTTTAAAGCTGGAATAAGCTTGAAATAATTATTGATTATAATATTATAACTTTAAGGAACATTATTTATAATGCGAAGTTAATAAATTTAGTTAAAAAAAAGGATTTTTTTTATTTAAATCATTTAAAATGATCATTCTGGTAATAGTTTTGAGCTGAAAATTTCCGGCAATTACTGATGGTATTTTTTGTGTATTGCCAATGTATTTTTTGCAAATGATATTGTTTTTAGCTTTTCATGATATCATTTTTGTCAGCAACTTCGTATTTTATTTATAATTCGCTTTTTTTGAAGATCCTGGTCCCGTTTTTCAGCGTATGATCTGCACACGCTTAGTAATGAGGCTTTTGGCGGTTTGAATTTGAATAAAGTATATTCCTTCGGGGAGGTTATTTACATTTATTACCGGGTTTGGTATATCAACGGCTTTGTTTTTTAGGACATGCCCGCTTATATCGGTTAATTTTATTATTTTTATCACTTCGTCTGATAAAATGGTAAACTTATTACGGGCAGGGTTGGGGTATATTGATATTTCTTCCCGCACAAGTATATCAATGTATGTGTCTGTTTTCATCACTACCTTTAAAACAATATCACTTTCTACCGTAACCTGTTCTCCGGTATAGAAAAATCCTTCTTTTTGCACTTTGTAATCGTATATTCCGGCTTGTATGTTTTCAATTACATACTTACCCGGATCATGTTCAACACCATCGAAAGTAATAACGGCTCCGTTTATTTCGTTACCTTCTTCATTTTCAATTTGAAAGATAATAGTGTACATGGCTTTCATCATTGTGACTTTAACGATAGTGTCATTATTTACCATAACCGTCCCTTCAACAGGGAAGAACCCGCCTTTTTTCACTTTATATTCACCGGCTCCTTTTTCTACATCTTTAATCACGTATTCGCCGGGGTCATATTCAATATCATTGAAAATAATTACGGCGTTGTTCAAATCATTTTTGTTTACATCGACAATATTGAAAGTAACGGTAAAAGTTTCGTTTTGCAATAGAACTTCCTGAGTTTTATCATTTTTAATAAGAACATCATCTTCTAGGGCTACATAGCCTTCTTTTTCAGCCTTGTAAAGATAAATGCCGGATGGCAGGCTAAAGCTTGTATTTCCCTGTTTATTTGTATATTTGGTCTTAGATCCTATGGTTAAGGAAACATTTTCCAGCAAATTTTTCTGGTTATTTTTCACTACAAAATTTACGGTATTAGTTTTGCTGGCTTCGGTTGAAAAAGTCAGCCACAGGTTAGGTCTGATGTCTGATGTACCAATGAGTGGTGGAATATTATGTCCGTTACTATATCCGTAAGCTACCATTTCATTATTTACTTGCGTGCAGGCAACTTCATAATAATTTTGAGTCGTATTGGTCATTCGTCCCCAAATTATTTCCACAAGCAAGTTGTTTTCACCGTAATATTCAAAAGGTTTTTGCAGTTTCCAGCTTACCTGGCCTTCTTCAATGGGCATTTCATAGATATCGGCTGCATACACCATTTTTGCATTACCGGTATTGAGAAAACCGTTCAATTTATCCTCTGTGGTATGCATCATTCTCATCACGAAATTAGGGAGTTTATTGTTTGTGCCTGAGGCATTAGTTATTTCAAAAGCAATTTCGTGTATTAATTTTTTGTCGTGGTTGAGTTCACCGGCGAGGTAGAGCATTTGGCTCCTGTTAGCCCTGTAATAATTATAGAAAGGATATTCGCCGGAAGGTTCGTTGCCATTACCGATTACAATTTCAGGCATTTGGCCTATTACGAGGGTTTGCTCGGATTCAAAGAGATTTCCGTCTTTAATACTGAAAACGATATCCAGTGTAGTTCCTTCCGGTGCAGAGGGATGCGCTTTGACGGTATATGCAGCTTCTATATATTCGCCGGCAGGTACTGTATCGTGTTCAATGATATTGTTTACCAAAGTGAGGTAAGGGCTACCGGCATATAATTCGCTTACCGGTGCCACAGCCGGTGCACCACCGGTATTGGTATGTTTTGCCATGATAAGTGCCGTTTCTCCCGGATCAAGTTTCTCATTGTTATTTCCGTGTTTTGAATCATCAACATAAAATTTGCCAATAGTAAATTGCGGCGAATATATTTTAATTGAAAAATTAGATTCCCATTCATTATTCATGGCATCGGTAATAATAAGCGTGAACGGTACATCATGATTGTCGGGGATTTCTTTATCAACTTCAAATGAGAAAGCGCTTTCCATCATTAATGATTTGTTTTTATTGATATTTCCCCAGGTGTGCTGATTGTCAATGATTGTCAAATACCCGCATACGGTGGTGATTTTTGCTTCTATGTCTATAGCATATTCCAGACCTATGTTTTTTAGGCTTACGTCAAGTTTTATGAATTCTCCGTAATCGGCCTGGTTGTTGTTGTTGCCTTGCGAGTCATCGATTTTGTAGTAGTCTAAGATCACATATGGTTCTGTCTGTGATACGACGGGTATTTCTTTTATGTACGGTATATATTGTGGTTTTGTGACGGCAATGGTTACGGTTCCACTATCGGTGACTGGCGAAACAGGTATATCAATTATGCCTGATTTACCAACAAGTGCAGCTCCGTGTAAAGTTCCATTTTTGGATATACCCACATATGAGCCCGGTTTGGCGCTGACGGTAAAATGATCGTAACCGGCGGGTAAACCGTTCATATGTTCAACCGTATTTTCATAACCTTCAGTCAGATATATAAAGGTTGACGGGTCACCAAAAGTATGATAACCTTCCCAGTACCATTGAACATTTGAATGTGCGGGATAACCTTGCTGGTGTGCTTCGGTAATGGCCAGGTTGCCGACAAATTTTGCGGAAGCTATTGCTCGGTAATCAGATACGAAAGGAGCATCATAGGCTCCAAGCGTTGTTTCAGCCGTATCAGGTACATATCCGTTATTATTTCCCTGTATGGGAAAGGCGCCTACAGCCCAGTAGAAATCTTCAAACCAATGTGTGTTTGGAGCTGAACCAATATATGCTACCGCACCTCTTTCCTCGGCTCGTAACCAGGCTTCCCCGACACATTCAGGATGACTGAACAAGCCACTTTGACAGCAGTTGCCAATAGCCAGTGGATATTTGCCCTTGTTGGTCATGTTGTGGATGTCGCTGACGGTAAGTGAAGGATCGGACCAACCTGTAGAGGTACAGTGTGCAGTATAGTTTATCATACTGACGGATATCCTTTCTTCGTCATAACAACCCGAATAGTTGTCAAGGTAGGTATTTACGTTGTTAAAACCATTTGCCAGGTTGAAATAATTTTCGGTACCGTAGAATATCGTGGGCTGTCCGACGGCTTTATTCCAGTTATTGTTGTCTGCTCCTGCTATAAGGGTAACGTCGTTGAGGAAAGAAGGATCATCGAAATCATATTTCTGGTAATACATAATCTTGTAGAGCTGGTTATGCAGTTCCTGCATGTTTCTTGCAGATAAACGCCCGGTGTACATATCCGGAAAATAGTCGCCGTCAACGGAAGCATAGTACAGATCTGTTACTTGCCCTGATTTAACACCTGTAGCTGATGCGGGAAGCTTGTTATTGTCGCCGACCAGAATAACAAATGTAGGGGCAGGACTCTCGGGAGTGGCGGTATGGTATTGCGCATGAATGAAACTTTGAATCGCGGCAGGTGTGTTGCCAATTTCATCAGTATAGGCTTCTATGACCTTAAATCCCTGGATCGTTTTCCATTCAATGAACGGTTGCAGGGTTTCTTTGAAAACGGGATGGGAAACGATCACCATTTTTAAGGGATATTTGGTCAGATCGGGATAATCATTGAAAATGTCTCTTGAATCAAAGGGATTGATAACCCGGTTGTATACCACATCAAAATAGGGAGAATAAGTTGAAGCTTTGATATAGCCTGTAAGTTTTTCGTCGGATCCAGTATATTGTATATCTAATTCTATATTGTTGTACACTGTAATGATTCCTTCCGTGGGATTGTATTGAACCGGTGCAACAGTAAGACGTCCAAGGCGTTGACCTCTCATAACACCCAGTACTTCGACAGATGCAAGCTCCGGTTTAATAAAACCGGGTTTGCTGTAATACTCGGACTGATATCTGAATGGCACATCACCGGCGTCCTGGTCTTTACGCAGGGAGGGTTGTACCGGCATTAACGGGTTTTCAATTCCGAAATCTGAAAGACGGTATTTTTCGGTAGTATAGCTTATTACTCTTACATTGACTTCCGCACCGAAAGGAATTTCAATAAGCCTTTTGGAAGCAGGAAGACCAGGCGTACCCAAATCACCTGTGCTATAACCTCCGGGCATTATAAGTTCGGTGAATGTCCCTTCGCAGGTCTCTACGTTAATGAAATTAAGACCCTCAAATGTAAATGTAATTCGTGTTGTCTCAAAATTGTTTATTGTTACATCTGAAAGACTAACTGATGGCTCAAAATTAACAGAAGGTGGACGGGCCGATAACTGACTGAATAATAATAAAGGGAAAAAGATAACAACAGATTTATTCAAAATGGTTTTTAGTAAATTCCCTTTCATTTTGATAGTGGAAGTTTATGTTTTTTATATGCTTGAAGAAATATCTTGTTGTTTAAGCTGTAAAATATTTTAAGGTTGAAGGGTTTATTTGTTGGCTAAGTTAAAAAAAATTGCAATAGTATCTTAAAAAAACTAACAATATTTTTTTAAAAACCGGAAATTGTTGAGTTTTTAACGTCAGGCAATTATGTAATTATTTGATAATAAAAGGTATATGTTTAAAAAAATTTACCGGAAAACAGGTTTTGATCTCAGTGGTTTAATTAACAATACCATTTTTGATGATACAAAGAGGCAAATAATTATGATAATTTTCAATTTTTGAGCCTGTTTGATCAGTTATGGTTTTTTAGTAAAAGGCAAATTGTTTTGCTTATGATTTTCGGTTTATTCGGGTCGGATGTTTTCAATCATGACGAACAGTCTTCTCAGGGGTAAAATAACTGATAGTAACCCTATTACAATAACAGTAAGGAATATATATACAAAATCAGCATATCGCATATCAACGGGGTATGCATCTATTATGTAAGTGCCTGCAGCCTGAATGGTAACAAGGTCGAAATTTATTTGCAGGAAGCAGACCAGCCATCCAAGGAACAGTCCTGTGATGGCTCCGGTGGTGCTGATCAGCATCCCTTCTGCAAAGAAAATTTTTCTGATAAGTTCTTTTCTGGCTCCCATACTCCATAATACAGATATATCTTTCTTTTTTTCTATTACCAGCATGGTTAGAGATCCGATCACATTAAAAGTTGCTATTATCAGGATAAAAGTCAGTATGAGAAAAATAGCAAACTTTTCGGTTCTCATAACTTTATAGAGGAATTCCTGTTGCTGCAGTCGGTTTTTGACTTCATACTTTTCACCTGCCAGATGTGTGATTTGCCGTTGAACCCTGTTTGCATTATAACCTGGTTCAACGGCCAGTGCAATTGCAGACACACGGTTATCAGATTCAAGAAGGTAATTCATCAGTTTTATAGGTGCAAACACGTATTCCATATCATATTCGGATTGTATTCCGAATATTCCGGAGGCGTAGTTTGAGCTTGCATTGAATGCCTGTGCCGGGTGCATGGTTACTGCGGGTCCTCTGCGCGGCACATATATTGTTAGGGGATTAAGGTAATCATGTATATTGGCATTGAGCACGTGGGCAACACCCTGACCAAGAACAAGGTATTTGCCGTCGCCATGGGTCAGGATAAACTCACCATCAATCATCATGGTATCTACGCCGGTTACTTTTGTGTAATTCTCATCAATACCACGCATACTGACAAGATGCTGACGGTCCCTGTAAGTAAGAAGAGCAGTTTCTTCAAGTACTTTGCTGTAATGCGCAACCCCGGGAATGTTTTTAAGGTCTTCCACGGGAAACTCCTCTATATTGAATGTTTTCCCGTGTTTTAAGGTTATTTCAATATCAGGGTTGAAAGCATTGAATAACCCCAGGATCAATTTTTCAAAACCATTAAAGACCGAAAGCACTATTACCAGAGCCATAGTACCTACAGCAACACCCGCGATCGAAACCAACGTGATAATGTTAATGGCATTATGCGATTTTTTCGCCAGCAAATATCTTTTCGCTATGAACAGAATCAATTTCAATTTTTTCTTGGTATTAAATTAGTTGTCATAAGATGTCTTTCGCAGATATTGCGCTTTGGATGATCTTATAAAAACGGAAATTTACAAAAAAATATCCAACTGAGTAAAATTGTGTAATAATGATGATTTTTATTTATAAGCCTTAACAATCAATCCTGTACCTTTTTTGTTTTTAATTTTTGTGTCTGCAAAATTCAGTAATAAACAAAAAGGCATTACAATCATATAATAAAAAAACAGAAACAGCAATATCCATTTGCATTTTGCCATGAGCAAGGGATATTTTATTGATAAACGCCATGCTATGCTCCCGTATTTTCCATATGTATAATAAATATCAATGTTTTTAAACCCCGCTTCAGTAAGCTTGCTTGATATGTCTTCCGGGGTGTATCCGTTTCTTACATGTTCGTCAACAAAAGAATTTCGGCCTTTATTGACCGGGTTGCAACCGGATGAATCCGCGGGTGTGCTGATCAGAAGCATACCATTTTCTTTCAGGGAATCATAAAAATTGCGCAGTACAAGCTTGTCGTTTTCGATATGCTCCATTACATCTATTGATAATATCAGGTCATATTTATTATGATTAATGTATGATGTAAGGTCTGCTACCACTGGTGAAACATTTTTAAGCCCGGTTTTATTAAAAAAAGTCTTACATTTATTTATTTCATCACTATTAACATCAACACTGACAATATTCCATTGCGGATTTTTTTTTGCAATATAATATGAGTATTGCCCGAAACCACAGCCGGCATCAAGTATTGATACATTTATGCTGTTTTTATATTTTTTGCGGAATTTACGTAATTCTTTATGAATGTGCCATGTTCGAAGAAGCAAAATGTTCAGTAAGCGGTAGAAAACTTTTCTCATAAACGGTGATGAGCCGAAAAATTTTCCTAATCGCTTTTTAACCGGATCATAATGCATATGCGGGGTATTATTTTTTCAACAGTCTTTCGATATTTTCAATGTAATCCAGGCTGTCGTCAATAAAAAATCGGAGTTCAGGTATGGCTTTAAGCTGGTTTTTTATTCTCATTGCCAGAAGCCTTCTTATCTCTTTTGCCGAAGATTCAACTATTTTAAGTATATTTTGAGGGTCTTTGCCATAAATGCTCAAATATACTTTTGCAATGGAAAGATCCCGGGTAATATTTACTTTGGTAACAGTTATCATTGCTCCGGCAAACATGGTCTGTGTGTTTCGCTGGAATATTTCACCCAGATCTTTTTGAATGAGCCTTGCTACTTTGTTTTGTCTGGTAGTTTCCATATTTGCAAAGATATAATAAAAATGCAGAATGTTTTAACCCGATTGATTCATAAACTTTAATTGAGAGTAACAGGTAACGAGTAATCCCGAAGGGTCGGGATTTCGCTTTCGCTCAACGGATAACGAGTGGTGAGAGGTAATCGGTTATAAGGTGTGTTTATAGCAAATAGAAAATACGGGTATAAAATGTTGACTATTGACTGTTGACTGCCGACTGGAGACTGCCTTTTTGGGATTTACTCACATTGTATTTGATTTTATTTTTGTTCGTGATCTGACTCTGCTCGGCAGGGATTTGGGATTTTGAACTTGGGATTTTAAGTATGTGAGTTTCAGCTGATTTTTATTATTGTACGGTTATTTTTGACTTCTTTTTTGGACAATCAATTTTTTTAATTATTTTTATCATCTTTAAGTTAAAACTATTAATAAATAAAAAAGATATTCATTATGCCAACATCAGAATTTAATTACCAGGATCCCTTTCCTTTGGGGAAAGATACGACGGAATACTATTTACTTACAAAAGATCATGTTAAGGTTTCTGAATTTGATGGTCAGCGGGTATTAAAAGTTGACGGCGAGGGTCTTACAAAGATTGCCGTGGCTGCTATGCGCGACAGTGCTTTTATGTTACGTACCGGGCATATCAGGCAGCTTGCTGCGATTCTCAAAGATCCTGATGCCAGCGAAAATGATAAGTATGTAGCTTTAACTATGTTACGTAACGCTGAGATATCGGCAAAAGGTGTATTGCCTTTTTGCCAGGATACAGGTACGGCAACGGTCATTGCTAAAAAGGGACAGCAGGTTTGGACCGGTGGAGGTGATGAAAAGGCTCTTTCTTCAGGTATTTACAAAACCTATACCGAAGAGAACCTGAGATACTCTCAAACTATTCCTCTCGACATGTATAAGGAAAAAAATTCAGGCACTAACCTTCCTGCTCAAATTGACATATATGCGACGGATGGTGATGAATACAACTTTTTATTTATAGCCAAAGGGGGAGGGTCGGCAAATAAAACAGCTCTTTATCAGCAAACGAAAGCATTGCTCAATCCCGAAAAGCTTGAAAGCTTTTTGATAGAAAAGCTTAAGTTGCTTGGTACTGCGGCTTGTCCACCCTATCATGTGGCATTTGTTATTGGAGGAACATCGGCTGAGGCATGTCTGAAAGCTGTTAAATTAGCTTCAACAAAGTATTTGGATAATTTGCCTGACACAGGTAATGAGGGAGGTCAGGCATTTCGTGACAAGAACCTTGAGAAAAAGATCTTGGATGCTGCCTATAAGCTTGGTATAGGTGCGCAGTTTGGGGGCAAATATTTTGCTCTTGATATCAGGATAATTCGTATGCCGCGTCATGGCGCTTCATGTCCGGTTGGCATGGGCGTTTCATGTGCCGCAGACAGAAACATTAAGGCAAAGATCAACAAGCATGGTATTTGGATCGAAAAGCTTGAGGATAACCCGGGGCGTTTTATTCCTGAAGAATATCGTAAAGCTGATGTCGGAGGTGCTGTCAATATTGATCTTAACCGTTCTATGAAAGATGTTTTGGCCGAATTGACAAAACATCCCGTCGGCACAAGATTATCGCTTAATGGAACTATCATAGTGGGTCGTGATATTGCCCACGCCAAGCTAAAAGAACGTTTGGACAAAGGAGAGGGTCTTCCACAGTATATCAAGGATCATCCGATATATTATGCCGGGCCTGCAAAAACACCTGAAGGCATGGCTTCCGGTTCTTTCGGACCCACAACTGCCGGCAGGATGGACTCATATGTTGACCTCTTTCAGCAGCACGGCGGCAGCCTTGTAATGATAGCTAAAGGCAACAGGAGCCAGGATGTAACCGATGCTTGCAAAAAATATGGCGGCTTCTACCTTGGCAGCATTGGAGGCCCTGCAGCTATACTCGCACAGGAGAATATCAAAAAAGTTGAACTGATCGAATACCCCGAACTGGTAATGGAAGCAATCTACAGAATTGAAGTGGAAGATTTTCCAGCTTTTATGTTGGTCGATGATAAAGGAAATGATTTCTACAGAATGAAAGGGTGATAGTTAAAATAACTTGTTCATTATATAAAAAAATTGTTGCTTGCAGCACTCATAAACCAATCTTTATGCAATTGTACTACAAGCAACAATTTTATTTAGTATGCTTTTACATGTCGGTCAGGTTGTGATAAAAATTAAATAACAATTTAATATTCCCAAAGGTCGTGCTCAAAGTTTCTTATATTGTCTTTTAATTCTTTGGCTTCCAACAGGGCATCCAGGCCGGTATAGTATTCTTCGATGGTCCTGTCGTAAACGTTTGATTCTTTGTATATATAGCTGTTAAACATTCGTCGCAGGAACATATCGTAGAATGAAACTCTGTGTGCATCGTTATGGCGGTTAAATACTTCTTCATTAACCAGCAGGTCAAAGGTTTCGGGAAAATATATCCAGAAAATAGGTTCAAAACCTATGAATTCTCCTGTTTCAACGTCATGTCTTTCCCTTAACGGGCATATACCGATAGTCCTGACGTCCAACACCGATCTTTTGGAATCGAAGAACCAGTCTTCCTTTATATGAAATCTTGTAACGGATGTTGGGTCGAACGGTACCGTATATGTTGTATCTCTGCCATCCTCCAGGGTCAGGGTTACTTCACGTTCGAGGTGATTAATCACCTGTTCAGGTGTAAGGGGCTGACTGAAGTCATCAACGTGCCCGTCATATGCTGTAATTCTTCCTTCCGTTACGGCGTCGTAGAGAACCTGGGTAAGGCTTTTTCTTCTTCCTACCGGTTCGGTGGGGAAATACAATGTTTGATTTATTTTTTCACGCATATCAATTCGCTGCCATACACGTTTGGAAAACAATATATCGGCTTCCCTGACATATGGCAACGGGACAGGATCTTTATATTCAATGGCCAATTTATCATAAAACCCGTCACGTGGCGGACCTTCCATGGGTTGAGCGTTAACCATGGGAAAGATCAATGTTAACAATAATACTCCACAGAACAATGAAAGAAATATTTTTTTCATAACATAATTATTTTGTTTTCCAAATTGTGATAACCTTTACTTTACTTGTTATCTTTTTTACTTGTTATCTTTTTTAACTATAAGTTTAAGTTATTTTTTCAATTTATCTTACTCTGACGCTGATAGGTGAAAGTCTTCTGACAACTCCATCAGCAGCTGGTTCTGTTACTATATCTGTAAAAACCACCCTGGTTCCTCTTGGCAGTCTTTCGATTCTATCGATCATATCGGAGCTTAGTCTGCTTCCGGTTGCCGACCTTTCCCAGACGAGGCCGGAAATGGTTGTATACATTGTAAAAGAAGCAACCCGGAAATCCATGTCAAAGTCAAAATCATCCGGCACAGATGCAGCTATTCTTGGGTTAATGACTATAGCCTGCCTGTCGACATCACCTTCCCGCTGTCCTGCTATAGTTGGTATTGGGTCGGGTATTGTTCTTATTCTGAATGTCGGAGTACCCATAGAACGTGTTGTACCACCAACTATTGCCGAAACATTTATTCTTGCTTCGCTTATATCTCCGGGTACCCTGACGGTGTAGGTTCCGCGTCCCCTTGGGGTTATAGATCCGCGGGGTGCAATAGATGCACGTATGTTTTCATGAGGTATCCCTGGAACCGAAATTGAAACGGGATTGTCAACACCAGCATAAAATACGTTCATTGCATCAGCCGAAACAGTTACTGACGGTCTTTGAACCACATATTGCCCTTCAAAGGGATATTCCTGGACTATACCTGCAGGAGAGGTGACTTTAACGACCCCGCTATATGAGGATGTGCCTTCTCTCGTAGCCGGGAGCTGTAATTTTCCGATACCATCTTCAGTAGGTATTTCACGATCGCCTATCAAAATTGTCGGTTGTTGCCTTGAGTCGTACGCAGCAACAAACACATCTGCCTGGTATTGATCGCCCAGCATAACTATTTCGCTTTGCGGCACGACTCTTGCGCCGATTTGGTCGAACCGGAAGTCGCCCTCGGTAATAGCAGAATAAAGTATTTGTATAACATCAAATTCGGCATTACGTACTTCCGTAATCAGTCTGCTGAGATTGGTAGCTACGGCTACAGGGACGACACGATTAAACATTGCCTGTTGCCAGTTAATTTCATCGCCGCCTTCTGAATAAAAAGGTCCTTCTGTGTCAAGCCCAAGCTGTAGGAATTCTAAATGTTCGGGGTCAAGCTGATCCTTAATCTCTTTTTTATATTCTTCTAACATTGTACGAAGCTTATATGCTCTGGTACCTTCTGTTCCGTCTTCAGCAGCAGGATTGACCTTGCCTTCCCTCATCCAGAACCTGGTTGGCCTGCTGTAGTTGTCTTTATTTTGCAATTCCATCAGGTTAAGAGTGTAAGCTTTTTCTAAGTCTATACGGTCGGCTTCTGCTATCGTTTCGGCTCTGAGCCTTCGTATCGTATCTACTAATCGGTCTGAAAGTTCCTTGACATAAAAAGCCCGGTCATAATAAGGATATACCAATTCTTCGGAAATGGCTTTTTGCTTTCGGAAATCGTCATAAACCATATCAACTTTTCGCGAAAAGTTTACATTAGTTTCAGCTAGCCCATCGTCAACATGAACAAACGAATTAAGTACCGATACGTCGACGTTGAGGGCCATTAATGTAATAAAGACAAGGTACATTAGCTTGACCAGTTTCTGACGGTTGGTTTCTTTAGCCATAGGTTAGGTTTTTGGTAACTTTAAAAAAATTAAGTTTTTATATTTATTTATTTATTCAGATTGATGTTCATAGCTGACAGCATGTTGCCGTAAATGTTATTTAAAGCGCTTATATTGCTTGTCAGTTTATCCATTTCTTCTCTGTATTTTTTAGTATCTTCTGCAGAGTTATTGATATTTTCAATAAGTGTTCCCATAGTTTCCTGAAGTTTGCTGCTATGCTGGTACTGTTCGTTTGATGACTGAAGTTGTAATTCATAGACAGCGTTGAGGGCTGAGAGATTTTCGACAGTTTCCTTCAGTTGATTGCTGAAATCTTGCCCGCCTTCACTTGATTTTTGCAAAGCATCCACTGTTTTTGTCAAAGATTCGGTACTGCTTGCATAAACTTCTGCCAGTTTATTAGTATGCCCTGTTATATTCTTCAGGCTTTCGTTATATTCCTTGGTAGTGTCAAGGTTCTCTTTTGCTGTTTCAGAGGTTTTCTTGTACGAGTCACTTATTTGGTTGACTGATTGCACTGCACTTTGCAAACTGTTGGCGTACTCTTCACTGAGACTCAAATCGTGTTTAAGGTATTCGGCAGTGCTTTTATATGATTCGCTGAGTTCCAGCACCGATTGAGAAGCTGCTTCCATATTTTGAATATAGTTATTTGTTGCTATGGCAGCGTTTGAGATATCGGCGAGTTTTTGTGTATTTTCACTCAGGTTTCTCAGTCCTTGCCCCAGATTTTCAATCAACTCCGGACCAATATCAGCTTCTTCGAGTAATTTATCCAGGTTACTCGACAGTGTTATGCTTTGTGCTGTTACTGGTGCTGCGGCAACATCGCTAGATGCTCTCAGCGACTTTCTTTTTTCTCTTTCTGCTTCATCAAGATCATCAAGGCCTGCCAGTTCGGGATAAACCAGTGACCAGTCAGGCTCTGAATGGACAGGTTCGAATGCCGACATAAAAAATATGAAAGCCTCGGTACCGATGCCAACAACAAGCATAATATCTGCTCCCGGATAGTGCTGTATCTTAAATAGTGCACCTAAAAGTACAACGGATGCTCCAAATCCGTATAATTTTATCATCCAGCTCTTAAAGGTTTTTGTGTGGGTGAATTTCATAGTTATTTAGAGTTTAAGGTTTAATTTTGTTTGTTTTACTGTTTTTAATATATATTGGCTTTTTTATAACGTACAAATTTAATAAATATTTGATGTTCCAGCACCTGTAGCCCGCTCTCTTCCCATATGTGTTTGAACGGTGCGAAAACCGATATAGGATTTTGCTGTATCCTGGTATTCGTAGGTTCTTGTGCTTACTTGCAGGTAATGAGCCACATCTTTCCATGAACCGCCTCTTATCACCTTTCTTTTAAGCGTTGGAGGATCGTCTTCCTCTGCTTCATAATGATAGTCCATATTCATATCATGTCCAAATATATAAAACGATTCATCGTAAGCATTTCGTGTCCATTCTGAAACATTTCCTGCCATATCGTACAGACCGAAGTCGTTGGGCGGGTAATGAGCAACTATGACTGTTTGAAATCCTCCGTCTGATACATAGTCTCCACGCATAGGCTTGAAGTTGGCCAGAAAGCATCCGTCAATATTTCTGGTATATGGTCCGCCCCATGGGTATGGGTTGAGTTCACGACCGCCTCTTGCGGCATATTCCCACTCTGCTTCCGTAGGCAGACGGAAATCCATCGCAAATGGTTGCCCGCGACCTTCCAGATAATTGTTAAGGTATTGAGTTCTCCATACTGCAAATGCCCGAGCCTGTAGCCAGTTGACACCTACAACGGGATAATGGTCAAAGGTCGGATGCCAGAAGTACATCTTGGTCATTGGCTCATTATATGCATAAGTGAAATCATGAATCCAGCTAAGGGTGTCAGGATATATATGCGTTTCCCATTCCCTCACGAATTCCTGCCTGGGTGTATCACGTTCGCCTCTCCTTGCAGCCCTGTTTAAATCTATTATATGATAACGATAAATAAGTTTTCTCGTATCAATCTCCCTGCGGCGGAAAAATCTTTCATGTTCTGGCAAATATAATTCTGACAATTGTTCTCTTTCCTCTTCACCGTCCTATCTGATCCTGGGCCTCCAGTTGAGCAACGGCGGCTCCAGATCCATGCCATATTCATCCATCAATATCAGATAATCTTCATCAATTTCACCTAACAGCATTCTGGCTAAAGAGTCCCTGACCCAATAAACAAACTGACGGTATTGGTTATTGGTTATCTCTGTTTCATCCATATAAAATGATGACACTGAAACCCTTTTTGAAATGGCATTGTGTGTATATGCTACATCTTCATCTGATGGTCCCATCAAAAAGCTTCCCATTGGGATGTATACCATTCCCGGTGATTGAACTTCATGGAAAGTTGGTCTGTCTACCACGCCGACTAAATGACCTCGGTGCCTGCGTTCACAACCGGCCAATAAAACAATGATCAATGAGAATAAAACTAATTTTTTCATGATTAATTTATAATTTATTTATAACCACTTTTTTCAAAAAATAATATCGTTAGTAATGAGCTTTAAATTTTTTAACGATAAATTATTTATATTGTTACATTGTATGCCAATATTTTTCATATCGTGGTTGTCAATATTTTATTTTATACTTACAAAAACCTTGTTGTTCTGTGAGGTCTTGGTATGCGTTCTATTTCAAGGTCGAAGCAATATTGCAGCAATATTTCATGACTTCCGTAGCTTCGTCCGTGACGACCTATCAAAGAAGTAGTTATATCATAAGAATAACCTATACTTATCTGGTCGATATTCAGCCCTAAAAAGACAGCAACTGCATCATCATGACGGTAGCTCAATCCTCCCCACACTCTTTGGTTGTAGGTGACCAGTGTATTGAAATCCATCTGTATTGAATTAATATCCGTTTTTAACAATACCGATGGACTTACAACGAAAGACGGGTTATTTGGCCAAGGGAAACTCATTCCTCCAGTCAAATAAGCATGTCTTTTAAGTTCATACACGGCATCTCCCTGGCCGATTTCCCGGCTGCTTTCCAACATCTGAGCAAAGGATAATCCTGCCCACCAGTAATCCGATTTGTAAAAAGCTCCAAAACCCAGATCAATAAACATTGCCGATTCATCACTGGCACCCGTAAGAGCCGGGTCACCTTCATTTATTGGCCTGAATTGTTCGAAATCAATGGTCTTGTCAAGAAATCCTGCCTGAAAACCAATTCCAAAATCCCCAAAACCAATTGGTGTGCTAAAAGCATAACCGAACTTTATGCCCAGGTTTGTTTCAAATCCCAATTGATCCTGTAAAAAACCAGCCGATACCCCTCCTCGTAAAACAGGTATCGGCGCATCAATATTAAGACTGTATGTTTGAGGGTGTACCCGTGTATCCTCATCATCACGAAATCCTATCCACTGTTGCCTGACAAGTGCTGTAGCACATATTGCATTTCGCAAACCTGCATAGCCGGGATTGAAACCCATAATGTTAAACATATTGTGGCTGAATTGTACATCTTGTTGTGACCATACAGGGTGAAACAAGAAAAATATACAAAACAAAAAAGGAATACTTTTTTTTAACATCCTTGTCTTTATTTGACGGTTAAGATAAAATTATTCAGGGGGAAACAAAATCGTTTACCAAACAGCCAAAAATATTAATGGTTAATATGTATTTTTTAAAGAGTGTAAAGATACAATAATTTTTTTTTACCAATAATGAGTTGTTGTTTTTTTTGATACCAAGCCTTCAAAGAACATTTGAATTTTTAAAAAAATTTTGAATTACAATGTAACCACATTATAAACCAAATAAACCAAATAAACCAAGCAAAAATATATTGGTTCAAAGTAAATTTTATCCGTAATTATACTGTTTATTGCCCACATATTTTTGCTGATAATGTATTTTCCTGTATTTAATGGATTTTGTATGGTGCAGCAGGGAACAAGCAATTATTTGCAGAGTATAAGGGGACAATTTTGAACTGATTTTGAAAAGTAATAATATATGTATTTATAATCAGATGATAGTTTTTTATGATCATGTGATAATTTTTGATCTGTTATTTTCGGCATATTTGAATGTTGTTTTTAAGCTTTTCGTATTTAATGCGTGTCATTACCGAATTCGTATTCTTAATATATGATATATATTTTTCTTTGCTCAGGTTTTCCCATTGTTTATTGGTGAGATCAAGAATTTTTTTGTTGATGCCGAAAAGGTTTTTGTTTTCCGGCCTGGCAAAACGGTTCCACGGGCATATATCCTGGCAAATATCACATCCGAAAACCCAGTTGAATAAATTATGACCTGCATTTTCATCGATATGATCTTTCATTTCAATATTAAGGTAAGAGATACATTTTTGTGCATTTACGAAACCTTCTTTGCTGATAGCTCCTGACGGGCAAATCTCAATACAGAGTGTGCAATTACCGCAGCGGTTTTTCTGAAACGGTTTGTCATATTCCAATTCAATATCAATTATTAATTCACATAAAAATACGAAGCTGCCATATTGCGGGATGATCAGGCAGCCGTTTTTTCCTATCCATCCAAGACCTGCCTTTTGTGCCCATGATTTTTCCATAACAGGTGCCGAATCTACAAATGCTCGTCCGTTAACATTACCCGATTGTTCATATATATGGTCAAGCAGATGCAATAGCTTTTCTTTCAGAACCAAATGATAATCTTTTCCATAGGCGTATTTTGATATCCTGTATTTAGTTTCGGGGTTTTGCTTTTTTGCCGGGTAATAATTAACGGCTAACGATATAACTGATCTGGCATTATCAAGAAGCAATGATGGGTTGAACCGTAATGACAGATTTTTGTTAAGATAGCCCATTTTGCCGTGGCATTTCATTGAAAGCCATTTTTCATACCTGTGTTTTTCTGTTGTAAGTTTTGTGGCAGGAGCTATTCCACAAAAATCAAATCCAAGTTTTTTGGCTGTTTTTTTTATTATGTTCGTATTGATCTTATTATTAGACGATTTTTGGGTTCTCATAGTAATAATATAATTCTATGTTCAGGAATATCAGTCGAAGAGTGATTTTTGTGACGGATGTTTAGTTTTTCCCAGGTGTTTATAAGCATTTTCGGTTGCTTCACGCCCGCGTTGTGTCCTTTGCAGATAGCCTTCCTGTATGAGGAAGGGTTCGTAAACTTCTTCTATGGTTCCGGGGTCTTCTCCCACAGCGGTAGATATGGTATTAAGTCCGACCGGCCCTCCTTTGAACTTTTCAATAATGGTGTTGAGTATTTTGTTATCCATTTCGTCGAGTCCGTGTTTGTCGACGTTTAAAGCATTCAGCGCAAAGAGTGTTATTTCAAGGTCAATTTTTCCTTTGTTTTTCACCTGTGCAAAATCACGTACTCTTCTGAGCAAAGCATTGGCTATTCGGGGTGTGCCCCGGCTGCGTTGTGAGATCTCTTTTGCGGCTTCGTCGTTGATGTCGACCTTGAGAATTGAAGCTGACCTGATGACAATTTTTTTCAGTAAGCCGGCATCGTAGTAATTAAGTCTTGATGTTATGCCAAAGCGTGCGCGAAGGGGTGATGTCAGAAGCCCTGAGCGTGTCGTCGCCCCAATTAAGGTAAACGGATTTAGTTTTATTTCTATGCTTCTGGCGTTTGGCCCGCTTTCTATCATTATGTCGATACGGTAATCTTCCATTGCCGAATATAGATATTCTTCTATCACAGGGCTTAACCGGTGTATTTCATCTATAAACAAAACATCGCTGGCTTCCAGGTTGGTAAGTAATCCGGCAAGGTCGCCGGGTTTGTCAAGAACCGGCCCTGATGTGTGTTTAATGGTTACACCCATTTCATTGGCAATGATATGTGCAAGCGTTGTCTTGCCCAGCCCCGGAGGCCCGTGAAGTAAAACGTGGTCAAGTGCCTCGTCACGCTGCCGGGCTGCCTCAACAAACACACGAAGATTGTCAACTACCTGCTTCTGACCAGTAAAACTGACAAATGTGTCAGGTCGTAAAGCCTTCTCAAACTCTTTCTCTTCAAAAGTGAGATTTGCAGCCGTGGAATCAAGGTTCTTATTCATATCAGAAATATTCTATTGATTCTGCTAAATTAATAAAACCTTATGAACTATTTTTATGTTGTTGCTTTTTGAAATCTTGTTTTTTGGCAAAATTTTAAAAATAAACTGAGTAATATTCGAATATCGAACAACGATTTACGATTTGAGATTTACCAAGTGATAATTGGTTTCGCCGGGCTCCACTAAGTTCAGGTTAATGCAATTAGTGGAGCCAAATAAACATTTCTAATATCCCGCTTGCGGCTTTTTTTTAGGCTTGTCCCGAAAAAACATGGTAACTTAATATCCAAAAATATCTTCAAGGGTCAGGTAGTACACTTTACCATATTTTTCAAGGCCTTCAATGTCAATCTCATCTTTTTTACCCAAAACCAGTATATTGTAGTTATTATCCTTAACATATTGTTGCTGGAATTCTAACAGATCGTCGAAGGTCATGGTTTTAACCTGATTAAAGATAGTTTCCCTGACATCATGGTCTCTTTCCATTTTGCGGGCGTTCTCATAGTTGAAAAGCACGCTTGTTCCGGTAACTCTTGTGCTGCGAATACGTTCGAGTATAGTTTCTTTTGATACATCAAAGCTATAAGTTGAATGTGGCATATTATTAAGCAGGTCACTCATTCCTTCCATTGCTTCGGGCAATTTGTCATTTTGTGTTGCTATATAAGTGCGTATGAAATGGCTCCGGTCAGGACGCGATGGAGTGGTATATCCTGCAAAAGCGGCATATGCCAATCCTTTGGCTTCACGCAGTTCCTGAAAGATAATTGAAGACATCCCGCTGCCAAAATATGTATTGAACATATGAATGGATGGTATCTTTTGTTCATTATATTTGACCGGCTCTGAAATCATTATTATCTCAACCTGGGTCATATCATAATCGACAACAAAGACAAGAGTTTCATCACTGTCAAGTTTTGGAAAAACTTCCTCTTCAGGTAATGCGACAGGTTTTTCAGGAACTTTGTGATATGTTCTTAAGAGATATGTTAATACCTCTGGTTGATGTGTGCCATAATACAGAATACGATGCGGATATGAATTTAAATTATGGATACTTTCGATCAACTCAACACTCGTAACCTCCATTAATTCTTCCCCCGGCAATATATTGGTAAAAGGGTTATGATTGCCATATATCCCGTAATTGAACATGGCTCTCCACAAAATCATGTTTTTATTTAATTTTTGATCCTCACGACTGCGCAATATATCTCTTTTAAGATTGTCAAGGGCTTGTTCGTTGGGTTGGGCATCTGAAAGAAGGCTTTCAAAAAGTTGCAGACCTTTTTCAATGTTATCTTTTAAACCGGTCAGATAAACGTATACCTGGTCTTCTGAGCTGAAAACATTGAATGAACAGCCTGTTTTATACAATTCCTGCCTTATTTGCTCCGGCGAAAATTTGCTGGTTCCCAGATATTCAAGGTAGTTGATAGCCATCTCCAGCCTGGGGTCGTGGTTTGTTCCCATGTCAAAAACATAATAAAGAGTGAAAATATCGGAAATTGTATTTTCAGTATAGTAAACCGGTATATGTTCATTAAATCTTATCTTGGTGATATCTCTTTCGTAGTCTAGGAACACCGGTTCTACAGGTTCGGTTTCGATATTCATCACTTCTTTATAAAATTCACTTTTAGCATCTCTGTTAAGGACAACGGGGGTTATTTGTGGTTTTTCGACTTTGATCACGGAATCGTCGGTGCCTGTTCTTTTATAAACCACAGCATAATTATTGCCGTAGTATTCATTTGCAAAGTCTATTATGTCTTGTTTTGTGATCTTTTCGTATCGTTCAAATGCAGCCAGTACGTCTTTCCATGGTATGTCATTGATAAAGCTATTCAATAACATTCTGAATCTTCCGCTGTTACTTTCAAACAAACGGACACGTGTGAGCTGCAGGTCGTTGATAGCAGCTTCAATAAGCCAATCGGGGAATTCACCTTTTTTAACCAGTTCAATTTGTTTGAGCAGTAAATTTCCGACCTCTTCGAGCGATTGGTCCTGTTTTGGTCTGCCGTATAGAGAATGTGTGCTGTAATTTTTTTTAGCATAAACGGATGAGCTTCCTCCCAGGATTTTCTGTGCCTGGTTTAAGTTAAGGTCTATCAGCCCGGCTGTACGGTTATATAAAATTTTATTGGTTATTGCGAGAAGGTCTGCTTCAGGAGTTCCTGTACCGGGCAATCTGAACCCTATTCTGACAAATTCGGCATCCGGTCCTAAAACTTCAACCTCAATGGGTTCGGTGATCACCATTTCCTTTTCCGGCTTATATTCGTCCAATTCAGCCGGCCTGAAATTACCGAAGTGCTTATCGATTTTTTTGATTACCTTTTCCGGGTCAAAATCGCCCGACATAATAAGAGCCATGTTGTTGGGAACGTATCTTTCATTATAGTAATGCCGTATATTTCTCAGAGAAGGGTCTTTGAGGTGTTCCTGCGAACCAAGTATGGTCTGTGTTCCATAAGTATGATGGGGGTATAAAGCAAGCATCAGTGCTTCACTTGCTTTTCTGGCATCGCGGTCGAGACTCATGTTTTTCTCTTCATAAACTACTTCAAGTTCAGTGTGAAATAACCTGAATATAGGGTTTCTGAATCTTTCAGCTTCAATTAAAAGCCACTGTTCTATTTGGTTTGAAGGTATATCGTTTATGTAAACGGTTTGTTCAACTCCTGTAAAAGCATTCGTTCCGCGTGCACCCATCGAACTGAGCATACGGTTATATTCATTTGGTATCGCATATTTCGAAGCTTCATAAGATACTGAGTCAATAATTTCATAAATTGCTGCACGCTCTTGATCATCAGTAAGAGACCGGTGTATCTCGTAAAGGCTGTCGATCTGTTCTAGATAAAATTTTTCCTTTTCCCAGTTAAGAGTGCCAAAACGGTCAGTGCCTTTAAACATCAGATGTTCAAGATAGTGAGAAAGTCCGGTGTCGTCCGGGGGATCATGCTTGCCTCCTGTACGAACGGCAATGGCCGTTTGAATGCGTGGCTCCAGTTCATTTACTGTTAAATATACTTTCAATCCGTTTTCAAGCTCGTAAATGTATGTATCTAAAGGATCTCCGGCAACAGTTTCAAGTTGATAAACAGTGTTTGCTGTGGTTGGAATTCCAATAAATATAGCGAAACAACAGATCAAAAAGGATTTGACGATTTTTAGCATTGATTGATTCATAATAATAAGGTTTTAGGTAAATGTTAATTTATGATGAAAAAAATGATTTAATTTAAATTTATAATTCATTTTCAAAATTTTAACCCTACACCGTGAAATGCAACATTATATTAAAAAGAGATAAAATTTTTAATATTTTTTTTGAAAACTTTTATAAAATCAATCCGGAATTTTGTAATTTTCCATCAAATATAATAATATTAATATAAAACTTTAAAAAAGTTAAATTCAAGTCTGCAAAATGATCCGACAAATAGAGAAAATGGATATCGAAGAACTTGTTGAATGTATATTTGGAATAAAGGATTTTCATGATTTTGAAAAAGTTTCTCTTGCTGTTTTTAATTACCAATATCACAATTGCCCTGTTTACAAACAGTTTTGTGATATATTGCATCGTATTCCCGGTAATGTTCAAAACCTTGAGGATATACCCTTTATTCCTGCAGATTTTTTTCGTAACCATAGAATAATGTGTGTATCCGGAAAGCCGGAATTGTGCTTTCACAGCAGTACAACTACATCGGCTGTTGCTTCAAAACATTATATAAAATATTCAGGAATATATAATGAAAGTATTGCCAGGTGTTTCCGGCTTTTTTACGGTGATCCTTCCGGGTATTGTATACTGGCGTTGTTGCCGGGTTATGCGGAAAGAGCTAATTCGTCACTGGTATATATGATCGACAGGCTGATGCAAAGCAGTGGCCATAAAGACAACGGGTTTTACCTGCACGATTATAAAGCATTGAAAGAAAGGCTTGAAAGTTTGATAACCCGGGGAGAAAAAATATTATTAACAGGTGTGAGTTATGCATTGCTGGATTTTGCCGGGAAATACCCTTTACAGCTGAAAAATGCTGTTGTTATGGAAACAGGCGGTATGAAAGGTATGAGAGAAGAGATAATACGTGAAGAACTTCACGATAAACTTATATGTGCTTTCGGTGTGGAAAAAATTGACTCGGAATATGGTATGACGGAGCTCTTGTCTCAGGCTTATGCTTTAAATAACGGTATATTCGAAACACCACCCTGGATGAGGGTGGTCTTTAAAGATATTAACGATCCTTTTTCCGATGTTGTGCCAGGGCGTACTGGTGTTATTAATGTTATTGATCTTGCAAATGTGTTTTCATGCTCTTTTATAGCCACACATGATCTGGGAAAACAAAATCCGGATACTACCTTTAAAGTATTAGGACGTATGGACAATAGTGAAATGAGGGGATGTAATCTTATGGTCGTTTAAAGGATAAAATAATATTTCCCGTTAATTCATCCCTTTGGAGAATTTTAAGAAAAGGAAGTTCTTAATAACGTAATATGTCAGGATATTAATAGCGGCAGGAGGTTTGCTATTCCAATTGCAATAAGGAATATGCCGCCGACAGCCCCGGCTCTTTTTCCAAAAAGCAGCCCTAGCTTTTGCCCTGTATGAATACCGATAAATGTAATTATAAAAACAACTACTGTTAAAATGATAGCTGTTAAGCCTAACCGGTAATTTAAAAACGGTATGCTGGTACCTGCGATCAGTGCATCTATACTGGTAGCGACGGATAAACTTAAAATCACCCCGGTCTTATTGATGTCAAAAGCTTTTGTAAGAGGATTTGATCTGATGCTGGTGACAATCATTTTTAATCCCACAAAACTCAATATTAAAAAAGCAATCCAGTGATCTATATTTTTCACCAGTGATTCGATGGTTCCTCCCAGGTAAAACCCTGCAATGATCATTATACAATGTGCCATTGCAAATGAAAATGCGACTTTAAGCTTTGTGCCTGGTTGCAACGTTTCGGGAGCCATGCCATTTATGATGGAAACGCCAAAACAATCCATTGACAGGCCGAGTGAAAGGATCAAAATAGTAATTAGTTCCAATTTTTATTTCTTTATAATATTTGCGACCGGATCCGATTTTTTCCCGGCATTTGGCAGTAAAGTTACGAATAAAAAGCAAACCGGTGTTTAGCGGTTTACTAATAATTTCAATACCGTTAATACCTGCAAACATCATATGGTCTTGTTGGCAGGTAAGTAGCCGGTTTTAAAATTGTAAAACCGGGATCGTTATAATTTTTCGAGCTCTATGGTAAAATGCCTCATGATAGGCGCTTCCTTTATGATCTTATATCCGGTGGTTATTTCATTACGTCTGTTGTATATATTAGCCATGCAGGCTGCAACATAGTCCATGTGATTGTAGGTATATACCCTTCTCGGTATTGCCAGACGTAACAGTTCCAGCTTGGGGTATCTGTTTTCCCTGGTTTGGGGGTTACGGTCGGCTAAAAGTGTTCCTATTTCCACTCCCCTCACGCCTCCTTCTTTGTATAGTTCAACGGCAAGTGTTTGTGCCTGAAACTGCTGTTTTGGAAGTTTTGGCAGAAAGCGTTTGGCGTCAACAAAAACAGCATGCCCCCCAGTGGGTTCCTGGATCGGAATATTATAATACTTGAGCTTATCACCCAGATATGCTACCTGTCTGATTCGTGATTCAAGGTATTGAAAATCAGTTCCCTCCCAAAGACCCTGTGCAAGCGCAGCCATATCCCTTCCCGACATGCCTCCATAAGTCAGATAACCTTCAAACATGATGTTGAAAACACTCGCCTTGTCAAAAATTTCTTTATCCCGCAAGGCTATAAAACCACCTATATTAACTATGGCATCTTTCTTGCAACTCATGGTTGCCCCGTCGGCATAAGAAAACATTCCCCTTACAATATCCCTGATGCCAACGTTCATGTATTCTTCCTCCCTGGTTTTTATGAAAAAAGCGTTCTCAGCAAATCTTGCAGCATCAAAAAATAACCTTATACCGTATTTTTTGCACAAAGCTGACACTTCTTTTATATTTTTCATCGATACAGGCTGGCCACCGGAAGTATTGCACGTTATTGTAATGATGCAAAGCGGTATCTTTTCCTTCGGATACTTTTTAAAGACTTTTTCCAGTTTTTTTAAATCTAAATTTCCCTTGAAAGGGTAAAATCCTGATGTATCAAATGCTTCGTCTATTGTGCAATCGATTGCTGCAGCTTTACGAAACTCAATATGGCCTTTGGTTGTGTCAAAATGTGAGTTGCCGGGAATTACATCACCCTCTTTTATTAATGCGGAAAACAAAACGTTTTCGGCTGCTCTGCCCTGGTGTGTTGGCAAAAAATATGGCATACCCAGCAACTCTTTTACCGTGTCCGATAATTTGAAATATGATCTTGATCCGGCATAACTCTCATCACCTTTCATGATCTCAGCCCATTGCTCATCGCTCATTGCACCGGTACCACTGTCAGTCAAAAGATCTATAAAAACATGATCACTGCGAAGCTTGAAAAGATTGTATCCTGATTCCTTGATCCACTTTTCACGCTCAGCACAAGTGCCTTGACGAATCGATTCGGTTGTTTTTATCTTATAGGGTTCGGTATATGGCAATTCCATGATAATTGTTTTTTTATTAATGTTATCATTTATGATGAAAAAAATATATATCGGTAAACAGAGAAAGCTAAAAAAGATATGAATCTCTGCGTTTGATGTTAATATACAGGAAGTTGGCAAAACTTAACAAATAACAGATCATTTCCATTGAAAGTTTATTGGTTGAAATCCACAGGCGAATATATAATTTTCTTTTTTAACTATTCCAATTTTTTTACGCCAATAAAAAAATGATTCGGTTTTTTTGGTGGTATAATATAAAATTATTAGTAATTTGGGGCTTTAAAAAATTACCGGTAAAACATAGTAGTAACAAAAAACCAATGGAAGATTCAAATACCAACTATGCATTGATTACGGGGGCAAGCAGGGGCTTGGGTAAAGCTTTGGCTTTTGAGCTTGCAGGCAGAAAAGTTAATGTCTTATTGGTTGCTTTACCTAATGAAGGTTTAAGTTATTTATGCAAGCAGATTAAAGATGAGTTTGGTGTTGATTCTGATTATCTGGAGGCGGATCTGACAAAAAGGGAGGATATATTTAGGATAAAAGGCTGGGTGACGGAGAAATATTATAAAGTAAATATTTTGATAAATAATGCCGGAGTTGGCGGTACTATGGCGTTTAAAGAGTCAAGTATTGATTATTTGGAAAACATAATTGATCTAAATATCAGGGCACTGGTTTTATTAATACATCAGCTGCTTCCAGAGCTAAAGAGACATGATAATGCTTATATTCTAAATGTTTCGAGCATGTTATCATTTAGCCCGATTGGGTATAAAACTATATATCCTGCATCCAAGTCTTTTATCTATTATTGTTCCAGGGGATTGAATGAGGAGTTGAAGAAAAGCGGTATTTCAGTGAGTGTTTTACATCCCGGGCCTATGAAAACCAACGCTGATGTCAGGAAACGGATCGGAAGGCAGGGTTTATTTGGAAAGATGGGATTGCTTTCTGTTGAAAAGGTTGCAATCATAGCCGTTAGTAAAATGTTTAAACGTAAACCGGTTATTGTTCCGGGATTTGGCAATTATATCAATTGGTTTTTTCTAAAAGTCTTTCCTGACTCAATTAAAGTATCGGTATTGTCGAAAAAAGTACTACGAGAAACTAAAACACAGCAATAACAAGGCAAGGTATTATGAAGGTATTGGTTACCGGAGCAAATGGACTGCTTGCATCCAACATAGTATTTGAACTTATACAAAGGAAGGTTGCTGTCAGAGGGATGGTTCGCAAGACCAGCAATTTATTTTCCTTAAAGGATATTGAATTTGAAAAGTTTTATGGTGACATAACCGACATTCATGACATTGAACGGGCAGTTAAAGGTTGTGATATAATAATTCATGCTGCAGCTGATACTAGCCAGTACCATCGTTCTTTGGAGGATTATTTGCCGGTTAATGTTCATGCAACTGAAAATATTATGCAGGTTGCCGTGAAAAACAATGTTAAAAGAGTTGTTTATGTTAGCTCTGCCAATACTTTCGGGCACGGAAGCATTGAAAATCCGGGTACAGAAAATTTACCGCCCAGGTTTCCTTTTACACGGTCATATTATGCTATCAGCAAGCAATTGGCCCAGCATGCCGTATTGAAATATGCCGGACATTCCGGAACGGAAGTGATAGTTGTAAACCCTGCCTTTATGATCGGTCCTCGCGATGCTAAACCGAGTTCAGGTAAACTGGTGTTGCTGGGCTATAAGAGAAAAATAATACCGGTTCCGCCGGGAGGCAAAAACTTTGTACATGTCGCAAATGTTGCCATGGCGGTATGCAATGCAATAGACAAAGGAAAAAATGGTGAATGTTACCTGCTGGCAGGCGAAAATATGAGCTATTATGAGTTCTTCAAAATTATAGAACAGGTCACAGGAAAAAAAAAGATATTTGTAAAGATACCGTCACAGGCTTTTATCGTAACAGGCTACATCGGCAGCTTTTTTGCAAAGATGGGCTTTAATAATCCCTTTAATAAAATTAATACAAAAATAATGTGCATAAAAAATTTCTATTCCGCCCGTAAAGCCCTAGCGGAGCTTGATATGCCTCATACACCGGTAAGCATGGCTGTTAAAGATTGCCTGAAATGGTTTAAGAAAAATGGTTATGTAAATTAAAGTAAAAAGGTTAGTAACAAAACTTTCCGATTCAAAAAAATAAAAAACCGGAACGTGGAGAAATCCCTGCAAAAGAACCGGAGTCAGGGTACAATCAAAAATTCAGGTAATTCATCAGTTGTTTATATCTTTCATTGATCATATCATCATAATTGCTCTCTTCCGAAAAAGTGGCGGTGACAATATAATCAAAACGATTAAAGGTCTGCAGGATAGGGGATACATCAATTTTATTAACTTTTATCGTTACCTCAAATTTGGTGCTGTCTTTAAATGAAGTAATATAGCTGCTCAGGATCTTCGCATCGTTTGATTCTACAATTCTGGAAATTTCACTCAATGAATAGTCAATATTGTTAACCTGAATAACTATTATTCCACCCGGCTGGTCAACAGAGGTTATTTTGGCCATTTTTTCCGCCAAACTCAAAAGAGTAATACAACCAAGATAATTATTGTCTTCGTCAAGTACGGGTATGAGCGTGAGTTTTTGGTCAGCAATGAGTTTTATAGCATCGTAAAAATGCTGGTTGTACATCAAATAGGGCCTGATAAGTGATAATTTGTGATTTCCGAGAGGTTCGTCAGGCTCGTTGAGGTCATATATATCTGTATCGGATATAAGACCCAGGAAATTTTTATTGTTTACAATAGGAAGATGTGATACCCTTAAATCTTCCATCCAGTTTAATGCAGTAACTGCCGTGTCGGATGTTCGAAGCGGGATCGCAGAGTCGGTTATAAGATCTTTTACAGGCATGGTTGAAAAAATTATCTATGTTATTTTGTGATGGTGAAATTATAAAATTTTAATGATATATAAAATTTTTAATTGCACTTTTTTAATGTAATTGATCGAAATAATCATTACGGTAACTTGTCCGAATTTGAACAATAACTATTCGTTAATGAACATTTTTCGGGAACAGATCCTTGAGATAAATTACAATTATCTGAAAATGAGTTTAAAATATTTCTGGCATAAATTTTGTAGTTTATTTAATGAAGTTTTTTCCCTCTGCAACCATGAGCGTGAAAAAGCAATTAGTTCATCAGATAACAATTCTTCAATAGTTTTAGTTTTGGTTAAGCAAGGCTCACGGTTAGAAATTTTTTTACTGCCGTGAGCCTGTTTTTATTGCCAATTGCCCGCACGCTGCATCCACGTCATTTCCCCTGCTTTTACGTATGTTTACAATAAGGTTGAATTTTTCAAGTGTTTTGATAAACTTTTCGGTTTTTTCTTTTGATGGTTTTCTGAAAGGCGCATTTTCTACTTTGTTGTATTCAATAATATTTATCTTGACGGGAAAATTTTTGCAATATTGTGCCAGCGCATGTGCATCAGCCGGCGAATCATTGAAATTGTCGATCAACAAATATTCTATGGTTATACGATTGTTGGTCGCTTTGTAAAATAATTTAAGTGAATCAGCCAGATCGTCAAGATTGTTCTTGCGGTTTACAGGCATTAAAAGGTTTCTTTTTTTATTATCCGCTGTATGCAAAGATACCGCCAGGTTAAACTTCACTTTTTTCTTTGCCAGTTTAATGATGCCGTCAGTAATTCCTGCCGTTGAAAGCGTTATTCGCGACGGCGACATTGCCAGGGCGTTTTTGTGTGTTACCATATTAATGGCTCTTGTTACATTATCATAATTTGATAGTGGTTCGCCCATACCCATAAAAACTATATTTGTCAAACCTGTTTTATATTGTTTGTATGAGAGATCGCGGAGTAAAACAACCTGGTCAAATATTTCAGGATATTCCATGTTCCTTTTAAATCCCATCTTTGCAGTAGCACAAAATCGGCACCCGTACGTACAGCCCACCTGTGAAGAAATGCAAGCTGTTACGCGATCGTTGTCAGGTATCAGTACACTCTCAACCATCAGCTTATCATGAAGAATAAAAATAGCCTTAATGGTTGTGTCATGGCTGATCTTTATATCGTTAATCAATGCCTGATTTATAAAAAATTTTTCGGTAAGTAAATTACGTTCCGAAACAGAAAGATTGGTCATTTTATCAAAATCCAAAACATGCTTTTTCCATAACCATTCCCAAACCTGTTTTCCTTTGAATGGTTCCGAACCCGAGGTTTCAAAAAAACCAATTAATTGCTCCTCTGTTAATGTACGGATATCTTGTTTTTGAGTTTTGTATTGCATAAGTGCAAAGGTAATAGTAAGTAACAAGTGACGGATGACAGGCAAGTGCATGTAACTTGCTGCCTCACACTGATGTTATTTATCAGGGTTTGTAATTTGTTTAAAGATTTAACGGCAATAGTTGTTACTTTTTACAAATGCAAAAAATAAAATTAAATTTGTTTCAGATTAAATTTAGTTATGACAAGAATAAAACCTCCACCTCTTTTGCCAATATTAACTTCAGGCTATTTAACCTGGAAAGTAAAAACCTATGAAAAAAAGATATTCCTCACTTTTGATGACGGACCAACACCGGGAGTTACCGATAATATTTTAGATTTGTTGGACAGGTATGATGTAAAAGCTACTTTTTTTTGTGTTGGCAAAAGAGCTTCTCAATTTCCCGTGCTTTATCAACAACAAATTAATAGAGGTCATGATGCCGGTAATCATAGTTTCAGCCATTTGGATGGTTGGAGAACGAATTCGGATAAATACATTGCTGATATTCGCAGGGCTGATAATATTATTAAGAGCAGGTTGTTCAGGCCGCCATACGGAAGAATAACACCCCGGCAGGCGATCAAGCTGCATAATAATTACAGGATAATCATGTGGAGTCTGCTGGCAGGTGATTTTGATGAAAATACAGATAAACAAAGTTGTTTATACAATGTACTGAATTATACAAAACCGGGTTCAATTGTGGTTTTTCATGACTCCGAAAGGCCGGCAGAAAAATGTTTGTACGTATTACCACGTTTTTTGGAGTACTTCCTTGAAAAGGATTTCGAATTCGGAACGTTAAAGAGCATACAATAATGTTGTAAGGCCTAAGTTAAAATAGTAGTATTTTTGCAGATTCACTTGTGTTCTTCTTTGAATGGTAAAAATTGTTGTTTTGCGGTCGAATATGCATAGATTCAGGGAAATAGTAAAACGTTTTCGTGCGGTTGTATTGTTTGCATCGGTGGTTTGCGTTGCCGGCTGTGCCAATGTTGTCGCTCCGCATGGAGGACCTAAAGACGAGGATCCTCCTGAAGTCATCAGAAGTACCCCGCCTAATTATTCGACACACTATGACGGTTCGGATGTCAGGATATTCTTTAATGAGTACGTCAGGCTGCACAATTTGCATCAAAAAATGCTTGTTTCGCCACCCTTAAAAACAATGCCCGAAGTACGAATAAGAGGCAGGTCAATAATTATGAGTATTGATGAAGAGCTTGAAGAAAATACTACGTATAACTTTTTCTTTGGTGATGCAATACAGGATATAACCGAACATAATCCTATACCTAATTTTCAGTTTGTCGTATCTACCGGTGATTATGTGGATTCGCTTTCGGTAAGGGGAGAAGTGATTAATGCTTTTGATCTTAAACCGGCAGAAGGTGTTTATGTGATGATGTATGACAATATTTACGACTCGGTACCCTACAAGGAATTGCCGGTATATATTTCAAGGACCGATAAGAAGGGAAGATTTGAGATCAATAACATGCGAAAGAATGAATATATGATGTTTGCACTTAAAGATTTGAATTATAATTATATATATGATCAGCCTGACGAAAAGATAGCTTTCCTTGATTCGCTGGTTGTGCCCGAATATGTGTTTCCTGAAGAAGAACCCGAAAATGATGAGGAAATAACCGCTGATGAACAGCAAGATGCAGAAGCTGATATGCAGGACGATGAAGATGACGTCTTAAAAGAAGAAAATGACTTGACGGATGAATACAGAAAAAAAGAAACTGCCTTTTATAAATTGCGAATGTTTAAAGAGGAAGATACAGTACAACGCATTTCAGCAGTAAGATATGCCGAACCGGGAAAATTGACCATTGAGTTTAGAATACCGTTCGATTCTGTTTATGTTGAAGAATACATGAACCCTTTTGACAGAGACCATGAATGGAAAATAAGGGAGTTCTCTAAAAACAGAGATTCTCTGTTTATATGGCTTAATAACGTTGACAGAGATTCACTTTATCTTAAAGTGTGGGATGGTGATAATTTAATTGACACAGTGAAAAGGTCGCTGAGAGTGCGTGAAGATCGCCGGGTAAGAAGCGTTGAACCTCAACTGACCTTAACTTCAAATCACAGGGCAGGCAGACCTTTTAACTATTTTGATAGATTTGAGCTAACAACCAACAACCCTGTTAAAACTTTGGATACGACAAAAATAGAAATATTCATGAACGATTCAATACCGGTAGAAAGCGTCTGGAAGTCTTTCGGGAAAGCTAACAGAAGATTTAAGTTTGATATGGAACTGGAGCAAGAAACCGAATATAAATTTATAATACCCGATAGTACTTTTACAGATATTTTTGGATTTGCAAATAGTGATACATTGAGAGCTTCTTTTACAACTTCTAATTATGAAAGTTACGGTATAATTATGCTTAACGTAACTTTACCTATCGAAGAAGAAAACTACATCCTTCAACTATTGGACAGACAGGATAAAATCCTCAAAGAAAAATTTATAAATAACAGCGGCGAATATCTGTTTCAACATTTATCTCCAGGTGATTACCGGTTTAAAGTGATACACGATAAAAATAATAGCGGCATATGGAATACGGGTAATTATCTTAGAGGGATTCAACCCGAGCCGGTTTATATTATTGACGAGAAAGTTAGTGTCAGGCAAAACTGGGAACACGAAGTGATATGGGATATAACCCGGCAGCCGTGACGTTTTGGTTTATTGTTTGCAAAAATCCCAAATTTAAAATCCCAAACCTTGCACCATGTTTTGCGAGCAAAAGGAATTCAAATAAATTAAACCTCAATCAGATAACTAAAAAGAACTTGTTTTTTTTGTTACACAGTGTTACACAATCTAGACTGAAATTTTAAATTTATTAACACTACTGTTCGATTAAATTTTTTTAAGCCTTCAGAATCTCAATATTAATACATTATTCTGTTAAAGTTGACAGTATTGGAGGTAATATTTACTTTTATTATATTTAATTCTATTTGTGTTCGTGATCTTGCTCCGCTCGGCAGGGATTTGGGATTTAATAAAATGGAAAATCTTTTAGGGCTTGAGTTTTAAAAAAGTTTATTTTTGAGTCAAAATTTTTTATAAACCGGTTAAATCATAAAGTCTTTATAATAATGAAAACAACTCATGTTGAGCACATAGGGATAGCTGTAAACAATCTTGAAGAGTCGGTAAAATTTTATGAAGATGTTTTGGGTTTGCAATGTTATGGTATAGAAGAAGTAAAAGATCAAAAAGTACGGACGGCTTTTTTTCGTGTTGGTCAGACTAAGGTAGAGTTGCTTGAATCAACAGACCCTGAAGGACCTATTGGGAAGTTCATTGAGAAGCGAGGCCAGGGTGTTCATCACCTGGCTTTTGCAACTGAAAATCTGGAAAGCACACTTGAAGATCTTGAAAAAAAAGGAATACAACTTATAGACAAAGAACCACGTAAAGGAGCCGAAGGGCTTGATATTGCTTTTTTACATCCAAAATCTACAGGAGGAGTTCTTATTGAGCTATGTGAAAATAAAGGTTAGGAGTTTTATGAACAGGTTTCGGTGAATGCGGATTCCGTAGAAATGATTCATATATTAAATCTGTTATCGCTCTTTTTATCCGCTAATTTGCCTATATTCTTTTCCAGCCAGCCTATTTTGCTCTCTTCTTCAGAATTGAATTGTGCAACATAGGGTTTTATATCCAAAAGTGGTGTGCCGTCGACAATGTCAACATTTTTGATATGAAGAATATTTTTTTCAATTTTTTCAAGTTTTACTACAGATATGCCAATTGAGTTTGGCCTGCTGGAGGCACGTGTGGCAAATACGCCCCTTGAGGTTTCATCCATATAAGGTATTACCGTCAGTGAAAACTCTTTTGACAAGTGAAAATGATATATCAGTATAATGTGAGAGAAACCGTCAAGGCTTTTCAATCCTTCAACATATTCATCAAACAGCTCAACTTTTCCTTCAATATCTTTGCCTCCCGTCGGCTGAATTGGCATGGCTTTGGGTTCTTTGAAAGGGGAGTGGATTATTCCGATTGGAGTGAAGGTCATATTTTTCATAAAATGTATTTTTAATAGAACAATGATGACGCTGATTTACCTTGTGGAATAGAATATAAATTCAAATCATATAACCAAAATAAACAGTATTCCACAGGGTGAACAGCTTTATAAGGATTTCTTTGTAATCTGCTTCTGTTTTTCAAGTTTATCATTTGATTGATTTCAATTATATGCATGCCGTCTGGTATTTTTAGTTAATACTCTAAGCCTTATAAAATAAAGTTTTAACCACTCGTTAACCGTTGAGCGAAAGCGAAATCCCGACCCTTCGGGATTACTCGTCACACGTTACTTATTTATTCTTCCAGATGACCTTGCAAAAA